>NZ_JAGIPX010000248.1 GCF_017814945.1 Paraburkholderia sp. LEh10
CGGCGGCTCACGGTTTTATGGGCGCCTTTGAGGCGCTCACAATTTCAAGCCACCGGCTTTGCCGGTGGTATTTGACTGGTCAATGGCGTCAATCCCCAAGGCGATATCCCCTGAGCATGCCAGGCGAGCGTTGGCCAGTTGCGACCGCCGCCGTCCAATCGGCCGCCGGGATTATGCGATTCTGCTCCTCCTTGCCCGGCTGGGATTGCGGGGTGGCGAGGTGGCTTCCTTGACGCTGGATGACATCGATTGGGAAACGGGCACGTTGAACATTCACGGAAAAGGCGGTCAGGAGTCGCCCCTGCCATTACTCGCACCGGTGGGTGAAGCGATCGCCGACTACCTGAAAAACGGACGCGCCGATTCTGAGAGTCGGAATGTTTTCCTGCGAATAAACGCGCCGATTCGTGGCTTCAAGACGGAAAAAGCGGTATGGAACGAGTGAGAAATAACTTCCAGAAGTGGCCCTGGCGGGTGCAAAGCGACGCTGGTAAGATGCGGTCC
>NZ_JAGIPX010000249.1 GCF_017814945.1 Paraburkholderia sp. LEh10
ACACCAGCAGCGTGCACGCCGGCGCCCTGTCCTCGAACCAGCGGTGATCGCTGCCGTCGATCTGGATCAGTTCGCCCAGGCACGCACGACGGTTACGCGGCTGGTACACCTTCGGCGGGCGCTCCCTGCGCGGAATCCACAGCCCGGCAGCCCGCATCAGCGTGCGTACCGTCTCGACGGCCAGCTCAACGCCATGACATTCGCGCAGCTTCTCGCACGCCAGCGTCGGGCCAAAATCGGCGTAGCGCTCGCGGATCAGCGCCAGCGCCCGCTGCGCCTTGCCGGGCGGCAGCTGGTGGTTCCCGGGACGCCCGCGCTTGCCCGACACCAGTCCCGCCGCGCCGGCCGCCGCATACCGCTGCACCAGCCGCTCCACCTGGCGCACGCCCAGTCCCAGCCGTTCAGCCGCCTGACCTGGCTTGAGCCGACACTCGGTCACCGCCTGAATGACCTTGAACCGGTCCACCTCGCGCATCGTCATCGTGATCGTCCCAG
>NZ_JAGIPX010000250.1 GCF_017814945.1 Paraburkholderia sp. LEh10
TGAACCGCCCCGGGATTCCCGGAGACCGTTTTGCTTGAGTCATGCCGCAGTGACAGACCCAGTGAGATTTGCATAATAAGCGGCTTCTGCCTCGGCAGGTGGAATGTTGCCGATAGGACCGAAGAGCCGACGATTGTTGAACCAGTCCACCCATTCGAGCGTCGCCATTTCAACGGCCTGCAGATTGCGCCACGGTCCAAGGCGATGGATCACCTCTGCCTTGTACAAGCCGTTGATCGTTTCAGCCAGTGCGTTATCGTAGGAGTCGCCCACACTGCCCACTGACGGCTCAATGCCAGCCTCGACCAGCCGATCCGTATAGCGGATCGATACGTATTGCACGCCGCGGTCGCTGTGATGAATCAGCCCGTCCTGCTGCGCCGGCTGTCGCTCGTACAAGGCCTGCTCCAGTGCGTCCAGAACGAAGTCCGTGCGCGCCGAGCTCGATACACGCCAGCCGACAATGCGTCGGGCGAACACGTCG
>NZ_JAGIPX010000251.1 GCF_017814945.1 Paraburkholderia sp. LEh10
GAATTTTCGGACCAGCTGAAACTTGAGAGAATGGCTTCCAACGGAGAAAGGAAGTCATGAAGAAGAGCCGGTTCACCGAGGAACAGATGGTCACGATCCTGCGCGAGGCGGACAAATCGCCGGTCGCCGACATCGCGAAGAAGCATGGGATCAGCGAGCAAACCATCTATAACTGGCGGCAGCATTTCGGCGGGCTGGAGGCCTCCGACGTCAAGCGGCTCAAGCAGCTTGAACGGGAAAACGCGCGACTGAAGAAGATGCTGGCCGAGCGCGATCTTGAGCTGGACGTGATGAAAGAGATCAACGCAAAAAAGTGGTAGGCGCGCCCGCCCGACGCCAGCAGGTCGCCTACGCGAAAGCGCGGGGCCTGTCGGAGCGACGAGCGTGCGCGCTAATTTCGGTCGCAAGGTCGACCCTGCACTACGAATCGAAGCTCGCTGTGCGAGATGCTCCCGTGCTTGCGGCCATGAGCATT
>NZ_JAGIPX010000252.1 GCF_017814945.1 Paraburkholderia sp. LEh10
GGATATGACCAGCCGGCGCTGGCGCTGAGTTCCGCCGTGTACGGGCGCCCCGTGAAGGGAGAATCCGCGGGCGCGCTGACGCGTGACGACCTGCTCGACGACATCACGCTTTACTGGCTGACGAACACGGGCATTTCCGCCGCGCGCTTCTACTGGGAGTCGCACTTCAACTTCCTCGCAGCCGCCGACGTGTCGGTACCCGCTGCCGTGAGCGTGTTTCCGCGCGAGAACTATCAGGCGCCGCGCAGCTGGACGGAGCGTGCCTATCACAATCTCATCTGGTACAACCGGCTCGACAAGGGCGGGCACTTTGCCGCGTGGGAACAACCGTAACTCTTCGCCGATGAGGTCCGCAAGGGTTTGAGACCGCTGCGCGGATAAGAAAAGAACGACGGCCTGCCCGACGTTGCGATAGAAAACAGCACGCCCCGAACGCCGATTCCGATTC
>NZ_JAGIPX010000253.1 GCF_017814945.1 Paraburkholderia sp. LEh10
CCGTGGCCCGCTCGCCCAGACACGCGAGCACGTCATCGGGAAGATAATCGAGCGTGCACAGTTCCTTCGCGCGCATGCCGACCTTGCGATCTGTTTCAACGAAGTGAACCGCATAGATGTAAAACCGCTGCAGGAACATGTCGATCCGGGTGACATAGCCTGCGTCGCCCTTGTTCACGAGAAGCTCGCCCATATTCTTGCCGGTGTAGGTGCCATCGTTGCGAATTACCGAGCGCGCGATCACACGCTCGCCAATGCTGAACGATGGCGCACACGCGACCTCGATGGCGTCCTCGTTTTGGAAGTCACCCATCATTTGCTCCCGCGAAAGGCCAAGGTGTGCACTTCACGATGCTGGTGGCGGCAACAAGGGGCGCCCGTGTCCGATCGCACCCACTTCAATGCGCCTGACACCGGGTTCCCCTTCGCTGGCGGCAACACCA
>NZ_JAGIPX010000254.1 GCF_017814945.1 Paraburkholderia sp. LEh10
TGAGGGTGACCCGGTTCAGCGGACAGATCTGCAGTCAGAGATTGAATGTGATTTAGCCTCCATTGGGCGTTGAGCAGCGGGTTGTCCACGGACGGGCAGCGGGGCGCCTCTCTCGCCCATGACGCTGCCCGGCGGTGGACAACCCGCGATGCGATGTCGGCTGATGTGGCACATGCAGGTTTTCGAATTCGAGCGGCGAACAATAACCGATGCTGCTGTGAAGGCGGCGTATGTTGTACCAGCCTTCCAGGAATGAGAACACACGGCGACGCGCCTGTTCATGCGTTGCGAAGTGCTCCCGCGACAGCAGTTCTGCTTCAAGTGTGCCGAAGAACGACTCACACATCGCGTTGTCATAGGCGTCGCCGGCCGTCCCCATTGACGGTTGCACGCCGGCCTCGCGACAACGTCGGCCGAAGGCAATGGACGTGTACTGGGCG
>NZ_JAGIPX010000026.1 GCF_017814945.1 Paraburkholderia sp. LEh10
AGGCCGACCAGGGCTGCGACTTCGACTTTCTGGTGGGCTGCCGCGGTGCAGAGGTGCCCGCGCATTCGCATTGAACGCGCCGCACGGCGCAACGTAGCTCAGGTCACGCTATGCGTGCCGATGCCGAGAATCGTATCGGCGTCGGCGCTCGCGTGTTCGAGCTGCACGAGGCTCGCCTGACGCGCGCCGAGCGCATCGCGATTCTGGATCGCGGTGAGAATCGCCTTATGGCGCGGCAGCGACAGCGCATGCGTGTCGGGATGGCGGCTCGTCAGCTTGATCGACTCCGTCAGCGCGAGCGACATCATGTTGCCGATGTAGGCGAGCATGTCGTTGTGCGTCGCCGCCATGATCGCGCGGTGGAATTCCAGATCGGGTTCGAGCAGATCGCCGGCGCTTTGCGCGCGTTCCATGCGGTCGTACGCGGAGCCAATGCGCGCGAGGTCGTCGTCGGTTGCAGCCGTCGCGGCCAGCGCGGCCGCTGCCGGCTCGATGATGCGGCGCACCGTCATCAGCGACAGAAAGAACTCCCCTTCGGGGATACTGTTGAGCGTCCAGTAGAGCACATCGGGATCGAGCATGTGCCACTCTTCGCGCTTGCGCACGACACTGCCGACGCGCGGCTTCGACACCACCAGCCCTTTCGCCACGAGCACGCGCGTCGCCTCACGCAGCACAGGCCGGCTCACGCCGTACTTTTCACATAGCGTCGCTTCGGCGGGCAGGCGTTCGCCCGGCCCCAGCCGGCCGCTGACGATTTCGATGCCGAGTTCCTGCACGATCCGCGCATGCAGGCTTTTGCGTTGCTGAAGATGCCGGTAGTCCATGATGTATTTGTTGTGGCCGTGCGTATGCGGATAGCTGTATCGATGCCGCTGCGGACGCCCTCGACGCAGCCCGTGAGATGTCCCCTGTTAGCTATGCAAGCATAGCATGGGGGACATGCGCCGCCTGCTGCTTTGACAATGGATGCAAGCTCACCATTATCGGGGGTTCTCATGTCGTCGTCAGTGCGCTGCGCCGCGTTGGGTTCATTTTTTGCTTGATCGATGTCAGGCCGCCTGCTTTACTCGATTCTGAATACATGAAGAACGGGCGGCCAGCCGCGGTCTCGCCTTCGATCCGGCATGGACCATCAGACCAATGGAGCACGGCAATGAAGCTCAAATCGCTAGCCTTGCTTGTTGCGTGCGTGGCGGCCGCGAACGTCGGGACGGCCGCCACGCGCGACGAACAGACCAAGGCCTGCAAGCACGACGCGATCAAGTTCTGCGCGATCCATATCCCGAACAAGGAGAAGATCGAAGCGTGCATGAAGGCCCACTACGACAAGCTGTCGCCGAAGTGTCAGGCGATGTTCGATCCCCCTGACGACAGCCAGTCGGCCAGCTAGCGCCTAGCGGATTTCGGCGAGCGCCACGCCCACTTCGACGCGGCCCGTTTCGAGGCCGACCGTGTTGCGCATGCTTCGCAAACGGAAGGGATCGAGCGCGCGATGCACCTCTTCATCGCCGATGCCGAGTTTCATCAGCAGTTCCGCGACGATCGCATAGAGGATCGTCGAGTTGCCGTCTTCGACCTTCACTGCAATGCCGAGCGCGCCCTTCGCGCCGAGCTTTTCCGTCTGCGCCGACGCGCGCACGCCGATCGCATAGCTGGCGTCCGCGCCGACCTTTGCGGCCAGTGCGCCACGCGACGCCTGCATCAGCGTCGTGCAGAACCGCCCCTCGCCCGCGACCATCTCCGGATGGGCCGTCATCGCGCGATAGATGCGCGCAAGCGCCTCGTCTCTCGCCGAACGCTGCGGCGCGTGCATGTCGGCCGCGCGCGCGAGCTTCATGTATAGGCGCGCGAGCCGGTCGAGCGGGAACGCGGGCGTCGGCAGATTGCAGCCGTCGACGGCCCATTGCACGCCGTCGTCGGGCAGGTCGCACGCCTGCGCGACCGTGTGCTTGACGAGCCGTTGCAGCGGATGTTCGGCGAGATGATAGTCGGCGAGCGCCGCGCCCATTGCCCGTGCGCCCGCCAGCATGCCCGCGTGCTTGCCCGAGCAGTTGCTGCATACGGCGCCCGGCACGAAGTCGCGTCGGATCCATTCGCGATAGACGGCATCGGAAATGGGCGGATGTCCGCCGCAACGCAAATCGGCCTCGGTGGCCTGCGCCTTCGCGAGCATGCGCCGCGCGCGTTCGATATGCCGCTCTTCGCTGTTGTGCGAGCCGCACATCAGCGCGAGATCGGCGTCGTCGAATCCGAAGCGCTCGAGCGCGCCTGTTTCGACGACGGCGAGCGCCTGAGCCGGCTTGGCCGCCGACCTGACCAGCGTGACGCGCGACGGGTCGCCCGACGCATGCAGCACGCGCCCTTCAGTATCGACGACGGCAACATGTGCGATATGCGTGTTCTCCACGACATCGCCACGATAAACGGTTGCTGCTACGGCCATCCGGGTCTCCTCCTTTCGTGTCACGTTCGTTCGGTTGGGACAACTGCCCATCCCAGCCGGATTCTACCGGCATGCCCCTGCCAGGCGCGATCCGTGCATGTCGTATACATTGGATCGCGCGGAATGCCGATTGCCTTCGGGCCGCGTTCGTCCGCATTCGTCCATGTTGAGCCGCGCAAGCGGAATCGATCGCAACGCCTTTTCAAGTGCCCTTCGACTTGAGAGAACAGCAACCAACTTGCATGCGACCCGAGTACGGCGCGAATGCGCCCACTCCGGTCGACGGGAGAAAAGAAATGCACATCGCCAGAAAACTGATCGTCCTCTTCGCCTCGGCCTCGCTCGGCATCGGCGCAATTGCACCGGCGTACGCGCAAAACACGGACGCTTCGGGTGGAGACAATGCGGCCACCGCAGGCGCTGCCGCGTCTGCTGCGAAGCCGACCAAGGCGCAGCGCAAGCAGGCCCGCAAGGAAGCGCGCGCGAAGAAGAACGCCGAATTGAAGAAGCTCGAAGACGCGGGATACAAGCCTACTGCCAATGATCCGAATTACCCGCAGGATTTGCAAAACGCGCAGAAAAAAGCGGGCATTGGACAAGGCGCAAGCCAGTAAGCACGTTCGATTCGATTGCCGCGCGCGATTTCTTTTTGCGCGCGGCGTTATTACGCGCTGAGTACTTTGTGACCATTCGGCCCGAACGCGGCGGGCGAGCGCTCTAGCGAAGTTCTCGGGCTCGGACTGCATATCGTCCACAAGATCGTGCACATGCACGGCGGCAACGTCGCTGCCCGGTCGAACGAAGCCGGCACGGTGTTCAAGGTCGAACTGCCGCGCACGGCGCAAAGCTGCGTGCGATAAACGCTGCGTGCGCGGGTGCGCCGCGCTTTCGAAACGGTTCGTAATGAACGGGGCGGCCGTGGGCAGCCGCAGCGCAGCCTTGACCCGCGAGGGCTAGCGTTGGCGCCCCGTTTCGCGCGCAACGCGCGGTGGGGGGCTCGTTGTCTGGGGAATAACGGCTTGCGGCCAAACCGCACTACAATGCTTGCCGTCCGATGCTCGTCAGTGTGTCCACCATGTCCAGCCGCCGTTCCCGAGCCGCTCTCGTGTCGATCCTGCCTGTGCTTGCCGCGCTAGGCGCGTGCTCGACGCCGCCCAAGGCAAAGCTGCAGGAAGACTTCATCAGCAACGGCACGAGCCCGTACACGCGCACGTTCGAGGTCACGAGCACGGAAGCGTGCGAAGGCGCGCGCCGCGCGCTATTGAGCCAGGGCTACATGACGACGCTGGTGCGCCCGGACAGCGTCGATGCGACCAAGAATTTCCAGCCGGCCAGCGACTCTCACTTCACGGTCGAATTTCACATCGTCTGCACGGCGGGCGACGATGCGACGAACAGCAGCATCGTCTACGCGAACGCGGTGCAGAACGGTTATGCGTTGAAAAAGAGCGATACGTCGGCGAGCGTCGGACTAAGCGTGCTCGGCTCGTTGTCGCTGCCGATCCGCTCGAATAGCGACGCGATGGTGAAGATCTCCAGCGAGACGATCCAGACGGGCAGGTTCTACGACGGTTTCTTCGATCTCGTCGGCCACTATCTGGCGAACGTGGTGCGCAGCGCGCCCGTGCCGGACGCGACCGTCAGCGTCACGCCGATGCCGCCGCCCGCCGCCGCTCCCGCGCTGGTCGTCACGCCGATGCCGGCTACACCGGGCGGCAACGTGGCGCCCGTCATCATGCCGGCCGCGCAAACGGCTTCCGCCGACCCGGCCGCGCCTGCTTCAGCGACGAGCGCTTCAGCGGCCACGCCCGCCCCGGCGGCACCCGTGCACGAAGCGGCGCTCCCGCCAGAGCCGGCGCCACCGCACCAAACGACGACCGCGCTCGACGCCACGCCCGCTATCGCCGCGTCACCCGCTTCGAGCGCCGCCGCGTCGCCGCAGTGATGCGGTGCGTGGATGAGCCACGCGAAGCGCCATCGAAAATCGCCGTTATCACACGGCGATTTTTTATTTTCGTCCCGATGATGGTAAGCATGCGCGGCGCGTATTGATGCGCCGAAATGTGCTCGGCCGCGCGCCTCGCGAGGAACGCACGGCTTTTTTCAACCCGAAACGTCGAGCCCGATCGTTTCGCGCGGCGGCACATTCGCCTCGAACCAAATTGAAAAACGCCCCTCCCACGTTTGACTCGTTTCTGATATTGGTTGAAGCGCGTAGCTGTTGCGCTCGCGCGATCACACGTGCAAATCCGCATGTCCCCTCAATGCTTCATAGTCGGAGAACGACAATGCAAAGAAGACACTTCGTAACAGCAAGTGCCGTGGCACTCGCCTACGGCGGTCTGCTGATGTCGGGCTGCACCACCACCAAGAGCAGCGGGGAATCCGCCGCAACCGACATGTCCAAGCGGCAGTCCATCGACTCCAGCGTCGACGGCGCGCTGGCGAAGCTGTATACGACCGTGCAAGGCTCGCGTGAACTGGTTGGCAAGGCGCGCGGGGTGCTCGTGTTTCCTTCCGTGCTGCAGGTCGGCTTCGTCGTCGGCGGACAGTATGGCGAAGGCGCGCTGCGTATCGGCGGCAGCACGGCGGGCTACTACAGCACGGTTTCCGGCTCGTTCGGCCTGACGGCGGGCGCGCAGTCGAAGGCGATCATCTTCCTGTTCATGACGCAGGACGCGCTCGACACATTCCGGAACGCGAAGGGCTGGTCCGCAGGGGCGGATGCGTCGGTGGCGCTGATCAAGGTCGGCGCGAACGGCCAGATCGACACATCGACGGCAACGGCGCCCGTCGAGGCCATCGTAATGACGAACACCGGTCTGATGGGCGACGTGTCCCTTTCGGGCACCAAGGTCTCAAAGCTGAACATCTGAACGGCGCGTCGCGCTTTATCCCCGTTCGATCCGCGCATATAAAGCGGCTCGCCGCGACAATCGGCGAGCCGTTTCCTTTTGCATTCGGACGATGCGGCGCAGCGAAAGCCGGTTGCAGTTTGCAGCCGCGTCCCTCATTCGGGGCCGCGCGCCATGCGCTGGATCGCCTGAGGCGGCTGGCCGAACGCGCGCAAGAACGCCCGGCGCATGCGCTCGCGATCGCCGAAGCCCGTGTCGCGTGCAACCACGTCGACGCCGTGCCGCCCCGTTTCGAGCATCAGGCGCGCCGCCTCGACGCGCAACCGCTCGACGGCCTTCGCGGGCGTCTGCCCCGTTTCCTCCCTGAATGCGCGCGTGAACTGGCGCGGGCTCAGATGCGCGGCGTCCGCGAGCTGCTCGACGGAAAGCGGCGTATTCAGGTTGCGCCGCGCGTATGAGAGCGCCGTCTGGATGCGGTCGGACTTCGGCTCCAGTTCGAGCAGCGCCGAAAACTGCGACTGCCCGCCCGCGCGCCGGTGATACACGACGAGCTTGCGCGCGACATGCCGCGCGAGCTCCACACCCGCATCCTTTTCGACGAACGCCAGCGCAAGGTCGATGCACGCCGTCATGCCCGCCGACGTCCACACGTTGTCGTCGATGATGAAGATTCGGTCCTCCTCGACCTTCACGGCGGGATAGCGCCTGCGCATGTCGTCGGCGTAGTACCAGTGCGTGGTTGCGCGCCGGCCGTCGAGCAGCCCGGCTTCGGCCAGATGGAACGCGCCCGTGCAGGCAGCCGCCACGCGCCGCGCGGACGGCGCCGCGCGCTTCAGAAACGCGATCAGCGACGGCGTCGACGGCTCCAGATCGTTGTCGCCAGCGACGAGAATCGTGTCATAGCGGCTGTCGCCGTCGAAAGGCCGGGTCGTCACGGCAAAGCCCGACGAGCACGGCACCTGCCCGCCGTGCTCGGACAGCAGCACGAACTCGTACAGCGGCTCGCTCACCTCGCGATTCGCGAACTCCAGCACGGTCGTCATGCCGAGATTCATCACCTGAAAACCGGGGAACAGAACGATTCCGACGCGCAGCATGGCTTCACTCCTGCGATGTCCTAAAAGGTGGCATCTATGACATTGAGGCCGTGTGAGTATGCACCTAATCTGACGGACATGCAGACGACGTTACGTCGATCTGCACCACTATCCTCAGGAGCATTGATATGTCGAATTCTTCCAACCCGGCGGCCCACCTCGGTACGGCCGTCGTCACGGGCGCTTCGTCGGGCATCGGCGCGATCTACGCGGACCGCCTCGCGCGTCGCGGCTACGATCTGATCCTCGTGGCCCGCAACCGCGCACGCCTTGAAACGCTGGCGATGCGCATCACGAACGAAACGGGCCGCTCGGTCGAAATCGTCGCCGCCGATCTGAACGACGACGCCGACATCCGGCGCGTGGAAAACGTGCTGCGCACGGACGCGAGCATCACCGTGCTGGTGAACAACGCGGGCGTCGGTGCGGCCGCGCCGCTGGTCGATGCGAACGTCGACACGATGGAATCGATGATCAAGCTGAACGTCGTCGCGCTGACCCGGCTCACATACGCGATCGCGCCCGCTTTCGTCGCACGCGGCGGTGGCAGCATCATCAACATCGCGTCAATCGTCGCAATCGCGCCGGAGTTGCTGAACGGCGTCTATGGCGGCACGAAGGCATTCGTACTCGCGTTCACACAGTCGCTGCATCACGAACTGGCGAGCAAGGGCGTGAAGGTGCAGGCGGTGTTGCCGGGCGCGACGCGCACCGAGTTCTGGGACGTGGCGGGCCTGCCCGTCGAGCATCTCGACCAGGGCATCGTGATGCCGGCGGAACAGATGGTGGATGCGTCGCTCGTCGGCTTCGACCGTGGCGAACTGGCGACGATTCCGTCGCTGCCCGATTACGCCGACTGGCAAGCGTTCGAGTCGGCTCGTGCTGCGCTTGGACCAAACCTGTCGCGTAGCAAGCCGGCTGCGCGGTTCAACGTGGCTTGATGCCGTAAGTCGACGGCGTTGGGCGCAGCGCGACAAGGCGAACGCTTTGCGCCCTTCAACGCGAGTTTATGCGCCTAAACTTTGCGCCCGCCGCGTCGAGGCTCAAGCGAGCCCAACGCGAAATTCATGCGCCCAGCAGAACGCCCGTGCGGAACGGCCGCGTGCCCGTCACGCGGCCCAACGGCGCGCCCGCCGTCACGAAGCGGATGGCGCGCCGCATGTAGAACACGCCTTCCGTATTGCTGGTGATCGTCGTGGTCTCGTCCGTCAGCGGATCGATGATATCGAACAGCGCGTCGCCCGCGCGAATCAGGTCGCCGATGTTCGCGCGATGCACGAGGATCCCGCTGACGGGCGCATAAAACTGCTCGCTGCCGGCAAGCGGCGTCGCGGGCATCGGCAGTTCGGGCAGCGGCCGCGCGTCGCCCTCGATCGCCTTGCGATACGTCAGATAATCGACGATCGCGTCGGCGTCCTGCTGCGCGACTTCGTATGAGACGTCACGCTGCCCGCGGCATTCGATCGTCACGGCAACGGTGCCAGTCGGCACCGGCTTGCCCGCGGGTATCTCCTGCTGGAAGTGCCACCAGAGCAGGCTGTGCGTTTCATCGACCGCCCGGCCGCCCGAGTTCGTCGCGAGCAGCGACGCTTCCGAGCGCAGATAGCGCGCAAGCGGCTCGATCTCCGGCCAGCCCGCTTCGCTCGTGTACACGTGCATCACAGCTTCGAGCGAGCAATGCAGATCGATCACTACGTCCGCATCGTAAGAGAGCTTCAGTAGTGCGAGTTGCAGCGACTCGTATTCCGTGAGCGGCTTTTGCGCGTCGAGCTGTTCACGCACCAGTTCGCGGATCAGATCGCGATTTTCACGCGCGTCCGACCGGAGCCGGTCTTTCGCGCGGTCCAGCAACGACGTGAACGGCATGAAGTGCCGGTTGAAGTTCTTGCCGCTGCCCGCCTCGAAGCGGCCGAGAAACTGCCCGAGCACATGCTGGCCAAGCCCGACTGGATTGGCGACGGGCATGAGCACGATCTCGGCGTTGAGCACGCCTCGCGCTTCGAGTTCGACGAGACGGCGCTTGAGCAGCACCGTCGCCAGCATCGCGGGCGTTTCGTCGGCATGCAGCGATGACTGGATGTAGATTTTTTGCCCGCTGTTTTGCGGGCCGAAATGAAACGCGACGAGTTCGCGCGATCAACACTCGCGCGAACACCGTCGAAAGCGCCTTGGCAGCCCTCGCGAAGGCTCCCGAAAACCCTCACCTCAAGCGCTTCCGCCGGGGTTGGCAGAAAACCGCGCGCGGTTGGCAGCATCGCGGGTATCAATGCTTTTGCCGCGCAAAAGGGCTCTCCCTACACTTTGACCATACACCGCTCGCTCACCTGGACACAGCGAACGGACACCGTCGATCACGTTTCTGGAGAACCCGAATGAGCGAAATCATCGCAGGCATCAAGATCCCCGACAGCAAGATGGCGCGCGAAGCGACGCAGCTCGTGCGCGACACTGAAACCGATCTGCTCTATCACCACTCGCGCCGCGTGTTCCTGTTCGGCGCGCTGACGGGCGAGCGCAAGCAGTTGAAGTACGACCCGGAACTGCTGTATATCGGCGCGATGTTTCATGACATGGGCCTGATGGAGAAGTACAGCAGCGCGCACGACCGCTTCGAAGTCGACGGCGCGAACGCCGCGCGCAACTTCCTGCAAGGCTATGGCATCAGTGAAAACGACATCGACATGGTGTGGGACGCGATTGCGCTGCATACGACGCCGGGCATTCCGCAGTACAAGAAGCCCGTGGTCGCGCTGGTGACGGCCGGCGTCGAGATGGATGTGCTGGGCCTTGCCTACGACGAGTTCTCGAACGACGACCGCAAGCTGGTCGTTGCCGCGCATCCGCGTGGCGAGAGCTTCAAGGAAAACATCATCGAGGCGTTCGCGAACGGCACGAAGCACAAGCCGCTCACGACGTTCGGCAACGTGAAGGCCGACGTGCTCGCGCTGAAAGACCCGGACTACAAGCGCCTGAACTTCTGCAGCATCATCCTCGGCTCGGCGTGGAACGACTCGAATGTGCAGGTCGACGCATGCCGCAATCCCGCGCATAACCACGCATAAGCGCGCTTACTGGCTCTCTCCTCGTCAAGGTCTGTTGACGATCAAGCCGCTTGCAGTCTCCGCTCAAGCGTGCCTTTGAATCCGCGTTCTCGCGAGCGCGGATTCTTTTTTCTCCCGGTGTGACGTAGAAGCGCTAGCGGTCGCTCGCGGCCTTCACGAGACACTCCGACAGCCTGTCGAAATGCCTGAGCGCAGCCTGCGTAAGCTCGATCTGCTTGCGGCGCGTGTCTTCCGTATCCGTCAGCATGATCCAGCCCTTGTCGCGCATTGACTTGAGCCGCGCATGCAGCGTCGCGGGCGAGCCCAGTTCGCTCTTGCCCATCATGTCGCGCACCGATAGGCGCTCCCTGCTCTGGCCGGCGCGCGCAACCATTTCCAGAATCTTCTCTTCGAGCGGGTCCAGCGAGGGCAGCGACGGCAAGCCGCGCAAGGCCTCGGCCAGTTGCAGGAAACGAAGGTAGATATCCGCGGGACGCGTCATGCGGGAAGTTCCGGTGCGGCGCGTTACGAAGCGCTGCGAGGTTCGAGGTCTGATCTGGAGTGGGTAGGCTATCATCGCGGCTGTATTCGCACAGCAACTGTGGATTTTACGACGGTGTCACGCTTGAGGCTGCACTTCTATTCGGTGACGGGCACGGTCGTCGTGTTCATCCTGTCGCTCTGGGCGAACGAACAGCTCTTCGCGCACTCGGAATTCGTACGCGGCGTGAACTGGATCTATCTGCCCGCCGGCATCCGGCTGCTGAGCACGCTGCTGCTCGGCGCGGACGGCGCGCTCGGCCTCCTGATCGCGAGCTGGCTAGTCGATTTTTTCTACCTGTTTCCGCACGACATCGTGCGCTCGCTCGCGGGCGGCATCATTGCGGCAGCTGCGCCGTACGGCGTATATCGGCTCGCATGCGAGCGCTGGGGATTGCGGGCATCGCTTGCGAACCTCACCGCCAAGCGGCTGCTGATGCTGACGCTCGCCTATTCGATTGCGAGCCCGCTGCTGCATCACATCTGGTTCGCGTCGCGCGGCGATACGCAGAATATCGCCGAGCGGCTCGTCGCGATGGTGATCGGCGATCTGACGGGCACGCTTATCGTGATCTATACGCTCAAGGGTGTGCTGTCGTTGCTGCCGCGCCGCCGGATTGCGCATCCGGCCGGACCGGGCTCGTTGTGACGCGCCGGCGCGACGTATAAGCCGCTTATCGCGCGACGGGCGCCCGCGAACTTCTGCGCGCCGTCTGCGAGGGCAATTCGCCGAACTGCGCCTTGTATGCGTTGGCGAAATGCCCCAGATGCACGAAGCCCCACTGCGCGGCGGCATCGCTGACGGAGAGGTCGGCCTGCCGCGTATCGAGCAACAGACGCCTCACCTGCGCAAGCCGCAGCGAGCGCACGTAGTTGAGCGGATTGGTCTGCACGACAGCCTGAAAGCTGTTCTGCACCGTGCGCCTGCTCACGCGCAATTGCGTGCAGAGGCTTTGAATGTCGATGGGCTCTTCGGGATGATTGATCACGAAGTCATGAATGCGCCGCACGATATCGGCCTGACACGCATACGTCAGCCGGTTCGAGGACGCGGGCACGTGATACGCGAGCAGATCGACCAGTGTCTCGCCAACCTGGCTGCGCACGGCGCGCTGCGCGTGCTCATCGTCGAATGCGTCGGGCTGCGCGAGCACGCGTTCGATCAGCGTCGCGAGCTGCAGGCCCGCGCGCGTGCAGGCTGCATTCGGAATGTCGATCACGCTGCGCCGAAACAGGCCATCGTCGAGCGCGACTCCCGCGCAATCGGCGACGCCTTGCAGCATGTCCGTATCGACGACGACGCCGATCAGCGCCATGTCGTCCGGCGAGTGAAACTCGAACGGCATGCCGCCCTGCGCCATCACGAACGCGCCGCGATCGATCCGCACGCCGCCGAACGCAAACGAACCCGCGCCTGCGAGCGGAATGCCGAAGGTCATGTGATTCGGCGGCAACTGGCCGCGCTGCACGACACGCAGATTCGCCGATTCGTGGAAGACCTGCACGCCGTCCAGCTCGATCTGCTTCACGGCGCTGCGAAACGAGCCCGAGCCGATCTGGTCGTAACGCTGGTCCCAGCCCCGCAGCGCGGCCGCGTGCGCATCGGCATCGTCGAAGAACTGGTGCTGGACGTACACAAAGCCCCCACAATCAAAAAAATCCGCCAAGGTGCGTAGAATAAACCGACCGAGCGGTCGGGAAAATACGACCTCGGGTTTTTCCTGGGCGTTTTTGCCCATTTTCGTCCGCTGGACGCGACAGACGGCGCATTTGCGTCGCAGCGGAAGCGAGCCGGCGAACCACAATTGTAGCCAGCGCCAAAATTCGACGAAGCCATCCAAAACACCTGGCGGCGTAAAGAAAAGCCGTAGTCGCCGACTGTCGCGCGGGCGCCGATTTGCTTATATCCTAGCGAATCTTTTTACTGGCTTCGATGCAGATGGCTCCGTCCCGCTCCCGCACTTCCACGCCGCGCACGATGCATCGCAATCTGCCGATGCTGCTGCTGCGCGCGCGCGAACTCATGATGGCGCGCTTTCGTCCGCTGCTCACGGCCCAGGGGCTGACCGAGCAACAATGGCGCGTCATTCGCGCGCTGCACGAGAACGGTCCACTGGAGCCGCGCGAGCTTTGCGCGCTGTGCACGATTTCGAGCCCGAGTCTCGCGGGCGTGCTCGCGCGCATGGAAGACCTCGGCCACGTGACGAAAGCGCGTTTCGAAGACGATCAGCGGCGCGTACGCGTATCGCTGACGGCGCAAAGCGCGCAGATCGTCGAACGGATGGCGCCGCTGCTCGAAGCTGAATATCGCGCGCTGGAGAAGCAGGTTGGGGCGAAGGTCGTCGAGGATCTGTATGTTGCCGTCGACGCGCTCATCAAAGAGCTGGATAGCGACAAGGATGCCGAAGCGCCGTGACGGACCCGGCCGCAACTCCGCCGCTACTCCGCCGCTACTCCGCCGCTACTCCGCCGCTACTCACCCTCTACTCACCCTCTACTCGCCCGCTTCTAGCACGCTACTCGCCCACTACTCGCCCGCGCCCTCCCCTGCCGCATCGATCAGCCGCACCGCCACGTCGGCGTTGCCGATCTGTTCGATCGCCAGCAGCGCAAAGCGCGCCAGAAACAGTGGCGCATTCGCCTCGCCCACTTGTGTCATCGTCTTGCACAGCCGCGTGTAGACGGTGTCGAGTTCTGCATCGGTCATCGCGTTCTCCATTCGTTCAAACCGTTCATCAAGAAAGCGCGCGGGTGATAGCCGCTTCGAGATCGGCGGCACTCGCGTCGCGCCAGCGGCCCAGCACGTGACCATCGGGGCGCACCAGATACACCGTGCCCGGCTTCGCGTCATAACGCTCGAACAGACGCCCCGTGTGATCCCACGCGTGCACGCTGCCCGTTTGCGGATTCAGGCGCGCGCTCACGGGCACGATCCCGAAAGGCACGCCGCGCTCGCGCAGCGTCTGTGCGAGCGCACGGAACCCGGCTGGGACGTCGCCTGCGTCGCTGAAGCACAGCGCGGTAAAGCGCGGGCGAACGAGATCGGTCAGGTGCGCTTCGCGCGCATGTCCGCCTTCGGCGATCGTCACGGGATACTCGGCGAGCACCGCGCCAGGCACGGGCCCCGCAACGAACGCATCGCCATCGGGAATGTTCAGCGGTGAGCGCGCGTAGGTAATCGCGGACGTCTGCCGCGGATTGATCAACGAACGCACGCCCGGATGCTTCACAGCAAGACTCAACACGGCCTTGCGCATCAAGTCGAATGCGAAAGAAGGCGGCGCCATGAACTCGGTGCTCTTCGTGCCGTAGCTCAGATTCTCGTGAGTGGCGGCGACGCGTTCATCTGAATAGCTGTCGAGCAATTTCTCCGACGCCAGCCCCTTCACGACGAACGCGAGCTTCCACGCGATGTTATCCGCGTCGTCGATGCCCGAGTTCGCGCCGCGCACGCCGAAGATCGGCACCAGATGCGCGGCATCGCCCGCGAACATCACGCGGTTGTGCCGGTAACGGTCGAGCGTCAGCGCGTTGGCCTTGTAGATCGTGATCCAGATCGGCGACCACGCGCCCTTCTCGCCCATCATGTCGAGCAGGCTCTGCACGCGCGGCATCACGTTCTCGGGCTTCACGGCCTGCTCGGCGTCTTCGCCGTCGCGCAACTGATAGTCGATGCGCCACACGTTGTCGGGCTGCTTGTGCACGAGCACGGTCGAACCCGGATTCGACGACGGATCGAAATACGCAAGGCGTTCCGTCGGACGATCACTGTCGAGCTCGATATCGACGATCACATAGCGCCCTTCGTAGCTCGTGCCCTGCAACTGCAAGCCGAGCGCTTCGCGTATCGTGCTGCGCCCGCCGTCGCACGCGACCACCCAGTCGGTATCGAGTGCGTAGTCGCCGTCCGCCGTGGACAGCTGCAGCGTTGCGCCATCGTCGCGCGAGTCGATCGACTTCACGCGCGTTTGCCAGCGGATATCGATCAGTTCGGCGCGCTTTTCAGCAGCGTCGAGCAGAAACTGCTCGATGTGATATTGCGCGAGATTCACCATCGGCGGCAGCTTCTGGTTTTCGTCCTGCGGCATCGTGAAGTGCAGCACTTCCGTGTCGCGATAGAAGCTGCGTCCGCCCGTCCACGGCAGGCCCGTCTTCAGGAAGCCATCGACGGCGCCCAGGCGCTCGATGATCTCCAGGCTGCGGCGCGAAATGCAGATCGCGCGGCTGCCGTAGCAAACGGAGTCGTCCGCTTCGATCAGCACCGATGGCACGCCATGATTCGCGAGACCGAGTGCAACGGCCAGCCCGACCGGCCCGCCGCCGACGATCGTCACCGCGTGGCGCTTCACGTCCGTGCCTTGCTTCAATTGCGGCAGATGCGCCGCGTATTGCTTCGCGGTGAACGGATATGGTTTGAATTCCTTGTTCATCCAATGCTCCTGATTCGAACCCTTCAAGCGACCTTTATTAACTAACGCTGGCGCGACCGTCAGGCAATGCGCGCACGCGGCGCATCACGTTTATCCATCGGCAACATCATCACGACGAGCACGCCGATCACGAGCAGCGCCGCCGAATACAGCAGCCCGGCGGAAAAGCTGCGTGTCGCGTCCTTCAACCAGCCGACAATGAGCGGATTGAGCGCCGAACTGATATTGCCCGTCGCGTTGATGACGGCAATGCCGATCGCGCGGGCGCGAAAGCTCAGTGCGTGATCGGGCGCCGTCCAGAAGATCGACATCGCCGTGTACGAGCCCGCCGATGCGAGGCACACGCCGAGCATGCGCAACGCGGGGTTCGCCGAATATGCAGTGCACAACCAGCCGGCGGCGGAGAACAGCATCGGCAGCATCAGGTGCCATTTGCGCTCCTGCCTGCGGTCCGAGCGGCGTCCCCACCAGATCATCGCGACGATCGTGCAGACCTGCGGAATCGCCGCGAGCAGGCCGATCGTCCGATTGCTCGCATCGGCGCTGAAGCTCTTCACGATCAGCGGTGTCCAGACGGCAACCATCGCGAGCGTATTCACGAGGCAGAAGTACGCAATCGCAAACTTCACCACTACGGGCGACAGCAGCTCACGGGCGATGCTCTTGCCGCCGTGCGCTTGTGACGTTGGCGACGGATGCGAAGTTGACGCGTCCGCCGTCACGTCTTGCCGATGCTCGGCGGCAAGCGTCGCCGCCAGCGTGCGCTTTTCTTCCGCGTCGAGCCAGCCTGCGCGTTGCGGGCTGTCGTCGAGATACGCGTAGACCACGAGGCCGAGAATCGCCGACGGCAAGCCTTCGAGCAGAAAGAGCCACTGCCAGCCCTTCAGGCCGAGCGCGCCGTCGAGTCCGAGAATGAAGCCCGACAGCGCCGAACCGACAGCGGCCGTCACGGGCATCGCGATCATGAAGAGCGCGTTGGCGCGCGCACGGTACGCGGCCGGAAACCAGTACGTCAGATACAGCAGAATGCCCGGCAAAAAGCCCGCTTCCGTCACGCCGACCAGCACGCGCAACACATACAGCGTGCCGGGGCTCGTCGCGAACATCGTCGCCGTCGACGCAAGCCCCCACGCGATCATGATCGTGCCGATCCACCTGCGCGCGCCAATGCGCGCCAGCACGATGTTGCCCGGAATGCCGCACGCGATGTATGCGACGTAGAACAGTGTGGTCGCAAGGCCGAACTGCGTGCTGGTGAGTCCCAGGTCCTTCATCATCGTCAGGCCGGCGAAGCCGATGTTGATGCGGTCGAGAAACGAGAAGAAGAACAGCACGAACAGAAACCACAGCAAGTGCCGCGACACTTTCGCAATCACGGGCTGCTCGTTCGCTTGCGGCGCGGTCGTTGCAGGGCTCGAATGCAGTGCACCCGCTCGCGAGGTCGATTCCATACTGATGTCTCCGATGTTGACGCTATCCCGGACGCGGTCCGGTGCAATCGCTTCGACGCGCCGTCGATCGGCGCATGGCGATGCGTCGCAGTATGGAGGGCGGCATTGCGCCGCCTGTCCTCATTTTGGGTACAAGCGGGCGCCCCGGAAGGCCTGGGGAAAACGCGGATAGGTCTGCCGTAACCGGTAAAGCGTCAAGCCTTGCCGGGCCCGATGCACAGCGCGAACAACTGCCGCTGGCTCGAAATGCCGAGCCGCCGGAACGCGCGCTTCTGATACGTGACGACGCTCGTCGCCTTGATGCCCATCGTGTCGCCGATCTCCTGCGCGGTGCGTCCTTCGAGCACGCCCGTCAGCACATCGAGTTCGCGCTTCGACAGTTCGGGGCAAAGGCCGCGCACGCGCGCAAGCATCAGGTGCGAGATCGCCATGTCGCGCTGGCCGCAAATCGCATAGTGATGTTTCGCCGCGTGTGCGATCAGCGGCGCCATCGCTTCGATTAACGCGATTTCGCGCGGATGGTAGTTGCCGAAGCGGCGGTCGCGGTAGAGGTTCACGGAGAGCCAGATATCCGGGGTCGGCTGCACGAGCAGCGACACGCGGTCCGACACGTTCGGCTGCTGATAGCACGCGGCGCGATACGCTTCGTGGAGGATGTCGTCGCTCGTCTGCTGGTGCAACACGAGTGTCGAGCCGGGCTTCTCGCTGCGCGCCGACGAGACGATCTTCTGGTTGCCGTCGAGCGCATAGAAGTGGCGCGCGTACGTGTCGGCGACGTCGCGCAGAAAGCGCCCGCCGCGATGATCGGCCACCGACACCGTGCGCGGCCGGTTGCCGAATTCGTACGCGAAGATCGTGCATTGAGAAATCGCGCCGATGTCGCCGAGCAGCTTCAGCACCTCGGCGGCGAGCGCATTCGAGTCCTCGCTGCCGATCGACGACACGAGCCCCGTCGCGCGGCTGAGATCCAGCTGCCCTTGCGAAGCGGGACGGTCGAGACGCCATGAACGCATGATCGGATTGCGGCCTGAAGCGGCGAGAAAAACGGAGGAACCGCATCATTTTAATCTGCCCGGCGCTCGCGCATGGACTGGCGGCGCTGTTGCGGCCATACCGCTGCAATCGCGTCCCCTGGCGTTCGATGCGTGAAGGAAATCATCCCCGTCGCGATGAACCGTCCCGCACAAAGCTTCGAAATTGCCTACATTGAAACCTCACACGCACGCAGCGTCGTAGTCGATGGCGCGGGCGAACCGCGTGCCGCATCGCAACATCTTCGGAGACTGAGATATGGCGACATGGAAACCCGATCCGACCTTCTATCCTTCCGCCCGCATGGCCGCAGGCGCGCCGAAGGAGACCGTCGCATACGTGGCGAGCTTCGATCCGTCGCGCGAAACGCCCGACGAGCTCGCCGTCGTCGATGTCGATCCCGGCTCGGCTGAGTACGGGCGTATCGTCAGCCGCGTGCCGATGCCCAATACGGGCGACGAGCTGCATCACTTCGGCTGGAACGCGTGCAGTTCGTGCCTGTGTCCGAACGCGCCGCATCCGCATACGGAGCGCCGCTATCTCGTCGTGCCCGGATTGCGTTCGTCGCGCCTCCATATTCTCGATACGAAGCCCGACAAGCGGAAGCCGCAGATCGTGCGCGTGCTCGAACCCGACGAAGTCGCGCAGAAAGCGGGCTATACGCGGCCGCATACGGTTCACTGCGGACCGGCGGGCATCTATGTGGTGTCGCTTGCGAACGCGCAAGGGGAAGCGCCTGGCGGCATCTTCCTGATGGACCACGAAACGTTCGATATTCGCGGCCAATGGGAAATCGATCGCGGCCCGCAGGAGCTGTCGTACGACGGCTGGTGGCATCTCGGCTACGACACCGTCGTGACGAGCGAATGGGGCCTGCCCGCGACCTTCGAAAACGGGCTCGTGCCCGAAGTGCTGCTCGGCGGCCAGTACGGGCACCGGCTGCACTTCTGGGACATGAACACGCGCAAGCACAAGCAGATGGTCGATTTCGGCGCGGAGAACCAGCTCGTGTTCGAGCTGCGCCCAGCGCACGACCCCACCCGGGCCTACGGCTTCGTCAACTCGGTGATCAGCCTCAAGGATTTGTCGGCGTCGATCTGGACGTGGTATCGCGATGGCGGCGAATGGGCCGCGCGCAAGGTGATCGAGATTCCCGCCGAGCCCGCCGACGCCGCCGTGCTCCCGCCGATGCTCAAGGGCTTCGGCGCGGTGCCGCCGCTCGTCACGGATATCGCGCTGTCGCTCGACGATCGCTTCCTCTACGTGTCGTGCTGGGGCACGGGCGACCTCCGGCAATACGACGTCTCCGACCCGATGAAGCCCGAACTGACGGGCACGGTGCGCGTCGGCGGCATTGCGGCGCGCGCGACGCATCCGGCGGCAAGCGGACGTCCGCTGAACGGCGGCCCGCAGATGGTCGAAGTGAGCCGCGACGGCAGCCGCGTGTACTTCACGAACTCTCTGTATGGCGCGATCGACGAACAGTTCTACACGGAGGGGCTCGACGGCTGGATGGTCAGGCTCGATACGGACAAGAACGGCGGCCTGTCGGCAACGAACGACTTCTTCGTCGATTGGCCGAAGTCGCACCGTCCGCATCAGATACGGCTCGAAGGCGGCGATGCGTCGTCGGATTCGTATTGCTACCCGTGACGACGCAAACGCACGGGCAAAGGCAGGCGCGATGAACGGCGTATGGGCAACGGTGATCGGCAGCGGCATTTTTCATGGCGTGAATCCCGCGATGGGCTGGCTGTTCGCGGCGGCGCTCGGGCTTCAGCATCGCAGCCGCAAGGCGCTGCTGATGGCGTTGCCGCCGCTCGCGCTCGGGCATGCCGTCTCCGTGGCGTTCGTCACGACGTCGGCCGTCGCGCTCGGGCTCTTCACGCACACTGAGCATTTGCGCGCGTTCATGGGCGCGCTGCTGATCGCATGGGCCGGATATCACCATTTCTACGGCCACCGGCAACGCGTGCGCATCGGCATGACGGCGGGCTTCGTCGGACTCGCGGTATGGTCGGCGGCGATGGCGACGATGCATGGCGCGGGCCTGATGTTGTTGCCCGCGCTGCTGCCGCTGTGCGGCGCGGGAATGCCCGTCGGCGCGTCGCTCGAATCGGTCGGCCAGGTCACGGCCGTGCATACCGTCGTGACGCTCGCGACGGCAGGCGCAATCGCGCTCGCTGCCTATCAGTACCTGGGGCTCGGCATGCTGCGCCGTGGCTGGATCAATTTCGACTGGCTGTGGTGCGGCGCGCTGATTGTCACGGGCGCGCTGCTGATCGTCACCGGTTAACCGGCGCCGCACCATTCGCACGAGCTCCCGAATAGCCTCACCTTTCACGACAGTGCTGCGCGGGTTACGCGGCAACTCACCGTTCCGCGGCTCCCGGATCGTCTCACCTCAAGCGCATCCGTGAGCACATCGACGGCAAGCCGCCTCACCATTGGCCGCCCCATCCTGGCGTGACGGTCGGATCTCGCGCGAGCCGCGCGGCGCGTCCCGGCGCACAAGTGTGCCGATTCGACCCGTTCGCAGCGCCGATCAGCGGGTCATTAGCCATACCTGAGCAACGAAGTGTTCTTCTTTGTCCGGCTATTCACTGGCGAATTGGCTCTCTACTATTCGCATTCAATCAGAAACACGCGACTGCTTATGACGTCCCACGCTTCATCTCCACGCGCAGGCAAGACACAGCGCTACAGCCGCACGGCTATTGCGCTGCATTGGCTGATCGCGCTGCTGATGATCTGCGGCTTCTATCTCGGCTGGATCATGACGGACATTCCGGGCTTCACGCCGACCAAGCTCAAATACGTCTCCTGGCACAAGTGGATCGGCGTGACGATATTCGCGCTCGCGGTGCTGCGCATCGTATGGCGCGCGACGCATGAAGCGCCGCCGATGCCCGCCCCGATGCCCGCGTGGCAACGGGCCGCGGCACACGCGACGCACGCGCTGCTCTATGTGCTGATGCTCGCCATTCCGCTCACGGGCTACTTCTTCAGCTCCGCGGCAGGCGTGCAGGTCGTGTATCTCGGCGTGCTGCCGCTGCCCACCATCATCGGCCCCGACCACGCGCTGAAGGCCGCGCTGCGCATCGCGCATGTCGCGCTGAACTACACGCTGCTCGCACTGTTCGCGATGCATGTGCTGGCGGCGCTCAAGCATCAGTTCGTCGAGCGCGACGGACTGCTGGCACGAATGATCCCTTTCCTCAAATGAACCCGCTCATTCAGCGCGTTTTGCGCTCCACCCATTCACGACCATGAAGAACATCGTTTATCGCCGGGCGCTGGCGACCGTCACGGCTGCCCTGTTCGCCGCCGCACTGCCCGCCTTCGCGCAAGTGGACACGAGCAAGAGCACGGTTGTCGCAACGTCGAAGCAGATGAACGTGCCCGTCGACGGCGCGTTCAAGGCCTTCACCGCGCAACTGACGTTCGACCCTGCGAAGCCCACGGCGGGCAGCGCGAACCTGTCGATCGATACGGGCAGCTACGACCTCGGCGACCCCGAGTACAACAAGCAGGTGCGCGGCAAGGAATGGTTCGACAGCGCGACGTTCCCGAAGGCGACGTTTGTCTCGACAGCGATCGCGCCCGCCGGCGGCAATCAGTACAAGGTTACCGGCAAGCTGACGATCAAAGGCAAGTCGCAGGTCATCACGGTGCCCGTCGCGATCACGCAGCAAGGCGCGACGCAGACGTTCGACGGCTCGCTGCCCATCAAACGCACGCAGTACGACGTCGGCACGGGCGAATGGAAAGACACCACGGTGGTGGCGGACGACGTCGTCATCAAGTTTCACATCGTCGCCGCAAAGCATTGAGCGCGCGGGGCACACTCATCTATTCAGGAGAATAACGTGAAGAAACAACTGTTGATCGCAGCGGGCGCGCTGATCGCGGGCATGTCGTTCAATGCGATGGCCGCCGCCGACACCTATCAGCTCGATCCGGGCCACACGTACCCGAGCTTCGAAGCCGATCACTTCGGCGGCATCTCGACATGGCGCGGCAAGTTCAAGAAGTCGAGCAACGGCACGGTGACGATCGACCGCGCTGCGAAGACGGGCACCGTCGACGTGACCATCGATACGGCGTCGATCGACACAGGCAACGACAAGCTCGACAAGCACCTGCAAACGCCCGAGTTCTTCGATGTGGCGAAGTACCCGACGGCCATGTACAAGGGCACGCAGATCCGCTTCGACGGCGACACGCCTGTCGAAGTGATCGGCACGCTGACGCTGCATGGCGTGACGAAGCCGCTGAACCTGAAGATCGAGTCGTTCAAGTGCTTCGTCAACCCGATGCTCAAGCGCGAAGTGTGCGGCTCGGAATCGACGGCGACGTTCGACCGCGCGGACTTCGGCATGGACTGGGGCAAGTCCTACGGCTTCAGCACGAAGACCGTGTTGAACATCCAGACGGAAGGCATCAAGCAGTAAGTCCTTTGCGAATCGCTGGTGATCCGCGCAAGCCGCCCTCGGGCGGCTTTTTTGTGTGCTCACATCGCTTAATCGCCCTGATCGCGCAGGCGCCCGCATCTGCGCCGCGTAGAGGGTTCTGCGCCGACAGACGGCGCGCAGTCGTCGGTGCGCATCCATCAGTGCGACACGCGGCGTCCCGCCGCGACGCGCTCCGCTTGCCTGGCATGGACCGTGCGTTTGATCGGTCGAGCCCGCGAGCAAAGCGGCCTCGCCGCCCAAGGAGCACTACGATGAATACGCTGACCATCAAAGACCTGCCGATGAGCGAAGTACTCGACCACGCCGCGCTCGCGAGCGTACGCGGCGGCATCGGCAGAACGCCGCAGCAGATCGCCGCCTGGGAGTTGTCCGGCAAGCCCGCGACCTGGCAGGGCCTCGTTCTCGGCGACGATGGCCGCCTGCATCCGCCGTCGCCGTAAAGCCGTCCAGCGCATGCATGCCTTCAGGGCCGCGGCCCCGACAATCCGAGCGACGAGCACGCGCGCAGGCGCTTCTTCGCGGAAGATGTCGAGCCCGCGTGAACCACGCGAAAGAAGCGCTACTCGTCGTACTCCGAGTATTTTCGCGAATCGCCGCGCACCTTATGCACCGGGTACTTCGCGCGATTCAGATCGATCTTTTCGAGCACCGCCCGATACAGATCGACGTCGAGCCGATCGGCAAGCATCACCAGATACGCGAGCACGTCGGCCATTTCATGACGGATGGCCGTGAGCTTGTCGTCCGCGAGTTCGCCTTTTTCGCCCGACTCCAGCCATTGAAACGGCTCCAGCAGTTCACTCGCCTCGACGCTCAACGCGGTGGCGAGATTCTTCGGCGAATGAAAGCGCGACCAGTCACGCTCGCTGACGAACTGCCGCAGCAGATCGCGCACCGCGACGAGATCGCTGTTCCGTTCCTTCTCCATTCGGACACTCCACGAAAATCATCAATATAGCGATCATTGCGCCGCATGGCCGAGTGTCAACCGATGCACAGGCGCGCCCGGCAAAAACGAAGTCTTCTCGCCGCGCACCCATGCCTGGTGGCCCGCGAGAAAGAACGGCGACAGCGGATGCCCCGACTGCCCGCCCGGCATTTCGAAGATGCCGCGCTGCTCGCGCCCCGGCGACACGATCATCCGCTCCGACGCGCCGAAGTTCGGCGTCTGCACGCGCGGCATGTTGATGTCGCCGGGCAACGGATCATGCTGCGCGCCGAGCCAGCCGCGCACCCACGGCAGCCACGGCGGCACGAGGCGCGCGAACGGATGCTCGATCGCCGCACGGTTGCGGTCTCCCCAGCGCGCGTCGTCGACGGATGTCGTCGCGGGCAACTGCTCGATCGAATGGTCGATGCGATCGAGCATGAACGCGCGCCAGTTCGTGGAGCCGTCCGGCACCCAGGCATGATGTTCGGCGAGCGTCTCCATGACGGCTTCATAGCGCGAGTTCGCGACGCGCAAACCGAGCGGCGCAATACCGCCGCTGCCGCCGCCCGGCATCGCGCCCGCGATATCGGCATCGAGCCTGCCGAACCACGCGTCGTACAGCGAAAAAAAGAACATCCGCGTCAGGCGATAGCCTACGGCATCGGCATCCGCGCGACCGTTCCACGCGAGCAGCTGCTGCCGGAACGCCGCGCGCTGCGGATGTCCTTCGAGCGCGGCGGCATCGAGCGCTTCGAGCGCGACGCGCCGCCATACGTCGATCCATTGTGCGCGGTCGTCCGTCTGGATCGACAGCATCGCGCTCTCGTCGGGGCTCGGCGCGGCAAGCAGGTCGTCGCGAATCTGCGAGGCGCGCGCGCCGAGGTCGGCGCCCGCGTCGCCGATCAGCGCGGTCTCACTCGACATCACGACGCGATTGTTCGCCGTCCACAAGCGGCCGAGCGGCGGGTCGATCCGCTTCGGATACGACGCGGGCGGCAGATATCGCTGCCAGCCTTTGTACGTGTTGGAGTCGTACGGCGTGTCGCTGTCCGGTCCCGTTTGTGCGTCGCCCGGATCGCGCTGCGGCAGCGGACCCGCCAAGGTCCAGCCGATCTTGCCGCGCGAGTCGGCGACCATGATGTTCTGCGTCGGGATCCCGCTGGATTGCGCGGCGCGGAGTGCTTCGTCGATCGTTCGCGCGTCTTCGAGCTTCTGCAGATTCAGATTCACGGCCTCGCGATCGTGCGCGACCCATCTCAGCGCATAGGCTCGCGAGCCGACCATCAATCCCGGCCCCCAGCGCGTCTCGGCCACGGGCAGATCGACGCTCGCGCCGCCCTTCACGTCGATGCGTTCGTGAAAAACGGCCGCGCGCGCCCATGTGCCATCGGGCGTGCGGTATTGCAACGGGTCGGCGGGATTGCGGTGCAGCTCGATCAGATCGATATAGCGCCCGTAGCTGTTCGTGAAGCTCCATGCGATCTTGCCGTTGCTGCCCGCAATCACCAGCGGCGTGCCCGGCAGGCTCACGCCCGTCAGCGCGTGCGTCGGCTGGCCATCGGCGGCGGGCCACGCCAGCGAGACGCGATACCAGATGTTCGGCAGCGACAGCCCGAGGTGCATGTCGCTCGCGAGAATCGCGCCGCCGTGCGCGCTGTGCGCGCCGTCCACGACCCAGCCGTTGCTGCCGACCGCCGATTCCTCCGCCGCGTCCGCGCCCTCGTGCGGCTTGCGCCCGGCGCTGACGGAATTCGCCGCCGACAGCCAGTCGGGCCGCGTCGCGGGAATGCGCGATGGCTCGACGGGAGGCGTCGATGCGCTATCGAACGGTGCGTCCCAGTGGCTCGCGGCGGGCACCAGGAACGCGTACAGATCGGCGGGCACGCGGTCGCGCAATACGGCGCGCGCGAGGATGCGGCGCGTCTCGAACGACTGAAGATCGAAGTACATCGCATAGACCGCCAGCAACGAGTCCTCGGGCCGCCACGCCTCGGGTTGCGTGCGCAGCATCCAGTACTCGAACGGCCGCGACGAAAGCGCGGCGAGTCCGGCATTGACGCCGGCCGCATATCGCTCGATGAGTTGCCGCTGGTCTTCGGGCATCGCCGCGAAGATCGCGTGCGCGCGGGCGCGAAATCGCTGCAGGCGGTTGCGCCGGTCGAGGTCGAGCGCATTCGGGCCGATCAGCGCGGACACTTCGCCCGCCGCGACGCGCCTGAGCAGGTCCATCTGAAAGAAGCGGTCTTGCGCGTGCAGAAAGCCCGTCGCAAACGCGACATCGACTCTCGACCCGCCGTGGATGGTCGGCACGCCGAGCGCGTCGCGCTCGATCGTCACCGCCGACGACAGCGAAGGCACGTGCTGCGTGCCGTCGAGTTGCGCGAGGCTGCCGCGCAGCAGCAGCCAGCCGCCGAGCAGCGCCGCCGCCAGCAGCGCAATGGCGAGCCCCGCCAGCACGAGCGCGGCGATGCCGATGGTTTTGCCGATCGATCGGTTGGACGGCTGACTTGACGCGGCGGGTCGACGGCTCATCGTTCAGATCGCTGTTGTTCGGGAGTCGAGGCGTCTGGGCATTGTGCACGAACCCATTTGCACTATCCCATACGATCGGCGAAACCTCGCTCGTCCAGCATGCTGGAATTTTGTTCCATTATGATGGACACATGGACATCAATTCGTTGATCGCGCGCCGCGTGCGCGAACTGCGCGACGGCCACGGCCTGTCGCTCGAAGCACTCGCCGAGCGCAGCGGCGTGAGCCGCTCGAACATTTCGCTGATCGAACGCGCACAGAGCAGTCCGACGGCCACCGTGCTCGACAAGCTCGCCACCGCGCTGGGCGTCGCGCTCGCGTCGCTGTTCGAAGCGCCCGCGCCGCCCGCCGAAGCGCCCTCGCCGCTCGCGCGCGCAGCCACGCAAGCGGTGTGGACGGATCCCGCGTCGGGCTACACGCGGCGCAATCTGTCGCCGCCGCTCCCATCGCCGATCCAGTTAGTGGAGGTTCACTTTCCCGCCGGGCAGCGTGTCGCCTACGAGACGGGCGCGCGCGAGGCGGAGATCCATCAGCAGATCTGGCTGATCGAAGGCGCAATGGAGATCACGGCGGGCGGCGCCCACTGGCGGCTCGAAGCGGGCGACTGCGTGGCGATGCGCGTCGACTGCCCGACCGTGTTCCGCAATCCCACGCGCAAGCCGGCGCGCTATCTGGTGGCGCTCTCGACGCTGCCCGCCTCACCGATGAGGAGAAACCCATGACCGAACGGATCCGCGTGCGGCGCGTCGCCGCGCAGGACGCCGCAGCGTGCGTAGACGGGCTCGCCGACGTGCTGATCGATTGCGTCGCGGGCGGCGCCTCCGTCAGCTTCATGTGGCCGCTCGCACGCGACAAGGCCGTCGCGTTCTGGAAAATGGTCGCGCACGGCGTCGAACGCGGCGAGCGCGCGCTGCTCGTCGCGGAGGACGCCGACGGGCGCATCGTCGGCACGGTTCAGCTGGTGCTCGCGCAGTCCGACAACCAGCCGCATCGCGCCGATCTCGCGAAGATGCTGGTGCATCGCGGCGCGCGCCGGCGGGGCGTCGCGCAGCAACTGATGGCCGCCGCCGACGACGCGGCGCGCGACGAAGGCAAGACCGTGCTGGTCCTCGACACTGTGACGGGAGGAGATGCCGAGCGTCTATACGAACGCGAGGGCTGGCAGCGCGTCGGCGACGTGCCGAAATATGCGCTGATGCCCGACGGATCGTTGTGCGGAACGACGTTTTACTACAAGCAGCTGTAGCGCAGCCTACACACCGGGAATCACAGACGGCAAAAAAAGCCTTCGACAAACGTTTGCGGTTTTGGAAAATCAGCCCTCAATCTTTTCCGTCACGCGCCGTTATCGCTAGTGCACTCCCACTAACTTGCAGGCGACATGGCCAAGACCATTCCGTTTCCCGGCAGCAATCAGGCGGCGCGCGCGCGGCAGGCGAAGGCTTTGTTGCTGCCGATCCCGCGCAGCACGGCGGCCGAACTGATCCTGCCCGTGCATATCGCGCTCGATGCGCTGCGGCGAGGCGCAGGCAGCCTGAGCGCCGCGCAGACCCTCACGCAGACGATGCTGCTGACCGGCTTCCTGTGCGACCTCGGCTACGGTGAAATGACGTACGAGCAGTTGCGCATCGCCGATCAGGCGCTGGCCGTGACCTTCGAGCGCGGCCGCGCGAGCGACGATTGGCGTCTGGACGACGCGCACATCGAAATGTTCGCGCACATCGTCAGCACCTACGATGCGCAGTTGCAGCGCGCGCCGCTCAGCGCGCTGACGGACGCGAGCGCCCGCCTCGACCGTATCCTGGCAAACGGGTCCGCCGAGCCGACCCTGCGCAAGCAGGCATGACGCGACCCGCCAGGCTCCCGAAAATTCTCACCATTGCGCTTTCACTGCGCTCACGGACGCAACTGCGCTCGCAACTGCGCTCGCACCTGCGGCCCGGCCTGACGCAGGTTCATCCGCATGCGATGAGCGAGCAAGGCAACGACGGCATCAAACATCCATTGCCTGTATCCTCTGTTATCCGATGCGCCGCGTTTGCGGCGGGACCATCACAGCGACCATCCAGCGTGGGCGCGGCGGAGAGGCTTCATGACAAACGACAAGCGCAGCGCCGAAGACATCGATCCTGAACTGCTCGAAGTGGCGCGCGAAATTTTCGACGCTGCGAGGCGCGGCGAAGCGAACGTGCTGGCCGCCGTCATCGAGAAAGGCGCGCCGCCGAATCTGCGCAACGAGAAAGGCGACAGCCTCGTGATGCTTGCGGCCTATCACGGTCACGCGGACGCCGTGCGCGTGCTGCTCGAACGCGGCGCGGACCCGAACCTGCGCAACGACAACGGACAGACGCCCATCGCGGGCGCGGCATTCAAGGGTTTCAAGGACGTCGTTCAAACGTTGCTCGCGCATGGCGCGGATGTCGAGGGCGCATCGCCCGATGGACGCACCGCGCTGATGATCGCCGCGATGTTCAACCGCACCGGGATGGTCGAACTGCTGCTCGCGCACGGCGCCGATCCGAATGCGCGCGATGCGAACGGCGTGTCGCCCGCCGATGCCGCGAGCCGCATGGGCGCGCCCGACACGGCCGCGCTGCTGGCGAAGAAGGCGGGCGCATGAAGCTCGATGGCAAGACGGTCGCCGTCGTCGCGCCGGCAGGCGTGCCCGACATGGAGCATGTCGAGCGCAGCATCGCGCTGCTCGAAAGCTGGGGGCTGCGCGTGCGGGTCGGCGCGCACGTGCGTGACCGCTATCGCTATCACGCGGGCAAGCACGAAGACCGCGCCGCCGATCTGCACCGTGCGTTGACCGATCCTTCCGTCGATATCGTGTGGGTCGCGCGCGGCGGTTACGGCAGTGTCTATTGCCTGCATGCCGTGCCGGACGCCGTGCCGTGCGCGAAAACGCTGGTGGGTTTTTCGGATGCGACTGCGCTATTCGGCGCGCTTCATCGCCTGACCAATGTGCGCGTGATTCACGGTCCGACATTGAACGGCCTCGCGACCAGACACGACGACGCTTCGCGCGCAAGCGTGCTCGCCGAGCTGCGCGAAGAGCGCGCCGCGCCCGTGCCGTTGCAACGCCTGTATGGCGAAGGCACGCCGCGCGTCGAAGGACGGCTTGCGGGTGGCAACATCACGGTGCTCGCGAGTCTTGCCGGCACGCAATGGCAGGCGCGCTGCGAAGGCGCGATCGTGCTGCTCGAAGACGTGACGGAGCTTGCCTATCGCATCGACCGCAGCATCATGCAGTTGCGCGAAGCGGGTGTGTTCGACGGCGCCCGTGCGTTCGTGCTCGGCGATTTCATCCGCTGTCCGCTGCCCGACAACGCGGACTTCACGCTGCACGACATGCTCGTCGATGTGCTCAAGCCGTACGACGTGCCGATCTACGCCGGTTTTCCGATCGGTCACGGCACGCGCAATCATGCGTGGACGTACGGTGCGCACGCGGCGCTCGACGGCGATCAACTGGTTCGCTAGCGCGTCAGGTGCTCGAGAGTTGGCCGACAGCACGCTGCACGGCATCGACGTCAGGCACGCCTGCTCTTAACGCGTCGCGATCGCACCACGGATACGGCAGGCGCCTCGCCCAATCCAATATGCTCGCGGCGGTTTCTCTCGGGAGCGTCGCCATATCTTCGATCGTGATCTGCAGCCGGGTCACGCGCCGCGCTTGCGCATCGCCCGTCCAGTCGTAGCGGCCATAACCGGCACGCGCCGCGCCCGTCGCCTTTTCCGTCATGCAGACGAGCCAGTTGCAGGCAAACTCGCGCTGTCCTTCGCGAGGCACCTCGCCGACGCAGAACGTATAAACATTCTCGTACTGCTGGGCGAAGCCGCTCACCAATACGGAAGCAATCGCATCGCGTCCGTGCGTTTCGCGCGGAAACGCAATGGCGGCCGTCTTCACGTTCATGGCCAGCGAAGCATCGTGTGCGAACGCATCTGCCAGAAGATGTGGACGGTTGCCGTCCTTCGCCAATATGTAAGATTCGATCGGGTCTTTGAGATTTGCCATCGGTCTTTTATCGACAGGTATATGCAGGGGTGCAACGAGCCCCTCAGTCTAGCCGCTTCGCGCGGCTGCGCAGCGCATCTCCTTGACGACGGGCGGGCCTCTCGGCTTGCCGCAAATGCTTCGCGCATTCTTTGCATAACGTGACGAAACGGGCGTTGCGCACGATGCGCTTTGCGTTCGACAATGCCTCCTCCGTGCCGTGTTCGTCACTCGCGCACGCATCCCACAGTTCGAACACGCGCTCTCGATGAACTCCCGCTTCAGCAGTCTCACGCGCATCCATTCCTTCATGCCGCTTGCGGGCGCGACACTGATGCTGGGCATCGCGATGTCGTTCACCGCGCCGTATCTGTCGCTGTTCGGCGTCGAGCAGGCGGGCATGACGCCTTTGCGGCTCGGTCTCTTCATGACGCTGATCGCCGCAAGCGGTGTGGTGGCGAGCGCGTGGGCAGGCAAGTGGTCCGACCGGCACGGACATCACCGCGGCTTGCTGCTCGCCGCGCTGATCGCGGCATCGCTTGGCTTTCTGCTGCTTTGTTTCGTGCGCAACTATACGACGCTGCTCGTGATCGGCGTCGCGTTTCTCGGCGCGGGCGGCTCGGCGATGTCGATGGTGTTTTCATTCGCGCGCGCCGCGCTGCCCGTGCGCGACGAGGCGGAACGCGCGTTCGCGCTGGCGACGTTGCGCACGGTGTTGTCGATGGCGTGGGTGTTCGGCCCGTCGGTCGGCGCGCTCGTGCTCGCGGCGGCTGGCTTTTATGGTCTCTTTCTGTTCGCCGCCGCGTGCTTTGCCGCATGCGGCGCGATCGTGTGGCGCATCCGCGAATCGCCAGCGGGCGATCCGCACAGCGCACCGGCGCACTATGCCGGCGACCCGGCATCATCCCTCGAAGTAACGACCGTCACCGAACCCGCCGAACCGCCGCCGCCCGCGCCGCCTCGCACGCCGCGCCCTGCTCCCGGCACGCAGCGGCAGATCTGGCGTTCCGTCGTCGCGCTGACGTTGATCGGCCTTGCGGCGAACGCGACGATGATCGTGTTGCCGCTTTACGTCGTGCATGGGCTGAAGGGCACGCGGCTCGACGTGTCGATCATGCTGGGCCTTGGCGCATTCCTCGAAATTCCGATGATGCTCGCGCTCGGCGCGCGCGGCTCGACGCTCAACAAGCTGAACTGGCTCGCTGCCTGCGCGGCCGTGCATGTCGTGTATTTCGTGGCCGTCGCGGCAGCGGGCACGATCAATGTGCTGATTCCGATGCAGGCGTTCAACGCGTTCGTCGTAGCCGTGACGTCGTGTCTCGGCATGACGTATATGCAGAACCTGATGCCGCGTTCGCCCGGTGCGGCGACTGCGTTGTTCTTCAACGCGTCGCGGGTCGGCTCGATCCTGTCGGGCGTGCTGTCGGGCGTGCTGGTCGCGGGACTCGGCTATCGCGGGACGTTTCTCGTGTGCGGGTGCCTCGCGCTGGGCGCGCTCATTCTGTTCGCCGATCCGCCGTGGAAGCGTATCGCGCTGCGCTTGCGCGACGGGTGGGAAGATTGGCGGCATCCCGTGCAGTGAGGCGCGGCGACAGCATGAAGGACCTCGCCTGACGAATTCACGCGGCCATGCTGCGATGCGACGATGCGCCGCCTCATGCCATGCATGTATGCCGGCTCGGCGTGCTTGCATGCGCTCTCCTGAAAACGCTCACCTTTGCCGCGCCGCAATCCGCATTTCCCCGCTCGCGCACACACCGCCGATGAACAGTAGAATCGCGTAGAGCCCCCGCGGTGAGGTCCGGCAGGACGCACAGGCTCAGCAGTCGACCCGTACCAGGGATACCAGCACGAAAGCCCGGCACGCAGCGCATCGAACGCGCAGGCGTGCACTTTCCGACGCAAGGAGATCTCATGAAGGTGCTCGCTGTTCACCCCAGTGGCCTGATGTACACCCGCGTGTACCTGAGGCTCGAACCGCTCGGACTCGAAACCGTCGCCGCCGTGATACGCGAAGCCGGCCACGATATCCGCCTGATCGACCTGCAGGTCGAATCCCATCGCGCGCTGCACAGACTCATCCGTAGCTGGCGACCCGACGTCATCTGTTTCTCCGGCAACTATCTCGCCAATATTCCCGAAATCATCGATCTGTCGAAGGCGGTCAAGGCACAAATGCCGGGCAGCTTCGTGTTCGTCGGCGGACACAGCGCGTCGTTTACCGCGAAGGACATGCTCCGGCACGCGGACGGCGCAATCGACTGCGTGCTGAGGGGCGAAGGCGAAGCGAAGATCGTCGAATTGCTCGACGCCGTCGCGCGCAAGGACGACCTGTTGCGCATTCCGGGCGTCGTCACGCGCGCAGGCGATGGGCCGTCGCCGGGCTTTGTCGAAAGCCTCGATCAGATCCGGCCCGCGCGCGATCTGCTGAGGCATCGGCGCAAGTATTTCATCGGCGTGCTCGACCCCTGCGCGTCGATCGAGTTCGCGCGCGGCTGCCCGTGGGACTGCACATTCTGCAGCGCGTGGACGTTCTATGGACGCAGCTATCGCTCGCGCAGCCCCGAAGTGGTGGCCGACGAACTGGCGTCGATCCGCGAGCCGGGCGTCTTCATCGTCGACGATGTCGCCTTCGTGCATGCGGATCACGGCATGGCGATCGCGCGCGAAGTCGAGCGGCGCGGCATTCGCAAAAAGTACTACCTGGAGACGCGCGGCGACGTGCTGCTGCGTAACAAGGAAGTCTTCGAGTATTGGCGCAGGCTCGGCCTGCAATATATGTTCATCGGCCTCGAAGCCGTCGATGCCGAAGGCCTCAAGGCATTTCGCAAGCGCATCGACGTCGACAGGAATTTCGAAGCACTCGCGTTTGCGCGCTCGCTCGGCATCACGGTCGCGATCAATCTGATCGCCGATCCCGACTGGGACCACGAGCGGTTCGAAACGATCCGGCAATGGTGCCTGGAGATTCCGGAGATCGTGAATATCAGCGTGAACACGCCGTACCCGGGCACGGAAATCTGGCTGCGCGAACAGCGGCAACTGACGAGCCTCGATTACCGGCTTTACGACATCCAGCACGCGGTGCTGCCGACGAAGCTGCCGCTGCCCGAGTTCTACGCCGAGCTGGTTCGCACGCAACAGGTGCTCAACCGCAAGCATCTTGGCTGGGGCGCGCTGTATCGCGCGGCGGGCGAAGCGGCTTCGTTGCTTTTGCGCGGACAGACGAATTTCGTGCGCATGCTATGGCGCTTCAACTCGGTGTTCAATCCGAACCTGCAACTGCGCGATCACGCGCGCGAAGTGCGCTACGAGATGACGCCACCCGTCGCGCAGCAGCCGGAAGAGAGCAACGTGAAGGTGCTTTACGTGCATGGTCCGACTGGACGCAAAGGCCGCAAGATCGACGACGCGACCGAGAAGTTCGTCGATCAGAGCCGTATGGGCGCGGGTTAGCCGCGTGTGCTCAGAACGGCTCCTTGAAGGGCCGCAGATCGATCTCGTGCGTCCATGCGGACGGATGCTGCAGATGGATCTGCCAGTACGCTTCGGCGATGGCATCGACGCTCAGGAGCCCGTTCTCGCCGCGCTCGGCGACGGCTTGCGGGCGTGAGCTGCGCAGACGCTCACCGTCGATGCCGCCGTCGATCACCACATGCGCGACGTGCAGTCCGAGCGGCCCGAACTCGCGCGCCATGCTCTGCGCGACCATGCGCAAACCGGCCTTGGCTGCCGCGAAATGCGCAAAGCCCGGTTTGCCGCGCAAGCTCGCCGATGCGCCCGTGAAGATCACCGTGCCGCGTCCGAGCGGCGCGAGACGCCGCGCCGCCTCGCGTCCCACGAGAAAGCCGCCGAGCGGCCCTGAGCGCAAAAAATCCTGCATCTGGCCTTCCGTCAGATCGCGAAACGGAATGTGCCGGTTGTTGCCGACGTTGTAGATGACGAGCGAAGGCAGGTCGATATCGTCAGGCGGGGACATCGCCTTGTCGAAAAGACGCATGATGTCCGCTTCCGATGCGCCGTCCATCGCGAACGGCTCCGCCGATTCACCCCGGCCCGCGATGCTTTGCGTCACCACGTCGAGCTTCGCCTGCGTGCGGCCCGCGACGATCACGTGATACCCGTTCGCCGCGATCTTCCTGCACAGCGCCGCGCCCAGACCAAGTTCGGCGCCCACGCCGATCACCATTGCGCTCTTACGCTTCATACGTGTCTCCGTCGTCCACGAGTGCGCGTCGTAACGCGCCGCGTTCATACCGTCGCGCGATTATAGGCACCGGATACGAATGTCTGCCCGTGAAGCGGGCACGCGCGTGCACAGCGGCTCAGGGTTCGGGGTTGTCGAGATCCGACTGCACGACCGTTTCGCCGTGGCGTTGCGCGGCCTCGCGCGCCTGGTCGCCGTCCGTGAACGGACCGATGTCGGGCGCACCCGTAAAAGGAAACAGCAAGCGCCCGTCCGTCTTGCGCACGACCTTCAATTGTCCCATGTACGAGCCTTCCGTCGTGCGGCGATACGTTGCATAGATCTGATAGTCGTCCTTCGACTCGGGTTTCGCGGCCACAGTGTTACGCGGTTTCGGGAAAATCATCCGTGGCCTTGTCATGTTGCGGCTCCAGTACGCTGCATGCCGGACGCGGCGTTTTTGCCGGCACATCGATTGAAATGGCGCAGTCGTCGCGTGACAAACGCTTGCGAATACGCGGCTGCTTTGCTGCCTGCTGCACTACTCGTTGCACGACTCGCGCGGCGTTCGATGACGCTGCCGTCGCGCGTTCATCAACGCACTCGCTGCGCGTCCATCGTGGGCTTTCGGCTGTCGTGCGCGCCCTGCTTGCTGTGCGCACGCCGGCTGTTGAGCACACCCGGGTCCGACGCGGCGCCCGAGATGCCGGGCGTCGATGACTGACCGGGTCGCGGCGTCTTCAGCTCGCCGGATGTCGCGCCGGGCGTGGCCATCGACTTGTCGCTCTGCGTGGCGGGATGCCAGCCCGTCTGCGCGTAGCCGACCGCCGCGATAGCGGCAAAGATTGCCGCTATCGCGCCGACCGCATTGGAGGAGAAATTCACGACAGCCTCCTGTCTTCCAGCGTCGTCAGAAACAGTTCAGCAAACGACGTACCGCTTTTCCGCCAGCGCTTCATGACTCAGGCCCGACAGGGCCCTCGCACGCAATGCACTGGCCGGGAACGGGCCATGCTCGCTCGTTGGCAGGCCACCGCAGTTCATTCGCGGCCTTCAGCGGCGCACAGCAATGCCGAAAGGGATTGGCGCCGCGCGTCTTTGACAACGGAAAAGGAGAGCGTCATGCCACTGAAGAAAGGCACATCGAAGGAAACGGTCTCGCACAACATCAAGACCGAGAAGAAAGCGGGCAAGTCGCAGAAGCAATCCGTCGCGATCGCGCTGAATCAGGCGCGCAAGTCCGGCGCAAAAATTCCCAAGAAGAGCGAGAAATAGCAGCGGTCGATGCGATCGCGGCGCGGGCGGATCGATCCGCCCGCGCCGGGCGCGAGCCCGATCGGCGGCGCTTTTTGCGCTGCTTTTTTTGCGCGTTTATTTACTAACCTTGCGCCGTTTTCGCGCGTCTTTCTCTTCAGCCGCTCAGCGGGCGCGCGCACAGCGTGAGCACACTCTTAACGCGGACGCTCCTCGTCATATTCCGGGCGCGCGCCGCGCGGCAGCCACGGTTCTTTACGCGTGCACCACAGTTCGTAGGCGGGCTCGAACAGCCCTGTTTCGTCGAACGCGCCCAGCGGCAGATCGATTTCGTCCCGGTCCGCGTACATCATGAACGCCACCGATCCGCACACGGGGCAGAAATGACGCCGTCCCTGTTCCGAGCTTTGCCACTCGCGTGTGCTGCCCGTCAAGGAGACCGCGCCGCAAGCGAATATCGCATACGAGCCGAACGCCGACCCATGCACCCGCCGACACGTCATGCAATGACACATTCCCACGCGTAGCGGCGAGCCCGTCGCCCTGAAAACCACTGCGCCGCACGCGCAGCCGCCTTCATAAACGTCCCGTTGATTCATCACGTTCTCCAGAGGTCGCTGGCTCATCGTTACGCACGGACCGTACCTGCATCGCGCAAGCCCATCGAAATCGCGGCAACCATTCCAGTCCAACGCCTATACTTCGGTCAATTGGGGGGCGCGTCGCCCGCTGGCGCGCCCGCCTTTCGTGCGGCCGTGTCTGTTACCGGCATCACAAACCCTATTTGATCGAGCACCATGAGCCACGGCATAGAAAGCGCCCGCCGGGCAGGCGTATTGCGTACCGACGATCTGAGAGACCGGCCGGCGCGCACGCCCGATCATGCAGCGGAAGTGCGCACGCTCGTCACCGTAGCGGGCGCGCAAACGGGACGCCGCGACACGTTGCTACAGGCGATCGCCGACGCTGCGCTCGCGTCATGCCGTGCGGGCAGCGCAGGCATCAGTCTGCTCGAAACCATGAGCGACGGTGAAGCGGTGTTTCGCTGGCGCGCGGTCGCGGGTGCGTGCGCCGGCTTCGAAGGCAGGACGACGGCGTGGGCCGAATGCCCATGTGGGATGACGCTCGAACTCGGGGCGCCGCAACTTTTCGTCGAGCCGCACGCGTACTTCAAGAGCCTGCGGGAAGCAGGCGCGAAGATCACGGAAGGCATCGTCACGCCTATCCCGACGCGCGGCGCCAGTGCGAAACAGTTAGGGGCAATCTGGGTCGCTTCACACGACGACCATCGTTTCGACCGCGAAGACGTGCGCCTGCTCGGCAATCTCGCCGTGCTTGCGGGCGCCGCGCTGACCTTGCTCGATGCACAACAGGCAGCCGAGGCGGAAGCCACCGCCGCGCAACAGGCGCGGCGCGCGCTCGAAGACGCAGCGCATCGGCGCGACGAATTCCTCGCGATGCTCGGTCATGAACTGCGCAACCCGATGGCGCCCATCGACAGCTCGATCGCCGCGCTCAAGCTGCTCTGTGCAGGCGAGGAACAGGCTACCGACGTGCTCGCCATCGCACACCGGCAGATGCGCCAGTTGCGCACGCTCGTCGACGATCTGCTCGACGCCGCGCGGCTGCGGCACGGCAAGCTTGCAATCAAATACAGCCGCACGTCGCTGAACGAGATCGTGTACGACGCGATCACGGCACTCAAGCATCACATCGACGCACGCAAGCATCGCCTCGTAATCGAAGGGCTTGACCAGCCCGTCTTTGTACGCGCCGATCATGTGCGGCTGAGCCAGGTAATCGGCAACCTGCTGTCGAACGCGGCCAAGTACACGCCCGCAGGCGGCACGCTGCAACTGCGCGTGCAGGCCGATAACCCAGACGACGACGCCGGTCCTGGCGGCATGCTGTCGATTGTGATCGAAGACAATGGCGTCGGCATGAGCCCCGAAGCGCTCGCCCATGTGTTCGAACTGTTCGCGCAGTCGCCATCCAGCATGCGCCGCTCGGAAGGCGGACTTGGCATCGGGCTCGCGGTCGCGAAGCGGCTCGTCGAACTGCATGACGGCACGATCGCACTCGACAGCCAGGGTGTCGGCAGAGGCACGATCGTGTCGCTGCGCCTGCCGATTCTCGATCGTGAGCCGCCCATCGCACCCGATGTATCGGGCACGATGGGCGCCGCGCCAAGCCGCATCCTGCTTGTCGACGACAACGCGGACGCGCTCGACGCACTGCACCTGCTGCTCGAACTGGAGGGCCATGAAGTGATGGTCGCGCGCAGCGGACGCGAAGCCGTGCAGGTCGCTGCAAAGCAGATGCCGGAGGTCGGCATCATCGATATCGGCATGCCGGAGATGGACGGCTTCGAAGTGGCGCGCACGATCCGCTCGAACAAGGCGCTCGCGCAGATGTTCCTGATCGCGCTAACCGGCTACTCATCCGAATCCGACAAGTCGCGCGCGCTCGCAGCCGGCTTCGACTATCACCTGACGAAGCCCGTATCGATGGAACGGCTCGCCGATGTGCTGTCGCATCGCGACGGCAGACACATCAGCGGTCTTGTCTGAAGTCCTCACGGTGCGGAAGGTGAGTTGTGGCCCGCTTTCCGGCGTCACTTTTGCTGAGTCCCGCAAACCCTCACCTATGATCGCGCAGCGCGCGTCACCGCAACTTTGACGCTCCCCGCAAACCGTTATCTATCAAGGGTTTGAGTCTTTCTTCGGTGCGCGTTCACGCCCCTCCCGGCTCACTCCCGAATCTTCTCACCTTTACGTCGCACGAACTGCGCGAAGCCGGCTTCGGTTCGCAGACCCAGGTAACACACCGTGACCCCGCGTGTGCCGACAATGCTCTCTCGCGGCATGCATTTCTGTTTGGCGGTCGTGCTAAATCTTTGATTTACCAGGGTTCAGCGTTTCGCCGATGATGCTCTTCATCAGCTGCGTTCAACTTCTGCCGGAGCACATCATGTCCATGCAAGCCCTCGTTCTCAACCAGTACAAAGGTCCGCTCGAACCGACGACCCTGCCCATCCCCGAGCCCGCGCGCGGCGAGGTGCTGGTGCGGATCAACGCAAGCGGCCTCAATCCGCTCGACACGAAGATCCGTGCAGGCAACGCCGCGCATGCGCGTCACCCGTTGCCGCTCGTGCTCGGCATCGATCTCGCGGGCGTGGTCGCGGCGCTCGGCGCCGACGTCACAGCCTTCAAGGTCGGCGACGAGGTATACGGGATGACGGGAGGCGTCGGCGGCGTTCAGGGATCGCTCGCGCAATACGCCGCCGTCGATGCGCAACTGCTCGCGCACAAGCCGTCCAATCTGTCGATGCGCGAAGCCGCCGCGCTGCCGCTCGCGTTCATCACGTCGTATGCGGGGATCGTCGACCGGGCGCGCCTGCAGGCCGGCCGGACCGTGCTCGTGCAAGGCGGCGCGGGCGGCGTCGGGCACGTGTCGGTTCAGCTTGCGCGCGCGCTCGGCGCGCAGGTGTTCGCGACAGCAAGCGCGCGCGATCGCGATGTCGTCGCGCGCTACGGCGCAACGCCGATCGACTATGCCGCAAGCTCCGTCGAACAATACGTGTCCGAACTGACCGCGGGCGAAGGATTCGATCTCGTCGTCGATACCGTCGGCGGCGCGACACTCGATGCGTCGTTCGCAGCCGTCAAGCATTTCGGCCATGTCGTAAGCGCGCTCGGCTGGGGCACGCACGCGCTCGCGCCGCTGTCGTTCCGCGAAGCGACGTATTCAGGTGTGTTCACGCTCCATCCACTGCTCACGGGCGAGCAGCGCGCACATCATGGCGAGATGCTTGCCGAGGCGACGCGCCTCGTCGAGCAAGGCAAGCTCACGCCGCATCTCGATCCGCGCCGCTTCGATCTGGCATCGGCGGAACGCGCGTACGACGCGATCACGGAGCGCACCGCGCGCGGGAAGATCGTCGTCGACGTCGATTGATGGAGTGTGTTCCGCGGCTCACACGTTCGCGAGCCGATCGATCACGAGATCGAGCAACGCGCGCAGGCGTGCAAGGCGCTTCAGGTCGCGATGATAGCCAAGCCATACGTCGCGGCCGGGCGGCGCTTCGCCCAGGTCGATGCGGCGCAGGCCCGGCGTGTTGTCGCCGAGGGGACACGGCAGCACCGCGAAGCCGCCGCCTTCCGCGCACATGCGCGCCTGGACGCCGCGGTTGTTGCTCGCATACGCGATGTGCGCGTTCGGCAGCATCTGCCTGATCCACGCGACGTCGGGCAACTCGCCGAATGCCGTATCCATGGTGATCAGCGACTGGCCTTTGCCATCACCGCGCACGGGCGCGACGAGATCGATGCGGCCATAGAGCGCGTAATCCATATGCATCAGCTTGCGCTGGATCACGTCGGGTTCGTCGAACGGCGTGATGCGAAACACCAGGTCGGCTTCGCGGCGCGCGAGGTTGTAGCGGCGCGAATCGGTGATCAGCTCGATCGACATCTGCGGATGACGCGCGAGGAACCCGGCGAACACGGGCGTCAACACGTGTATGCCGTACCAGTCCGACGACGAGACGCGCAGCCCGCCCGACAATTGCTGCTCGTTGCCGGCGAGCGCGCGCATGAACGCGTGCGCCTCTTCTTCCATGCGCTCGGCGTAGGTCAGTACCGCGTGGCCTTCGTCGGTGAGCACGAAGCCTTCGGCCGTGCGTTGAAAGAGCGTGTGGCCGATGGCTTCTTCCAGTGCGCGCAGACGCCGGCCCATGGTCGGCTGGGTCTGCCCGAGCTGGCGCGCAGCCGCGCCCAGCGTGCCGCAGCGCGCGACCGCGAGGAAGATTCGGACGTCGCTCCAGTCCAGTTTCGAATCGTTCATAGACGCCTTCAGCCGCAAGCAATGGATCGGGTTGCCTGCGATTATGAACGGCGTCGGTGCGGTTGCGGTGATTGACGCGCGAGGCCGTTTCGCACGGGTGGATCGCAAAGGTGAGGGATTTCGGGAGCCGGTTGTGCCTGCATCCGACACCCCGAAAAAGCTCACCTTTGATGAACGGGCGACCTGTTTCGGATGCGTGGCGAACTGCATACGCTCGGTTTTTTCGGCTTTTTCCCGGTGTTTTGGCTCTTGAGGTGATGTGTGGATTGCTGTCGATGTTCACCGAATCCAGCCTCCCGAAAAGCCTCACCATTCGTTGCGATGGGTCGTGCTCCCGACGATTCCACCAAAAGCCGCGATGAAGACGAACGATCTTGGCGCAATGCTGTTGCGCTCCAATGTTCGACGGAGCCTGCTGCTCGTCGCGTTGCAGTTTGTGGCCCATTTCACCGCGTACACATACATTGCACCGTTCCTGGAGCGAAACGCGTTATTTCCCGCGTCGTGGATCGCGCCAGTTCTGCTCGGCTTCGGCATTGTCGGCTTCGTGGCGAATTTCGCTGCTTCGGCGGTTGTCACTCTTCACCTGAGGTGTCACTGCTTGCATTGGGCGGTCTCATCATGCTGGCGCTGCTGACGTTGCCATTGCTACAAACCTCTCAGGCAGTCGTCATTGCCGCAGTGATGGTATGGGGTGCCGCATACGGCGCTATTCCGCTGTGCCTGAGCGTCTGGATGCAGATGAGTTCACCAGATCACCCTGAAGCGTGTTCGGCACTCTTCGTAACGACGGTTAAGGTGTCGATTGCATTCGGCTCGCTGGGGGGAGCGATAGTCGATCACATCGGAATTGCAGCCACAATGCGAGCGGGTGGATTGCTCGCGCTGCTGAGTCTCGCGGTAATCGTCACCTTCAGAACACGTGGCACGACCTTGAAGCAACTGCTCCAGCCGTAACGTGGCAACCTGGCGACTCGACGTAATCGAGACTGTCGCGACTCAACGTCTGCTTGCCTGCGCCTCTCCTGCTTATCTCGCCGAACGCGGCACGCCGTGGGACCCCGCCGAACTTCTCGATCACGAATGCCTGCAGTTCGTCAGTGCTGGACGGCCTGAACCGTGGAGCTTCGTCGGAGGCTCGATCGAGCTGCCGGGTTGTTTGAACGGACGATTGCGCATGGACAGCGCGGAAGCGCTCGTTGAAGCGGCGATACATGGCGTGGGCATCGTCCATCTGCCGACGTATCTGCTCGCGAGCGCAATCAGGGGCGGCCAGTTGACGCCGATACTCGAACGGTTCGCTCCGCGCGGTTCGCCGATTCGCGCGATCTACCCGACACGGCGACAGGTCGCGCCGAAAGTACGGATGTTCATCGATAGCCTGACGGCCGCGTGGCAACCGCTCCCACCGTGGGAGCGGGAACTGGCCGGTTCGCTCAGAACTTCACCTTGACCTGAAACCCGATTGTGAACGGCAGGTTATCCGAAGGGATGGGCGGAACCAGGATGAAGTTTGCGCCGACGCGCTTGTATTCGACCATCACGATAGGCGCCACGACAGGCCCAATCGTATGATTGTGGCCGAGGCCCCAGCTGCCGTAGTTATAGCCGGAGATAATGCCGCCAATCGCGGCGAGGCGGACGAAGCCCCAGTGGACGAACTCCGGCGCCCACACGGCGCCGCCATACCATGACGGACGACGCAACGAATTGCGAAAGCCGCCCGCCGTCAATGCCCATTGCCCATTGAGCCAGCATTCGACGCCAAGGCCCGGATTGAACTGCTCGAAGTCCGTGCCGGGGTCCGGGTCGATGTGATATGAGGCGAGCATCGCATCGACCCATACGCCGCCGCTGCACCAGTCGGCCGCGCGCGCCGCCGACGTCCCGATCAAACCGACGCCCGCTACCAGACCCGCCACGCATGCACGACGTATCTTGTTCTTGATCGTTGCAAACGGCATGTGCTCTCCGCAACCGGTCGCGCGCCGGCGTCTTCAATGTCGCGATTTGGTCGAATTGCTTTCCAGTCGCGCACTCTACCCCACAATTCCTACAGCTGATGTGGAGTGTGCGCTCGGAACGACAACGCGCGTGCAGACAGCAACGATAGCGGACGAACGAAGCCGGCCCGGTGAACGCGTCGTGCGCGCGTTCACCGTTTCGAACCGTTTCGATACAAATATTTTAGAGGCCCAGGTCCGACAGCCCTGGATGATCGTCGGGACGACGGCCGAGCGGCCAGCGATACAGGCGCTCTTCTTCGCGGATCGGCTTGTCGTTGATGCTCGCGTGGCGAAAGGCCATCAGACCGTTCTCGTCGAACTCCCAGTTCTCGTTGCCGTATGAACGGAACCAGTTGCCCGAATCGTCGTGCCATTCATAGGCGAAGCGCACCGCGATGCGGTTATCGGTGAAGGCCCACAGTTCCTTGATTAGCCGGTAGTCGAGTTCCCGCGCCCATTTGCGCGTGAGAAACGCGACGATTTCCGGGCGTCCCGAGAAGATCTCTGAACGATTGCGCCATTTGCTTTGCGGCGTGTAAGCGAGCGACACGCGCTCGGGCTCACGCGTATTCCACGCATCTTCCGCGGCGCGTACTTTCTGGATCGCTGTCTCTCGCGTGAAGGGCGGGACGGGAGGACGTCTTTCGATGTCGGCCATGATGTTTCCTCGTTGAACTGCGTCAGGTGGACGCTCGCCTGTTCGGCGAACGGGTGCTTGCACTTGCAGAATTTTCGGTCGTTGCGGGATCGAGCAGATGCGCGGCTGCGGCGCGCGCATCGAGCGCTGCATCGGCGTCGCCGCTAACGAGCGCCACGCCGATCGCCCCGTCGATCAGGATCAGCCATTGCCGCGACAGCCGCGCGGCGCGCCGGCTATCGCCGACCGTCGACGCGACGTGCGCATCGCACTGCGTCCGCACGAAATCGAGCAGACGCTCCTTGTGCTCGCGCGCGACGACGCGAATGGGATCGTCAGCCGACGCAATCTCGCCCGCTGCGTTGAGAAACGCGCAACCGTGAAAGTCTTCCGACATGAACCATTCACGCAATACGTCGAACATTGCCAGCAGACGCGCACGCGGATGCTTGCCGCGGCGCAGTGTGTTGTCGATGAACCATTGCATCCAGCGTTCGTCGCGCCGCTCGAGTGCAGCCGCCACCAACGCATCTTTCGATTCGAAATGCGTGTAGAAGCTTTTGCGCGCGGTGCCCGACTGCCGGACGATCGCATCAACGCCCGTCGCGTGGATGCCGCCCGCGTAGATCAGCGCTTCCGCGGCATCGAGCAGCCGCTCGCGCGCGCCGGCCGCAGCGTTTGACGTGTCATCAGAAGTAACCATCCGCGAAGGGTAGAACGATCATTCTCCTTCGTCAAGTTAATGCCAGCTTCGCGTCAAATGACGCGTTCGCGCTGCATGCATTATCGTGTCGGAAAACCGTTCAAAGGATGACTGTCATGAGCATCGCTTTTCGCTGCGTCGTGTCGGCGGTCGCACTTGCCGCGGCGCTGGGCGCGTGCACGCCGCTGCAGGTCGTCACGCACACGGTCACGCAAACCGAGGCGCGCGTGCCTGTCGGCGAGTACGAGCTCGACCCGCATCACACGAGCGTCACATTCGACGTCGATCACTTTAGGTATTCGCACTTCATGATGCGGTTCGATCGCGTGGCGGGACAGATCGACTGGAAGGAAGGCGGGCTCGACAAGAGCCAGGTGACCGTGACGATCGACGCGGCGAGCATCGACACGAACGTCGCGCAACTGGACAAGATGGTGAAGGGATCTGACATGCTCGAGGCCGAGCGCAATCCGCAGATCCGTTTCGTCAGCACGCGCTTCGAGCGCACGGGCGACGCGCGCGGCAAGCTGACGGGTGATCTGACGATACGCGGCGTGACGCAGCCGGTCACGCTCGATGTGACGTTCAATGGGTACGGCCGCGATCCGCTGACGAAAGCCGATACGCTCGGCTTTTCAGCGGACGGCCGGTTCAGCCGCTCGAAGTTCGGGCTGACGACGTGGTATCCCGCCGTAGGCGACGAGATCCACGTCGTCATTCAGACGGAGGCGGCGCGGCCTCCGGCGGGTTGAGCGCGTATTCGTCTGCTGCGCTTTCAGACGGTCCAGTCGAGAATCACTTTCCCGCTCTCGCCGGAAAGCATCGTGGCGAAGGCCTTTTCGTAATCGTCGACGGCGAAGCGATGCGTAAGTATCGGCGAGAGATCGAGGCCGCTTTGCAGCATCGCGACCATCTTGTACCAGGTCTCGAACATCTCGCGGCCATAAATGCCCTTGATTTCGAGGCCTTTGAAGATGACCTGCGTCCAGTCGATGGCCGTTTGCGCGGGCGGAATGCCGAGCAACGCGATCTTGCCGCCGTGGTTCATCGCTTCGAGCATCGACGTGAATGCGCTCGGCACGCCGGACATTTCGAGGCCGACGTCGAAGCCTTCCGTCATATGCAAATCGCTCATCACGTCGCGCAGCGATTCGCGCGCTACGTTCACCGCGCGCGTCGCACCCATCTTGCGCGCGAGCTCGAGCCGGTAATCGTTGACGTCGGTGATCACGACGTTGCGCGCGCCGACATGCTTCGCAATCGCCACGGCCATGATGCCGATGGGCCCCGCGCCCGTGATCAATACGTCTTCGCCGACCAGGTTGAACGACAGCGCGGTGTGCGCCGCGTTGCCGAAGGGATCGAAGATCGCGGCCAGATCGTCGGAAATTTCAGGCGGAATCTTGAACGCATTGAATGCGGGAATGACGAGATATTCGGCGAACGCGCCTTCGCGATTCACGCCGACGCCCACGGTGTTGCGGCACAAGTGGCGGCGTCCCGCGCGGCAATTGCGGCAGAAGCCGCACGTGATATGCCCTTCGCCCGACACGCGGTCGCCGATCGCGAAGCCGCGCACTTCCTGGCCCATTTCGACAATCTCGCCGACGTATTCATGACCGACATGCATCGGCACAGGAATCGTCTTTTGCGCCCAGTCGTCCCACTTCCAGATATGAATGTCCGTGCCGCAAATCGCGGTGCGCGTGATGCGGATCATCACGTCGTTGTGCCCCACTTCGGGCTTCTTCACGCGAGTCAACGTGAGGCCCGGTGCGCGTTCGAGTTTTGCCAGTGCTTTCATTAGTATCGATACCCTGTTTCAAATCACGCCAAGCGAACGGCCGACGCGCGCGAACGCGTCCACGGCGCGATCGATTTGTTCCGCCGTGTGCGCGGCGCTCATTTGCGTGCGGATGCGCGCGCGACCCTTCGGCACGACCGGGTACGAAAAGCCGATCACGTACACGCCTTCCTTCAGTAACGCATCGGCCATGCCCGATGCGAGTTGTGCGTCGCCAAACATCACGGGAATGATCGGATGTTCGCCGGGCACGAGCGTGAAGCCGTGCGCGCTCATTGCCTGACGGAAGTGCGCGCCGTTCGCGCGTACACGTTCGCGCAATTGCCGGCCTTCGTCGCTGGCAAGCAGTTCGAGCACTTTCAGCGATGCTGCAGCGATGCTCGGCGTGAGCGTGTTCGAAAACAGATAGGGACGCGAGCGCTGCCGCAGCAGATCGACGATCTCCTGACGCGCCGCGACATAGCCGCCCGATGCGCCGCCCAGCGCTTTACCCAGCGTGCCCGTGATGATGTCGACGCGATCCAGCACGCCGCAATGTTCGGGCGTGCCGCGTCCGTGTTCGCCGATAAAGCCGACAGCATGCGAATCGTCGACCATCACGAGCGCGCCGTAGCGGTCCGCGAGATCGCAGATGCCTGCGAGGTCCGCGATGATGCCGTCCATCGAAAAGACGCCGTCGGTTGCGATCAGCTTGAAACGCGCGCCCGCTGCATCGGCTTCGCGCAGCTTCGCTTCGAGATCGGCGAGATCATTGTTCTTGTAACGGTAGCGCTTCGCTTTCGACAGACGCACGCCGTCGATGATGCTCGCGTGGTTCAGTTCGTCGCTGATGATCGCGTCGTTCTCGTCGAGCAGCGTTTCGAACAGGCCGCCGTTCGCGTCGAAGCAGCTCGAATAGAGAATGCAATCGTCCGTTTTCAAAAACGCGGACAGCGCATGTTCGAGCTCCTTGTGCACCGTCTGCGTGCCGCAGATGAAGCGCACCGAGGCCATCCCGAAGCCGTCCTTGTCGAGCCCTTCTTTTGCTGCGGCGATCAGGCGCGTATCGTTCGCGAGGCCGAGATAGTTGTTCGCGCAGAAGTTCAGCACTTGCGCGCCGCTATCGAGCCGGATGTCCGACGATTGCTGACTCGCGATCACGCGTTCGGTCTTATGAAAGCCATCGGCGCGAATCTGGTCGAGCGTGTTGCGCAGATGCGCGAGGAAAGGGTCTCGCATGAAACGGCTCCTTGATTGGCCGGCTTTGCAGCGCACCATGGGATGCGGCGGCCTGTTATAGTCGGCGATCAGTTTTATCGGAAATTTTCGTTTTTTCGAACTAAAGTTCGGTATGTCGAACAACTCTAAACGATAGGTCTGGAAATGGCAAGTTCGGGAATGCGCAGAGGCGCATCAAACACGGCGGCTACGGCAGCACAGACGGTCGCCGCACCGCCGCGCGTCGGCGAGCAGATTCAACGATTGCGCAACGAACGCAAGATGACGCTCGATGATCTGTCGCGGGCTGCGGGCGTGTCGAAATCGATGCTGTCGGAAATCGAACGGGACAAGGCAAATCCGACGATAGCAGTCGCGTGGCGCCTGACGAACGCACTTGGCGTCAGTCTCGATTCGCTATTTACGCCGCAAAAGGCGCCGGAGCCGATTGCGGTGTCCGGCCCGCATGACATCCCGACGCTCAGTGGGCACGATGCGCGATATCAACTGCGCGTGTGGGGGCCGATCGAGCTCGCCGGCAAATTCGAATGGTATGAGTTGACCCTTCAGGCGGGTGGCGCATTGGTTTCGAGCGCGCATGAGCCGGGCACGCGCGAACATCTGACTGTTCTGCATGGCGTCGTCGATATCGAAGCGGCCGGAACGACCAAGCGCCTGAAAGTCGCTGACACGGCGCGCTACGTCGCCGACGAACCACACGCGATTCGCAACGCGGGGAAGGGCGAGGCGAAGGCCTTGCTGGTCGTGATCCACGGATAGTGTTACGAGAGAACTGATCTTCGGCAATGCCTGTTCCGTTGCAGTTGATACTGTATATTTGTACAGTATAGGCAGTCCGACGGAGCCGAAGAATGAATAAGCTGAACAACGAACAGCATCTGGCTGCGCTGCGCTTCAAGTCCGCGGCGCGCGACCTTGAACATATCGTCCGGCATATCGCAGGACGTTACATCGTGCAGCAAGTGCCGCTCACGTGGCGCCTATTGCACGCCATCGAAGCGGAAGCGCTCGCCGATCTGGGTTTTGCGAGCCGGCACGATCCGCTCATGCTCGGGCTGTTTCAACGACCCGACGATTTCCATTTTCCCGAGACCGACGATCCCGTTGACTTCGGGCAGTCGAATGCATTGCCGGCTGTGTTCGCATTCGCTGTTGCTGCTTATGACGAGGCGCGAAAGTCGAAGCCCAAGATAGGCTCGCAGCGCGCCATCACCAAAGGCGTCGGACGCGCATGGGGCGGGTAATCGATGTCCGGATGTGTTTGCCCGTGCGCGGGCTTACCGGACGGACACACGGGTGGCGGAAGTTTATGCGCGTAAAGTCTGCGCGGGTGTACTGCCTCGCGCTCTGCGAAGACCACGGCGCTTTGCCGAAACAACGTCAATCCCGGTCGTTCCCTAACGCTTGTCACAGCCAACCACTCGTCGTGTCGCCGATTACAATCATTTTCATGCAACTGACGGAAGGATAGACGATGACGTCCACCGATCCCATTCGCTCCTCCCCGAAGCAAGCACCTGAAAGCACTGACCTGTTCGATCGTGAACGTCAGGATTGGCTGCTCGATCCACGCACCGCATTCGATACCTGGCTCGCCAGCCAAAATTTTCGTAATTCGTCCGCGGACGTGTACCGGGCACAGTGGGGACTTTTCCTTGAATGGCTCGAACTCCGTCATAAGAATCTCATCACCGTCGATATGGCGTCGATCGGCGAGTTCGTTTCCGGCCTGTCTATCCGAAAGCCACAGCGTGCCAGGTATTTGCGCTTGATCGAGCGTGTACTCGATCACGTGCGAGAGATCGAATTGGCGTCCACCAACCCCGCGCGTTTCATCGCTCAGGATGGCGAAGCAGAATGGCGCAACGCACGTGACAACGAGCCAACCGGATTTCTCGCGATTGCCGAACGCACGGCGCTGATCACGCATCTTTTTTCGCCCGTTACGCATCTGTCGCCAGCGCAGCGCTGGCGCGAACGTCGCGATCGCGCATTGATTGCTGCCTTTCTTGGCGGCGGCATCAAAACAGGCGAGGCGCGATCGCTCGGGGTTAGTTGCATGACACCGGGCTCGCCGTGGGTGGTGATTGAGGCGTCAAATCCGCTATTCACTCGACGCACACGCCTTGCGCCGTTCGCGGTGTCGATCATTGACGCGTGGCTCGAAGAGCGAAAGCAAGCTGGACTGCCTGGCGACCTGGTCTTTCCGGCCTCGCCATCCGGACGTCCGATGCACAAGGCGACCATGCTGAGAGCCGTTGACGCGCTTGTCGAGGCGTCGGGAATCAGCCAGTCTCGAGAAGCACGCGCAAGCCCTCATACGTTACGCAACACTTTCGCGGCTGATCTGTTCGAAAGTGGGGTGGGACCGGAGGTTGTCGGCCAGTGGCTCGGATTTGCGCAGGCCGTTTCCGCAAACCGACTACATCGCGCATGGAAAGCCTGGAATGAACAGGAGAAATTCGACGAGGAGAAACAGTTCGCGGGAATATCCGCGTTTCCCGCCACGCCCGGCGCCACGCAGGACGACGATCCGAACGGCCCCGAAAATCCTCACCATTAACTTCCCGAAAACGCTCACCTTAACGCTCTTGGGCGCTTTCGAAAAATCGAAAGCGGTCTCCAGTCAGGACACGGCGGAAGTTTGCGCCATCGACATGAACCGCGTCACGGCCGTCAAGCGCGAGCTGCCCGTTCCTGACGAATGCTCACATTCAGGACACAGCAGTTCATAACGGTGACCGACCTGCGAGAGTTCGGGCTCACCTTCAGCGCACTTCGGGCAACGTGCGGGAACAGTAACGTGGCCGTCGATCGCGGTGCCGATCGTTTCGAGTTCCTCGGCGCTAAGTCTTCCGGTGTTCGCCAACTGGCACAACAAGTCGGCGACAGCGGGATCGATACCTTGCTGAGCGCGCAACGCCGCCATCTGGCGCGTCAACAGATCGAGTTCGTCCGACTGCTCACGCAACTGGGCATCGAGGCGGTCGCCACGCGCTTTCGCAGCGGCCAGTTGCTGGATGAAATCAAACTCCTTTTTGCTCGCATCGCGCACGCCAGCCTGATATGTGGCCGCCATCGCGCGTAACGAGTCGAGTTCCACGAGCATCGGCTTGACGCGCCGTTCTGCTTCGGCGACCGCGTCCTTGATCTGTTGCGCGTAGTGCTCGGTGTTATGGCGCATTTCGCTCTGCAATGTGTCGAGCCGGTCACGCAGCCCTGCATTCGTCGATTGCTCGCTATCGAGACGTTTATGCAAAGACTCTTTTTCAGCTTCAAGTCGCCTGACAGACGCCTTTAGCGCTTCCTGGTGAGCCGACTCGCTGGTATTAGACGAAGCAAGCTGCGTCTCAAGAAGGCGCACGCGCTCCCAAGCCGCATCGGCGCGCGCTTCGCTGCGCTGGATGGCTTCTTCGGAAACTTCTTTTCGAATCCTGCCCTCATGAGAGTCACGCTCGGCCGCGGCGACCAGCGCTTGCAGCTCCCGTCGCTCTTCGTCGAGCGAGGCCTTTGCCTGTACCAGCGCCTCTTCGAACAACGCACCGAGTAGCTCGCCCGCACGCTCCTCAAGGGCTTTCGGAATCACACCTGCGCCAACACGTACGCGCGACGCCGACCGGATGCGTTCCCAGAAGCTATCTATGTCCTTTGGGATGTCGCTCGCGCTGCCCGTTTGCGTTAATTCACGCACAGCAGCCATCGACGGGCGAATACCGAGGTCGAAGAACAGGCGCTTGCAGGCATGGAGCGACAAATCCTGACGACGCGCACCGGACGCGCGCATCGTATCGAGTTCTTTTCGGATGGCCTGGCGTTCTTCGTCCAGATTCATGTTGACCTCAGTATGGCGGTAATTCGACGAATCATAACAATTTACGTAGCGTTTGCTACGATTTTTGCTGCACTTGGGTCTTTCTCACCACGGATGACCTTTTTGCGCTGAATTCGGCGCGACGAATTGAATCGTGCCCGTACGAACGTGAAACAAATCGAAGAATACTCTCTAACCCGTTGTTATAGAACCCTTTTCCATTCGACACTGTCGTTGTGGCACTGTTTCACGGGCGGTTGTACATGGGCTAGGTTGGGAGATGCGTTGTCGAAGAACTCGCGGGGGCGCGTTGAGAGTAATAAAAGTAAACACCTTGAACCCCAGTTAAAAACGTTAACGCCAGCGGAAACGCTTACTGGACAAGGCTGAGCGGCCGATCGGGTGAAGGTTTACGGGACAGGTGGTGAGAGTTCCCGGGATCTCACAGTGATGGGGTTCGGGGATCGAGGTGAGCCACGTCGGGAGGGTTCGTGAGTGGCTTCAGGACCAGCCGGAATAGTCGCCGGCGACACAGGTGAGCATTTTCGGGATGTGCAGTCGAGGAGTTCCCTGTAAACGTTGAGTACGGACCCTTTCACTCCGACATATGCCCGGTGAGCGGATTCAGGATGCAGAATTGGCAGCCGCTTCGGCTCGTTTTGAGGGCGTCCGAGCCGTTTGGTGAGCTTCCGCGGGAAGAAAAAGCACGGAGAGGTGAGATTATTCGGGGCCGGCGTGGCTTTTGTGGGGTATTTGTCGACGCGCGGACCGTCAAGGTGAGCCTTTTCGGGAGTGCTTCAACTGCTCGTTTGCTATCGAAACCCCAGTTTGGGACGTACAAGTCGGGAAGGTGAGCGGATTCGGGAGCGCGCTTTTTACGCATATCTTGGGCCAGTCGCGTCGGGCCAAGGCTTAAAGGTGAGCCTTTACAGGACGTCGCTACTGCCGATGTTGACCTTAAGGTGAGGCGATACGGGCGCAACGACGCGACTGTCAGGCCCGAGAGGCCGTATTTGCGGGATCCGGGATACAAAACGGCAATTTGACGAATCCGACAAAGGTGAGGCTTTTCGGGGGCGTCGCGGATCGGCGCTACGAATGCCATTTCGCTCTCTCATTCGAAAAGGGTGAGAGTATTCGGGAGCGCGCCGCGTGTCATTTTTTCTGAAGGCGCATGCCAATTCTGACTAAGTGACTGAATTTATGGGATTTTCTCGGGTAGACTTGGCGAAGGTGAGATTCTGCGGGATAGAGTCCGCGCGCCAAAGCCTGGTTCGGCTGCGGTCGTATCAGACGCAATAGGTGAGCGTTTTCGGGACCGTTTTGGCACTGATGCCTCGTGCGCCAGGCCGGAAGTCCTCGCGGAGTCCTGTTGTCACGCCCGTAAAGGTGAGGGTTTTCGGGACTTCGTCCAGCAGATGCCGGTGCCGATGCGCGAGATGGATGGATGACGGGCAGGCGGCCGCGCCGACGTGCTTTTGCTGAAGGTGACGGTGCACGTTTCATGCGACGCACCTCATTTGAAGCCGAGGTCGTGACCCACGTCATTGCTGAGCGCATAGGCTCGACCCGGCATCCACGAGCCCGCTTACCGTGACCGACTTCGAGTCCGTCGCATATTCGCGACGTCCAGAAAGGTGAGTCCTTACGGGACGCCGTTAACGGCGATTGCGGGCACGATTTCTCCCCTGTCCGAGCGAGTGCCGCGACCACCAAAGCTGTGGCGCAATGGGCCCAGGCCTCTCAGGTGAGGCTTTTCGGGAGCATCTCCTGGTGAGTCAGCTATCGTAAACAGATTTCACCCCGAGTAGGTGAGAAAGGCGCTATAGACGCGTATCACCGCAGCCGGTATGCTTTCGCAAAATCTCTTCCTGACTCGACGCATGGCCACGAAGCGCGCGAAAAAAACCGATGTGGTGAGCCCAAGCTCCGCCGAATTGCGCAAAGCCGTCGAGGCGATCGCCATTCAGCCCAAGAGCGGCAAGATCACGCTTCTCACCCGCAAGCTATTCAACGTCTTGCTCGCGGTCGCGCAGCAGGCGGACGAATCGGGCGACACCTATCGCGCGCTACTTTCGGACATCGTCGCCAACTCTGCGTTCGATTCGAATGACACCGCGCTCGTCAAGGAACACCTGCGTCGCATGGTTTCCGTGCAGGTCGAATGGAGTCAGGGCACGTCGAGCCAGAAGCCTGGCCGCAAATGGGGTATTTCGACGCTGATCGCCGACGCCGAAATTCTCGAAGATCCGACAACACGTCGCGTCTGGGTCGAATTCTCGTTCGCGCCAAAAATCAAAAAGAAACTGCTCGATCCGGTGCAATACGCGCGGTTGAGCCTGCAGTTCCAAAGCCAGTTGCGCAGCAGCGCAGGACTCGCGTTGTACGAGATCTGCGTGCGCTACCTGACGAATCCGAGCCATCTGACAATGCGCGAAGCGTGGGAATGGTGGCGGCCAATCCTCTCGGGTACGCCCGACACGGAAGCAGGCGACGAGGCGAAGCGCGAGTACAAATATTTCAAGCGCGACTATCTGCGTCCCGCGATCGCTGAAGTCAACGCTGTCACGAATATCTTCGTCGAACTGATCGAGCATCGCGAAGGTCGTCGCGTCGCTGAAATCCAGTTTCGCGTGACCGAGCGCAAGCAGCCGATGCTCGCGCTCGACGAGCATCCGAACGTCTTCGATAGCACGCTCGTCGACCGGATGGTCAAGATCGGCATCCCGCTCAAGGAAGCGCAGACGCTTTACGCCGATAGCGAGGAAAACCGTATCCGTGCCGCTCTGCAGATGACGGAGCAGCGTATGCGCAGTACGACGTTGCCACCAGTGCGCAGCGCACCCGCATTGTTCAAGGACGCATTGAAGAAGGGTTATGCGCCGCCCGTGGACGCGTTGCCGTCAACCCCCGCTGGCAAAGGTGCAGCGACGGCGCCCGCCGATGATCTGAAGGCTCGCCTGCTCGGCGAGTACATGGCATATCGGCGCAAGGAGGCCCAGGCGCTTTACGAGGAACAGGGAGAGGGGGAGCGCGAACTCGCACGCAACTCGTTCGAGGAAGACGAATTGCCGGGCCTCGGCGCTCATCTGCGAGACGATTGGCGTCGACGTGGCTTGGAGTCCAAGTTGACCGAAACAGCGTTCTTCGACTGGCTCGCGCGCAAGACCTGGGGCGAGCCGACGGATGGCGATCTGCTCGCGTTCACTTTGAGTCAGTCGCGAGCCGCCTGAATGTGACGTCGTGCGTTTGATGTAGTGCGCCGCTGTTGGCGCACCTTTTCCCTAGCGGTGTTTTACTGCTCCGATAACATCTGCTCGATCTGCCGAAGTATTTCGTCGCGCTTTTCGCGCGATAATCCCCGCAACTTCAGTTCAAGTCGATCGTCTCCATACGACTTCAGATCGCCGACGGAAACACCACCCAGCTTGATATCGAGCCGCTGCGCGTAACGCTGACGTCCCGTCGGCTTTGCGCTGTCCTGCGCGGTCGCCCTTCCCTTGACGATGTCCGCGACCTGACGCGTGCTCAGATCGTCGGAGAGAATCTTGTTGATCAGGCGAAGCGTCGCATCGGTTCCGCGGGCCGTGTGGTATCGGCCGACCTGATACGCCATGTTCGAGCCGAATCGATCTGGCCGCGCCACCATTTCCTGCATCACCGTTTCCGGCAGTTTCGCAATCGACAGCGCGACTGCGATGGTCGACTCGTCCAGACCGAGATGGTCAGCGAGTTCCTTCTGGCTTTGGAAGTGTCGCTCGTCCAGAAAGCGGCGCCATACGATGGCGTTGTCGAACACCGTCTGCGAGTCGCGCTGGACATTGAGATCGTAACCGAGCTTATAGCTCTGAATCCCGATAGGCAGATCGATGACGATCGCCTTCACCGTTTCCTTGTTCGCCTCCTTCAACGCGCGGACGCGCCGACCACCATCGCTGACGAAGTAGCTACCCGGATTGTCGTAATCGGGAATAACGTGGATGGCCTGCTGCTGCCCTTGCTTCGCGAGGTTGACGGCAAGTTCTGCTATCGACGACTTCAAATAGAAGTATCGCGGATTAAAAGGACTTGGCTTGATCGCCTTCAGTGGGAGCTCAATGATCTGGCCAGGACGGTAGCCATGCTCAGCTCGCCAAGCGCGATATTCGCTCGACTCGTTCGCTGAATCGATCGAGTCCGATTCGTTCGGGAGTGTCGACGGGACAGGGGGGGGCTTGAATGCGGCGACGTTGGCAGCCTTGGGCGCGCTCTGCACGAGCCCGTCGATCGCGTTGAGCCGATCGAGCGCCGTGCGCTTTTCGCTACTGGTCGTATCGGGGCGTGCCTGGAAGCCTTTGGCGAATTGGGACGGTTTCATTCAAGTACCTTTATGCGCATAAATTCAGGGTAGCAGGGCAGCGATCTCATCGGCACATGCGCGGATCTCGAGGCTGGCGAGTTTGGCGCCCCGGTCGTTCATCTGCAATACGGTTTGGCCGAGGGCCATCGCCTGTTTGTAGGCCTCGCGTGTCGGAATCTGGGTACGCAGAAGCGGGAAGCCGAGTTCTTCCAACGCACGCTTCAACTCTCGCGTGAGCATTCGCTTCTCTTCCGTCTTGTTTAGCAAAAAGACCGCGCGCAGGTCTTCATTCATGACTTGTGCCTGCTGGACGAGTTTGACGAGTCCTACGCTCGACCAATAGTCCGCCGGGGACGAAGACGTCGGAATAACCGCAACCGTTGCCGCTAGAAGGACTACGCCGGAAACTTTCTCAGTAATGGAGGGAGGACAGTCGACAACGATCAGATCGTAGTCGGCGACGAATTTCTTGATTTCGCGATGAATCTGCGCGCCTGCCTCAGAGAGGTTGACTACGGGAAACGGAATGCCGGACTCACTATCTGAAGACGCGCTAGCCCAGTGGATGAGGGTGTTTTGCCCGTCAGCGTCGACTACAAGCACGCGCTTGCCTCTTTCGTGAAAGGCTGCGCCGAGGTGCATCGCAATTGTGCTCTTACCGACCCCGCCCTTTTGCTGTGTAACCGCGATGATTTCTGCTGCCAATGTTCACCTCCTCTTTTTGGACGCCGCTGAATTTTACCTTGTCGATTTTTTAGTTCAAACGTTTTTGTTTATTTCCAACAGATATAGGACGTTTGGCAGAGGTTTATGCGCATAAAGCAAGCGTGAGGACATCGTCTGCGGAGGGAGAGCGATGGAAAGGACTTCGACGAACGGGGAATGGGACTCGAAGCAGTCGGGCGGAATACGGAGCGCATATTCAACAGCGCTCGGACGGCTACATCGGCGTTTATAAACGCCATCCCGGTTTATGCGCATAAAGATCCCAAAGCGCTTGGCACGTCGGCCAGCGCTTAGCAACGCTTCGTCGACGGAAACCGTACGAACGTTATGCGCATAAACTGGGAGGGACATGCAAGAAGAAGCGGCGAGCAACCGTTAAAATCCACTACCCTACTGTCGCGCATGCTAAACCTGCCATGATCACGATCTATCACAACCCACGCTGCTCAAAATCACGCGGCACCTGCGAACTTATCAACGACGTCTACAACCAATCGTGCGAGCCCGTCGAGGTCATTGAGTATCTTCGTACGCCGTTGTCTGTCGATCAGTTGAAGGAACTGAACCGGATGCTCGGCTGTCCCGTACGCGACATGATGCGAGATTCGGAGCACATGTACGCGGAATTGGGGCTTGCTGACATGTCCCTGACTGACGATCAGTTATACGAAGCAATGGCCGCGCATCCGGTCTTGCTCCAACGTCCGATCGTCGTGCGCAACGGACGTGCTGTCATCGGCCGACCTCCAGAGAACGTCAAATCCCTGTTTTCCGAAATGGCAAAGTAGCACGCGACGGACGGCGTCCAGTCGCGCTCGGGTATACCACGCTCGACTACACCTTCGTGCCGAGAACAGCTTCCTTTGGGACGATCTTCGTTGGAATGATGTGAAGCTCGGAGAAGATGTCGGCGATCTTCTGCTGTTCCGCAAGCACTTCCGCATCGATAGGCTTATAGGTGTGCGCATAGTGCCGCAGGCCTGCTTCGATCACGCTAGCGTCGAGCCCCTGGATCGGCGCAAGTTGGGTTGCTGCGTCGGCGTAGTTAGCGCGCACCCAGGCGCCTTCCTTTCCCACCTCTTCGACGACGGCATCGATCAGCTCAGCATTTTGCTGCGCAAATGTGCGTGCGCTAAGAAAGAACTGGTGATGGCTGACGATGCCGGCACCGTCAATCAAGAGTCTTGCGTTCGGTTGGCGCTTGGCGGCCTCGAGAAACGGGTCCCATATTGCCCATGCATCAATTGCGCCGCGCTCGAATGCCGCGCGCGCGTCTGCGGGCGGCAGAAAAACAGGCTGAATGTCGGTGTACTTCACGCCCGCTTTCTGAAGCGCTGCCACCATAAACCAGTGGACATCCGAGCCCTTGTTGAACGCCACCCGTTTGCCTTTCAGGTCGGTCACCGAACGGATCGGTCCGTCCCGGTGGACGAGGATGCCCTCGGCATGCGGCGTGGGAATCTCGTAAGCGGTGTACACGAAGCTGGCTCCAGCGGCTTGGGCAATCACGGGTGGCGCTTCACCGACGTAGCCGAAATCGATTGAACCGACGTTGAGGCCTTCGAGCAGTTGTGGGCCGGCGGGGAATTCCGTCCATTTCACGCCGACACCTAGCGGTGCGAAGCGTTTCTCCAGCGTCCCATGCGCTTTGAGCAGCACAAGTGTGCTGGCGGCTTTCTGATAGCCAATGCGAATTTCCTTCGCGCGATTGTCCGCGACAGAGGGAAACGCGGTTGATGCGAGGAGTGCGCCGGCTCCGGTGAGAAAAGCGCGTCGTGTGAACGTCGAGTGTCGAGGCATGTCGGGATTCGCTGTGGCAATACGGCCGCAAGTGGGCCAACTGCGCTCAACGATAAGCCGCGGGGGACCTTGTGCGAACCGATAAATTTGCATAAGCAAATCAGCGTGTCGCAGTGATCGGCGCGCGGCAGCAATTGACGCATCACTGACGCTTTTGCCGATTCCCGACCTCCTACACTCTCAGACATCGATGGCCCGTGTCGGGCATAAAGCTAAACCCAATCGATCACAGGAGATTCGACATGCTGGAACTCAGACCGTCATGTGAGGGGTGCGGCAAAACTTTGCCGCCTAACGCGAACGATGCAATGATCTGCAGCTTCGAATGCACGTTTTGCGAGGTGTGCGCACTGACCACGCTGCGCAACGTGTGTCCGAATTGTGGCGGCAATTTTCAGCATCGCCCGATTCGTCCGGCGGCCATGTTGGCGAAACATCCAGCAACGCCCGATCGGCATCCCGTACGGGTGGACGAAGCTGCGCACGACGCATTCTTCGCTCGATATCGAGACACGCCACCATCACAGCGTTAAACCGCCGCTTGCGCGCGGATCACTTGACCAGCTCATCGGTTGTCGACTGCGGTGGCATTACTGCCAGCGCGCGGCAACGCGTTCGATTCTGCGGGCGGCGAGCGCGGACAAAAAGCAGCCATTCACCGCGCTCATACCCGCTCCAGGGTCATCTACATTTTCCGCCGCCATCGATACCGCTGCCCGTCCGCCAAACCTGCTTTCCCCGTTCGGAGAGTTCGCCGCTGCTGTGTGCTTCGTCGGCCTGCGTGCCTTCGACGGCCATTTCACCCCCAGGCTGTTCCAGCGAGCGTGGCTTGTGCTGCTTGCGTGCCGCGAACGCCTCATCGTGCGACTTGCCGGAATGGTCCAAGCTCATGATCTGATCCCCTGCTGGAGTCTCTAAAAATATTTTCCGCGCACACGGCGCGCCCGGGCGGCCCTCAATGGTCTGAAGAATTGCTTTTCCACAAGGTTCGAAACGCACCGGCGACATCGATCGCGGCGCTTCTCATTTGTCGCGCGTGATGGTCTCCCGATAGCGCGCTTGATTGATAAGGCAAAGATTCCACCTGTCCACAGGGTTATCCAGAAAATCTGTGGATAACTTTGGCATCTGTCGATTTATCCACCGGCTGTAACGAAAATGCCATATCAAAGGTGTGAAAGCCGCGAGCGCGGACCTCGCATCGGCCGCTATGATGGACAGGCCGCATCCCCTTTTTCGCGCGTCCCGCGCTAACCACAGAAGGAAGACATGGCCTATCACATCGCAGTGATCGTCGGCAGCTTGCGCCGCGACTCGACCAACCGCCAACTGGCAAAGGCGTTGATCTCACTCGCGCCTGCCGATTTCACGTTCGAGTTCCCCGACATCGGCGCACTGCCGCTTTATAGCCAGGACTACGACGACGACTTTCCGGAAGTCGCGCGCACCTTCAAGCAGCGGATCCAGGCTGCCAACGCGTTGCTGTTCGTCACACCCGAGTACAACCGGTCGATGCCCGGCGTGTTGAAAAACGCGCTCGACTGGGGCTCACGCCCTTGGGGGCACAACGCATGGAGCGGCAAACCGGGCGCGGTGATCGGCACGTCGCCGGGCGCGACGGGCACTGCGCTGTCGCAACAGCACTTGCGCAACGTGTTGGCCTATCTCGACGTGCCGACGCTCGGTCAGCCGGAGATGTTCATCAAACATGCGGCCGGCCAGATCGACGAGAACGGCAAGATTGCGAATGACGACACCCGCAAATTTCTGCAGAAGTTCGTCGATCGCTATGCCGATTGGGTAAAGAAGCACGTCGCCTAAGACATGCTTCGATACGCACGAGCGCGGCACCCCGACCCGGGCGCCGCGCTCAGTACAAGGACGGCCTACGAGTGATGATGTCCCGTCACCCGGTCCCAGCCATGCCGCACGGCGGCCTTGAACCGCTCCCAGCTACCCACGGGCCTGTCGCGTTCCCAATCCTCCCGCGCCTGCGGCTCGACCTCGTCCCATGGCCGGTCCCGATAGCGGATCTCGCGCGCCATCGACGCGCCGTAGTGATACGCAGGCACGTACTCGTCGAATCGCAACCCTTCGTGCGAGTACTCCGCGTCGTAGTGAGTGCGGAAGTCCTCCTCGTACTCGAGAAATTCATCAGGCACCTGTTGCGGCATCGCGCGTGCCGGGGCGCCCGTGTCGGGCGTCATCACGGCACCTGATCCAGCGATGCCAGCCGACGCGATCGCCGCTGCCGCCGGCGTGTCGCCCGGGGGCGTCACGGGCCGCGTGCCGGTGGGCGGCGCATCGTCGCGATACTCGCCCGGGAGCGGCTCGCTATCCGCTGGTGCGGCCTCGCGTTCCGGCATTGGCGGTCGCGGCTGCATCACCGCGCCGGCGCCTGGTGCGCTCGCGGCTGCAAGCGCATGCGCCGACGCATCGTCGCCGGGCGGGATGCCATGCAGCGCGTCCGGGCGCGCACGCCTGCGCGCTTCTTCCTCGGCGCGCAGCGCATCGCTCGACGGCTGCGCGGCCGTCGGCACCGCGGCGCGCGGCGTGCGTAGGCCGAGTTCATCGGCGACGGAGTGCTCACGGCGCGCCTGCTCGACATCCGCGCGCGCGTGACTCATGCGTGTGTCGTCGGCGGGCAATTCGCCTTCTGGCATGCGCTCGCTTACTTCAATCGCCCCGAGCTTGACGAGCGAATTGCGCGCAAGCTCCGCATGCGGCTCGCTCTCGGCGTTCACGGCGACGAGAACCGCGCCGCGCCGCACGGCTGCCGTGTAACGCTCGGCTTCGGGCGCGTTCGTGCCGGATGTCTCGAACAGGCTGGACAGGAATCGCTCGATATTGGCGATCACGCCAGGCCGGTGAGCGGCGGCTGCGCCGGCGGGCGTTTCGGGGTTCGCCTGCAACTCGATGTCGGTTGACGAGAAGCCGGTCTGCACGAGCATGTTGCGCGCGCTTTCAGCCTGCGCGTAGGTGTCGAATAGACCAATTATGGTGTGTCGCATGTCTGTCTCCGTCGGCTTTCGGGCGAACGCGTGGCGCGAAACCGCGTCATGCGTCCCGGTGACGGGAATTGCGCAACCTTCATGCCGGGTTGCGGCGGCCAGCGCTAGCGCGGTCGATCGTTGCCAAATGACACGCGACGTTGCGCGCGGCGTCGGGCGGAGAAGCGCGCCCGCCCGACGGCGCGCTTTTACAACCCGCCGGTAATCCCGGCCATCGGGCGTTCAGCCTGCGGGGTGCGTCGGCGGATGGGCGAGATCGCGCTGCAACGTCTGCAGGAATTTATCGAGCAGCGCAATATCGAACGGCTTCGACAGCACGCGCACTTCCACATGACGTGCGCGCTCCAGTTCTTCCGCATAACCCGTGACGAGAATCACAGGCAGCTTCGTTTCGAACCCCCGCACGCGTTCCGCGAGGTCGATGCCGTTCAGTGTGCCAGGCATGTGGATATCGGAGATCACGAGATCGAACGGCAGTGGCTCGCCCGCCTGCTTTTGCCGCGTACGCGCTGCCTCGAGCAACTCCATCGCCGCGTCGGCGTTGAATGCGCATGTGACCTCGTGACCCATCATCTGCAGTAGCGCCTCGGTGCCGGCCGCGACTTCATCGTTGTCTTCGACGAGCAGAATGCGCAAGCCGTGCGGCGTGCCCGTTTCTTCGGCGACGGGTTCGGCGGGGCGCGCGACTCGCGGCGCGTCGGTCGCGCGCGGCAGATAGAGCCGCACCGACGTGCCGGCGCCGATCGCGCTATCGATGGCCGCCAACCCGCCGGAGCGCTCGCAGAACGCGAACACTTGCGGCAGGCCCAGACCCGTACCCATGCCTTTGGGCTTCGTCGTGAACAGCGGTTCGAACGCGCGCGAAAGCACGTCGGGCGGCATGCCGACGCCCGTGTCCTCCAGCGATAGCTGCACGAAATCGCCCGTGATCGGAAAGCCGTCTTCGTGGCGGAAACTTACATTGCCCGCGCGGACCGTGTAGCGGCCGCCGTTCGGCATCGCATCGCGGGCATTGACGGCGACGTTGATGAGCGCGAGTTCGAGTTCGGCGACATCGACCTGCATCGGCCACACGCCGGCGCCGATATCCATCACCAGCGAGACCTTGGCACCGAGCGACGCCCGCAGCAGATCGCGGCAGCCCGGCAGCCAGCGCTCGACGTCGAGCGTCTCGTTGCTCAGCGGCTGCTTGCGCGCCACGCCGAGCAGTTGCCGCGTGAGCGACTGGCCGCTCTTCAACGCGCGCTCGACGGCGGAAAGCTCGCGGTCGAACGCGGCCGCGCCGCGCCGCCGCACGATCTGCACATTGGCCGAGACGATCATCAGCAGGTTGTTGAAGTCGTGCGCGACGCTGCCGACGAGGTTGCCGAGCGCTTCCATCTTGCGCGACTGCCGGTACGCGGATTCGATCGAGCGCCGCATCGACGCTTCAGCCTGCCAGCGCTCCCACGCTTCCTCTTCCGCGCCGAGGCGTTTGAGCGACAGCCAGATCACGCACCACAGCACGATCGACGGCACGAATGTCGACAGAATCAGCACGCTCAGATGGCGATACCACGCGGCCCAGATCGCCGACGAGCGATAGCCGCATGCGACATACACGGGGTACGAGCCGACGCGGCGAAACGCGACGATCAGATGCTCGCCGTCGATGTTCGAACGCACCCGCACGACGCCCGCGCGCCGGCCTTCGGCGAGCGCATCGGTATAGGCGTTGCGGCGCACCGGGTTGCCCGCCTTCGCGGCCGGGCTCGCGGGGTAACGCGCGAGCAGCGACGCATCGGAGCGTGTCAGGGACATCGTCATCGTCGCGTCGGTGCCGCCCAGCACCTCGCGATAGAACGCGTTGAAATAGCTGGGCCGCAGCGCCACCGACACGATGCCGGCGAACGAGCCATCCTCGCCACGCCGCGCGACGCCCGTGTTGAACACGATTTCTCCCGCGACGTGCCCGACCATCACCTTCGATATGTGCTCTAGCACCTGCCCGTCGCGAATGCCGATGAAATCTTCGCGCGCGTTGATCGACACGGGCGGAACCGGATAGGTGCGGCTGCTCGCGAGCAAGGTGCCGTCGTGTCCAAAAATCGCGACGGCCGCGACCTGCGGATAGCCGCCCCCCATCGTCTGAAGCTTTTCGTGGATCGCGGCTTCGCGCTGACGGATTCCGTCGTCGTCGAGGCCTTGCACGAGATCGACGACGCGCGCATTGAGTGCCTCGTTCATGTCGAACACCTTCAGCGCGTGCTCTTCGGCGACACGCACCGTGCGCAGCGTCGCCTCCGTCGCGTCTGCTTCGCGCGCGCGCAGGTCGCTGAACGCCATCGCCGCGACGAACACGCATGGCAGCACGATGGCCGCGGCCAGCAGCGCGATCAACGTGATGCGGCGCACGGCGAAGTTGTGCTCGGGCACGGCGGGGAAGAGCGCTTCGTCTGGCCGAGCGTCGACCAGGCGGCTGCCCGGGGCGGAGTCGGCGGAATCAGGCCGGTCAGGACTCATGGCGCGAGCCGCGCGGGCGGCCAGTGAAGGGCAGGGAAGCTTTCATCATAGGTTCAGTGCGGGATTTGATCGCGCGCAATGCAACAACATGTATAGGCCAGCCCGAACCCGGCGGGCACGAGGCGTTTAGTCTGACAAGTGAGCTATTCAGCGACGAATTCAGAAGCGCAAACGTACACAAAAGTATAAAGACAATCATTTTTTTCAAGCGGCCTTGGTATTTGCACTCGTTTGTGACGTATATGAGTTAATTTCGTTCGTCTAAAGCATTCTGACGAGTTGCCTTTTCGCGGATTTGCTTCGAAAATTGCGCCACATAAATAAACAGCCCGTCATGATCGGGCGAAATCCGCGCGAGGAGCCGGGCATTGCACGCCATGCAAGCCAGGCCAGACCCTCGGGCAGACCAGCGGAGCACCACGGAGCCATGAACGCCGTCTTGCTGCCGCAGCATTATCTACGGGGTAGGCTTCGAAAATGCCGGTCATTGACGTCGTCCATTGCGCGCTCACAGCAGCGGCCTCGCGCCGCGCATGCAGCACACGCCGTCCGGCGCGCCCGCCGCGGCGCTACACGCCGGCAGCATCGCTCATGCCGAGCGCTTCCCGCTTTCCCATCGACCGCGAGCACGCGTTGCGCGGCCACGCGAGCGGGCTCTAAAGATCGGTCGCGCGCCGCCGTAAACACGTAAGAGCCCACTCCGTTTCCAGTCCGCCGCCATGTCTTTGCCCATTGTGATCGCCGATGATTCGCTGCTTGCCCGCAAGGTGCTCACCAAGGCATTGCCGCAGGACTGGGACGTCGACATCACCTACGCGTCCAACGGGCGCGAAGCGCTCGACCATTATCGCAACGGCCGCGCATCGGTGATGTTTCTCGACCTGACGATGCCCGACATGACGGGTTATCAGGTTCTGGAGGCCCTGCAGCACGAGGACCTGAACACATTCGTGATCGTCGTGTCCGCCGATGTCCAGCCGATGGCGAGGGAACGCGTGCGCACGCTTGGCGCCATTGCGTTCATCGCCAAGCCCGTGACAACGGAGGCGGTGCTTCCCATCCTCAAGGAGTACGGGTTGTATGTCTGAGCCAGTCCTCAACGAAGACCAGCGCGACGCGCTGCAGGAGGTCGCCAATCTGGCGATGGGCCAGGCCGCGACGCGACTTGCCGTCCTGCTGGATGCGTTCATCGAACTGTCGGTGCCGCGCGTGCGCGTGGTGGCCGTGTGCGAGGCCGCGCAGGCGCTGCGCGACATGACGGGTATCAGCGAGGCGGTGAGCGCCGTGCGGCAGGGATTTCGCTCCGACATCAAGGGCGAGGCGCTCGTGATCTGCCGCAGCGGCAGCATCGAGCAGTTGTGCGCGCTCGTGAGCGATCCGTACGCGAAGTCCGCATACGAGGCGACCACGCAGGAAGAAGTCGTATTCGACGTCGCGAACATCCTGACGGGCGCGTGCGTGTCGTGCATTCTCGAGCAACTCGGCCGCACGCCGGTGTTTTCGCAGCCGGGCCTGCTCGGCTCTGCGATGTCGCTCGACGACGTGTTCCAGCCGAACCTGCTCGCCTGGGAGATCGCGCTGCTCGTCGAAGTGAATTTCGCGTTAGAGGATCAGAGCTTCCGCGCCCATCTCGTGATGCTGATGGCGGAAGACTCGATCCGTCATTTGAGCACGGCGCTGGACGCGCTGCTTTCCAGCATATGAACGCGCCGCTTCCCACCTTGAGCGACCTGGTCGTCGAACGGGTCGGCTTCGGCATTTTCGTGCTCGACCGTCAGATGAACGTGCTGATGTGGAACCGCTTTATGCAGGACCACAGCGGCCACTCGGCGCAGCAGGTGGTCGGCAAGTCGATCTTCGCGAGCTTTCCTGAGTTGCCGCGCGTGTGGCTCACTCGCAAGCTCGAAAGCGTGTTTCAACTCGGCAGCTTCGCGTTCAGTTCGTGGGAGCAGCGGCCGTATCTGTTCAGGTTCGATCACGATCGGCCGATCACGGGCGGCGTCGATTACATGCAGCAGGACTGCACGTTCATGCCGCTCATGCGCGAGCGCGAGGTGGAAGCCGTCTGCGTGACGATCTCAGACGTGACGCACGTGAGCATCATGCAGCGCGAGCGCGAAGAGGCCGTCGCGAAGCTACAGGAGTACGCGGACCGCGACGGTCTGACGGGCATCGCGAACCGGCGCTTCTTCGAAGCGCGGCTGCGCGACGAGTACACACGCTGGCAGCGATACGGCGGCGAGCTGTCGGTCCTGCTGTTCGATCTCGACCACTTCAAGAAGATCAATGACCAGTTCGGCCACGTCGTCGGCGATACCGTGCTGCGCGAGATGGCGCAGCGCGTGTCGCATGTCGTGCGCGGGCAGGATACGTTTGGGCGTTTCGGCGGCGAGGAATTCGCGCTGCTGCTGCCTTGCACGCCGCTTGAAGACGCGATGCTGGTCGCCGAGAAGATCCGTAACACGATCGGTGATACGCCCGTCGATGTACAGGGCGTGGACGTGCCCGTGACGGCGAGCGTCGGTGGGGCGGCCGCGCGGGCGGGGGTGCCCGCGTACGAGGCGCTCATCAACGAGGCTGACGCGGCGTTGTATTCCGCGAAGCGCCAGGGACGCAACCGGTCGGTTGCGTTTATCTGAAGGGAACGTGTCGACGGGCGGGCGCTGGCCCGCCTGGACGGGCTGATTTACTTGCGGCTCATCCACGAGCCGACGACGCGCCATTGGCCGTCATGGCGTGCGAAGTCGTCCTTGAATGCGAAAATAGCTTGCTGACCGTTCGGCGCCATGAAGTGATTCTCGCCGACCGCGACGGCCCGGTCGCCGTCGACATGCACTTGCACATTCTGCAGCGTCTGCATCGAGCCAGCGGGCGCCGGCGGTGCGCTCAACACATCGCTCTTCGAACGCGCGGTGCCCGACGGCGTGATTTCGCGGTACGAGTCGTCGAGCAGCAATTGCAGCGTATCGCGGTCGTGATGCATGCTCGCCTGAAGCCACGTTTCCTCCATCTGGCGGATCACGGATTCGTCGTTCTGCGACGCATAAGTCGGCGTCGAGAGCGCAAAAGCAGACAGAAGGGGAGCGGCAACGAGCATATACAGTTTCATCATGTTTCCTTAAAACGAATTGAATTGACAATCGTATTCATCGATTATTAAGGACGCTGAATTTTAAATAAATCCGCGGCTGAAAATAATCGAATAAAAAGCGGGCGTTCATCTTGCGCGATTTACGCGAATTCGCCGGAAAACCGCTGCAAACGCCGTTCTGGGCGGTCCTGCATCGCGCTGAGCTTGATTGGGGGATTAAATGTAATCCTAATGTGTGTCGACGTATCTCAGAGAATTCTTAATTTGAGATAACGCCGTAGATTTCTTGTGAAAGATCAACCGGCTAATTTATGATTTTTGTTTGTCGCCGGATCGAATGCGGCCAGCGCGTTCCCCGATCGCGGGACCGTCTGGTTTTTGGCCGGCCGAATTGCCGCTGCGCGCGGCGTGAGGCCTCGCGTCGTTTCTGCGTCGCCTGTGAAACGTTGGTATACTTTTGCCCGTTTTCCGGTCTTCGGGCCGGTGTTTCGCGCGTGTCCGCGCGCGCGGGCGGCTTGCCCTGCGGGTAGGCATGACTTCTTGATCGCCCCGTCGTGGGTGTCTCAGCGGAGATCGTCTTGGCCGTTTCCAATCTCGTCGTGGACGACACACAAACCGACGCAGCCGCCGCAAGTTCGGGCAGCTCGTTTTACCTCGCGATGCGCATTCTGCCGCCTGCGCAGCGCGACGCGATGTACCAGGTCTACGCTTTCTGCCGCGCCGTCGACGACATCGCCGACAGCGACCTGCCGCGCGCCGAACGCGCCGCCGGTCTCGAGCGCTGGCGAGCGGACATCGACGCGTGCTATGCAGGCACGCCGCGTGCGTCGCTGCTCGAACTGACCCGGCACATCCACACGTTTCACCTGCAGCGCGAGGACTTCCACGCGATGATCGACGGCATGGCGATGGACGCCGCCGCGGACATCTGCGCGCCCGACGAGGCCACGCTCGATCTCTATTGCGACCGCGTCGCCAGCGCAGCGGGCCGGCTATCGGTGAGAATTTTCGGGATGCAGGAACAGCCCGGCATCGACCTGTCGCACCATCTCGGCCGCGCGCTGCAGTTGACGAACATCTTGCGTGACATCGACGAAGACGCCCAGATCAACCGCTGCTATCTGCCGCACGAGCTGTTGGCGCGTGAAGGCATTGCGACGTCGAATCCGCACGTGATCGCCGACGATCCTTCACTGCCGCGTGTATGCGCGACGCTCGCCGAGCGGGCAAAGCACCATTTCGCCGCCGCCGACGCGATCATGGATGCGCAGCCGCGCGCGCAGGTCCGGGCGCCGCGCATCATGTCGGGCGTCTACCGCATCCTGCTCGAACGCACGCTGGACCGCGGCTTCGACATTCCGCGCACGAAGATCAGCAAGCCGAAACTGCGCATGCTGGCGATCGTCGCGCGGTACGCATTCTTTTGATGCGAAAGCTGGTCCACGTGATCGGCGCGGGGCTGGCCGGTCTGGCCGCCTCCGTGCAGTTGCAGCGGCGCGGCGCGCAGGTCGTGTTGTACGAGGCGGGCGAACAGGCGGGCGGCCGTTGCCGCTCGTATTACGACCGCACGCTCGCGGCGACGGTCGACAACGGCAATCATTTGATGCTGTCGGGGCAGCAGGCGACGCTGAATTACGTGCGCGCAATCGGTTCCGTCGATGAACTCGTTGGGCCGACGCGGCCGGAATACCCGTTCATCGATCTTGCGGTGAACCGGCGCTGGGACGTCCGGATGTCGAGGGGACGTTTTCCGGCATGGATTTTCGAGTCCGGCGCGCGGGTCCCGGACACGCAATGGTCGGACTACCTGTCCGTCGTCCCGCTGCTGTTCGCGAAGCCCGGCCGCACGGTCGCGCAGACGATGCGCAGCGACGGCGTGCTGTGGGAACGCATGCTGCGCCCGCTGCTGCTGGCGATGACGAATACCGAGCCGCGTCGCGCGACGGCGGAGCTTGCGGGCGCGGCGCTGCGCGATACGCTCGCCGCGGGCGGCCCGGCCAGCCGGCCACTGACGGCGCGCAACGGGCTGGGATCGGCGTTTGTCGAACCGGCGCTGCGCCTGCTGCAGCACGGCGGCGCGTCGATCCGGCTGGGCGCGCGGCTCGATGCGATCGAGTTCGCGCAAGCGTCCGAAGCTCGCGCAAGCGCGCTGCAGGTGAACGGCGAGCGCATCGCGATCGGCGCGGGCGAAGCCTTGGTGCTGGCCGTGACGCCGGAAGTTGCGCTGTCGCTCGTGCCCGGCTTGCCGGCGCCGCGCCGCTTTTCGGCCATCGCGACCGCGCACTTCGCCGTCGAGCCGCCTCTCGGCCATCCGCCGCTGATGGGCCTCGTCAACGCGACGGCGAGCTGGCTGTTCGCCGCCGACGGCCGGCTGTCGGCGACAGCCTACGACGCCGGCAGCGTGGCCGATGTGCCGCGCGACGAACTGGCGCGCAAACTGTGGGCTGACGTCGCGAGGGCGACGGGTTTGTCGACGGATCTGCCGCTCAGATGGCAGCTGACGGTAGAGCCGAACGCGACCTTTGCCGCGCAGCCCGAGGACGAGATGCGCCGCCCGGCCACGCGCACTCGCTGGAACAACCTGATGCTCGCGGGCGACTGGACGGCAACCGGTCTGCCGCCGGGCATCGAAGGCGCGATCCGCTCCGGCCAGAAGGCCGCGGACACGCTATTGAACGAACCGATGGAACGCCGATGAACGATTTATCCATGACCCATAGGCTGGGCGAAGCACTGACTCAAACGCTGATCGACGATCACGCCCCCGTTGCCGCCGCCCTCGCCGCGGGCGCCGCGCCCGTCGATGCGCTCGACGCCGCCGTCACCCGCGCCACGGACGCGATCCTCGCCGCCCAGAAAGACGACGGTCACTGGGTCTACGAACTCGAAGCCGACGCGACGATCCCCGCCGAATACGTGCTGCTCGTTCATTACCTCGGCGAAACGCCGAATGTCGAACTCGAGCAGAAGATCGCACGCTACCTGCGCCGCATCCAGCTGCCAGGCGGCGGCTGGCCGCTCTTCACGGATGGCGCGCTCGACATCAGCGCGAGCGTGAAGGCCTACTTCGCGCTGAAGATGATCGGCGATCCCGAAGACGCCGAGCACATGGTCCGCGCACGCGACGCGATTCTCGCGAACGGCGGCGCGGAAGCGTCGAACGTGTTCACGCGCATTCTGCTCGCGCTGTTCGGCGTCGTGACGTGGTACGCAGTGCCGATGATGCCCGTCGAGATCATGCTGCTGCCCAAGTGGTTCCCGTTCCATCTGTCGAAGGTGTCGTACTGGGCGCGCACCGTGATCGTGCCGCTGCTCGTGCTGAACGCGAAGCGGCCTGTCGCGCGCAATCCGCGTGGCGTGCGCATCGACGAACTGTTCCGCGGCGCGCCCGTTACGACGGGCCTGCTGCCGCGCTCGGGGCATCAGAGCAAGGGCTGGTTCGGCTTCTTTCGCGCCGTCGACGGCGTGCTGCGCATGACGGACGGCGTGTTCCCGAAGGCGTCGCGCGAGCGCGCGATCAAGGCAGCCGTCGCCTTCGTCGATGAGCGTCTGAATGGCGAGGACGGCCTCGGCGCGATTTTCCCGGCGATGGCGAACTCCGTGATGATGTACGACGTGCTCGGCTATCCCGCCGATCACCCGAGTCGCGCGATCGCCCGCAAGTCGATCGAAAAGCTGCTCGTCATCCACGACGACGAAGCGTATTGCCAGCCATGCCTGTCGCCCGTGTGGGACACGTCGCTTGCGTCGCATGCGCTGCTCGAAACGGGCGACAGGCGCGCCGAGGAAGCCGTGCTGCGCGGCCTGGAATGGCTGCGTCCGCTGCAGATCCTCGACGTGCGCGGCGACTGGATTTCGCGCCGTCCCGATACGCGTCCCGGCGGCTGGGCGTTCCAGTACAACAACGCGCACTACCCCGACGTCGACGATACCGCCGTGGTCGTGATGGCGATGCAGCGCGCCGCGGCGCTGACGAAGTCGGATGTCGACAGCAACGCGATCGCCCGCGCCCGCGAATGGGTGGTCGGCATGCAGAGCAGCGACGGCGGCTGGGGCGCGTTCGAGCCGGAAAACACGCAGTACTACTTGAACAACATCCCGTTCTCCGATCACGGCGCGCTGCTCGATCCGCCCACGGCCGATGTCTCCGGCCGCTGCCTGTCGATGCTCGCGCAACTCGGCGAAATGCCCGCGACCAGCGAGCCGGCGCGCCGCGCGTACGACTACCTGCTGAAAGAGCAGGAAGACGACGGCAGCTGGTACGGCCGTTGGGGCATGAACTACATCTACGGCACGTGGACGGCGCTGTGTGCGCTCAACGCGGCGGGCATGTCGCACGAAGACTCCCGCATCAAGCGCGCCGTGCAGTGGCTCGTGTCGATCCAGAACGCGGACGGCGGCTGGGGCGAAGACGGCGCCAGCTACAAGCTCGATTACGACGGCTACGAAAAGGCGCCGAGCATTCCGTCGCAGACGGCCTGGGCGTTGCTCGGGCTGATGGCGGCGGGTTGCGTCGATCATCCCGCCGTCGCGCGCGGCGTCGGCTACCTGCAACGGGAGCAGCGCGATCACGGCTTGTGGGACGAAGAGCGCTTCTCGGCGACGGGCTTCCCGCGCGTGTTCTATTTGCGCTACCACGGTTATCGCAAGTTCTTCCCGCTGTGGGCGCTCGCGCGCTACCGCAACATGACGCGCGCGGGCGAAAAGCGCGTCACCGTCGGCATGTGATGGCCCGGCCGGATCTCATGAACGCAAACCTGCCGGTTATCGCTGTGACCGGCATGGCGTTCGAGGCGCGCATCGCGCGCGGCAAGGGCGTCGAAGCCGTGTTCGCGGCGCGCGCCGATCTGCTCGAACGGACGTTGAACGAGGCCATCGCGCGCGGCTGCGCGGGCATCGTCAGCTTCGGTACGGCGGGCGGACTGGCGCCGGATCTGGCTCCGGGCGCACTAGTCGTCGCGAGCAGCGTGTGCAGCCCGCTTGGCCACGTGCCAACCGATCCGCACTGGTCGGGCCGGATCGCGACGGCGCTCGCCGCGACGCCGCTCGCGCCGAAGCTCCGGCGAGGGACGATTGCAGGCGTGCTCGCGCCGCTCGTCGGCGCCGCGGACAAGGCGGCGCTGCATGCATCGACGGGTGCGCTCGCCGTCGATATGGAATCCCACCTCGCAGGCGCGATCGCCGAAGCGAACCGCTTGCCGTTTGCCGTGTGCAGAGCCATCGTCGATCCGGCGTGGCGCACGTTGCCGTCCGCCGCGACGGCCGGCCTGCGCGACGACGGCACCACGGCCGTCGGCCCGATCCTGCGTGAGCTGGCGCGCCAGCCTTGGCAGCTGGGCGGATTGCTGCAGGTCGCCGCCGATGCCCGCGCCGCCCGAAGCTCCCTCGTTGCCGCGCGCGAGGCGCTGGAGCACTCGGGCGCGCTTCGGCCGGTTTGAGGCCGCGCGCCATTTGCCCGAAAAACGAAATAGTGTGTTGGTCTTGGTGACACCTAGGGAAAACCCTTATTTTTGATATAGTGCTAGGTGTTAACCCTAGGTCGTGCCTATGCCGCGTGACCGCGCTATTTCCGAAGAGGGACGCAATGAATTTCCACACACGCAAATGGGTCAAGCCCGAAGATCTGAACCCCAACGGCACGCTATTCGGCGGCAGCCTGCTGCGCTGGATCGATGAAGAAGCGGCCATTTACGCGATCTGCCAACTCGACAACCAGCGAGTCGTTACGAAGTTCATATCCGAGATCAACTTCGTCAGTTCCGCGCGCCAGGGCGACATCATCGAACTCGGCATGACGGCCACTCATTTTGGAACGACGTCGATCACGTTGCGCTGTGAAGTGCGCAACAAGATCACCCGCAAGAGCATTCTGACGATCGAAAAAATGGTGTTCGTGAATCTCGGCGCAAACGGCGAACCGGCGCCGCACGGCCGCACGAAGATCCGTTACGCAGACGAAGCGTTCGAGCGCTACAGCGAGAAACTGCGCGCGATGCAGCAGCAACCGGCGATGGCGGTTGCCGACGCGGATCAGGAAACGGACGCAGCGCACTGACACGCGCCGCGCGTCGGGTGCGGTGAGCGCGAACGCCGTTGGCGGGGCGCACCCCGAACGTCACGACAAAAAACCCGGCTGATCCAGATGATCAGCCGGGTTTTTCGTTATACGCCGGTGAACCCGCTTATTGCGAAGCCGGCTTATCCGGCGACGGAGCGGGCGTCGCGCCCGGGGATGGCGCAGCGCCTTCGCCCGGGTCCTCGTAATGGGGCACATCGCTGTCGTTGGCGGGCGGGCGCTTGGCGCCGCCTGCGCCCGACGCGCCTTGCGGCGGCGCGGCTTTGTCCGGCTCCGAGTAGTTCGGCAAGCCGAGCGGCGCGGCGCCAGGCACCGTCGACGGCGCCGTGCCCGATGCGCCCGAAGGCGCTTGCGCACCCGAATCCTCATCGGGTTCGCCGTAGTCCGGCAAGCTCGAAGGCGGCGCGTTGACGCCCCGCAGCAGGGATTTGCGCTGCTGCGTATAGGCGTCGCGCACGAACGAGTACTTGTCGAGCGCGGCCTGCTCCAGCAGCGTCGTCGCGCCGAGCAGGTCCGAGCGCACGCTGACGAACTGCAGGAAGTACAGCGGATACTTGTATTCGGCGTCCAGATACGTGATCGGACTCGCGCGGAAATCCACGAGGTAACCAAGACCGTCGCGGAACGAACTCGGGCCGAACAGCGGCAGCACCAGATAGGGTCCCGACGGCACGCCCCAGCGGCCGAGCGTCAGGCCGAAGTCCTGCTTATGCTTCGGCAGTCCGGCGGGCGTGGCGAAGTCGATCAGACCGCCGATACCGAATGTCGAGTTCATCGCGAAACGCATCAGGCTTTCCGTTGCGTCCTTGATATGCAACTGGAGCAGGCTGTTCGCGAAGTTGTCGAGATCCCCGAGGTTCGAAAAGAAGTTGCTGATCGCCTGGCGCAGCGGCTGCGGCGTGACCTTTTGATAACCCTTCGCAATCGGCACCGCGACCGTCCGGTCGAGTGCGTCGTTGAAACTGAAAATTGCGCGGTTCATCGGCTCGAGCGGGTCCCCGGGCTTGCGGTCCGGTCCCGTTGCACACCCCGTCGCAAGACTCGCGGCGGCCAATGCCAGCGCGGCTGTTCGCATCTTCATGCGGATGTCCTTATTGTTTCTTCGATGCGCGGCGAACGCGCGGTTTGCCCATCAATACTGGCTGGAATACCACAGCGCCGATCAACGTGCATACGAGGGACAGCGCCAGCAGCCGTCCCATGCTCGATGTGCCCGGATGATGCGACAGCCACAGGCTGCCGAACGCCGTAGCCGTGGTCGCCGCGCTGAAGAGCACGGCATGCGTGAGACTGGATTGCAGCAGACCCGTCTGTCCGCGGCGCCATGCCATCACGAAGTAGATCTTGAACGCAACGCCGACGCCGAGCATCAGCGGCAACGCGATGATATTCGCGAAATTGAGCGGCATGCCGAAGACGACGCATAGCTCCAACGTGACGACGGCCGACACGAGCAGCGGCACGAGCGTGCGCAGCACATCGCCGAAACGGCGCAGCGTGAGCCAGAGCAGCGCCATGATCGACAGGATCGCCCATGCGCCCGCCTGGACGAACGACTTGATGATTACGTTGGCCGAGTGAAGGATCGAAATCGGCCCGCCGATCGCGCCCGGCTCCGCCGTCTTCACGGCCTTGGCGAAGTTGCGCAGCATCACGTCGTCGCCGGGGTCGGTGCCGGGCGGCACTTTCGGCGAGATCTCGACGAGCGCCTGACCCGTCTTCGATACCCAGCTGTCCGCGATGTCCCGCGGCACGTTCTCGCGCGTGATCTCCGACGGCTGCAGCAAGCTCGTTAGTTGCCTGAGCGAAATCTTCAGCGGTTCCGACATCGCGCGCTCGGCCCGGTCACGCGTCGATACGTCCGCGTTCGCGAGCTTCGTCAGCGTGCCGGACAGGCGCTTCGCTTCGGCTGCGCCGGGGCCGGGATGGTCTTCGGCGGCGAGCGCAAGCTGGTTCGCGGTGCGCTTCAATGCGGCGACGCGAACGGCATCGGTGGCGGGCGGCGCGGGCGTTTGCGTGAGCGCGGGCAGCAGTTGCTGCGCCGCGGCCGAAATCAGCGCGAGCTTTTGCGGCTGGTCGGCGGGAATGAACGTCGAGAGCGTCGTGGTGCGGCCGACTTCCGGCAGCTTCGACAGACGCGCCGCGATCCTGTCCGCGTCCGCGAGCGTCGGCGTGAGCACCCGCACATTGTTGACGGCGGCTTCGGGCGCATCGTTCAGCGAGATCAGCGTCGCCATCGATTCCGTATGCGGGTCCTTCAGATGCAGCGGATTGAAGTCGAAGCGCAGATGCAGCAGCAACGGCGACGCGCCGATGATCAGCACGGCCGTCGCAATCAACACTGGCGTGCGGTTGCGATCGAGAAAGTCGTCGACAGGCGCGAGAATCGTGAAGCCGGGCGATTCTGCTTCGCCCGGCGGGTTGAGCACCTTGATGAGCGCGGGCAGCAGCGTCATGTTGGTCAGGTAGGCGACAAACATGCCGACGCCGGCGATCTCACCCAGTTCGGAGACGCCGCGATAAGCAGTGGGCAGGAACGAGAAGAAGCTCTCGGCGACGGCAACGGCGGCGAGCGTCAACGGCACGCCGATGCTGTACGCCGTATGAATCAGCGCGGCAGCGAGCCGGTCGTCGCGATTGCGTTCCTCGCGATACTTGACGGCGAACTGCACGCCGAAGTCGACGCCAAGCCCGACGAACAGCACCATGAACGCAACGGAAATCATGTTCAGCGCATCGACCATCATCAGGCCGAGGGCCGCCGTAATGACGAGGCCGACGAACAGCGTGATGAACACGGCGACGATCAGCCGCCCCGAGCGCAGCGCGAGCCACAAGATGCCGAGCACGACGAAGAACGTGACGATGCCGTTGATCTCCGCGCCGTCCTGGACCGATGCGAACTCTTCGTCGGCGAGCGGCTGCTCGCCCGTCAGGCGAATGCGCGCGCCGTATTGCGAATCGAGGTCGAGCGACTCAGCCGTCTTGCGAATCTCCTCCGACGCGTGCGCGCCCGCCTGCAGCGCCGCGTAATTCACCTTCGGCTGCACCACGATGAACGCGCGCGCGGGCAGCTTCGCCGCGCTCTTGTCGACGAGCGCGCGCCACGAGAAAACGGCCGGCTCGTTGGCGAGCACATGGTCGATGACGGTCGCGCTTTGCGACAGCAAGTGGCTCATGTCGGCGAGCTTCACCTGGCCTATCTGCAACGGCAGCAGCAGGGTCGTGTTCAGCGTGCCGGCGAGGCCCGTCAGACTCGGATCGTGGGCGAGCGAATTGATGAGGGGACGCGCCTTGACCAGTTGCGAAGTCGTCGACTGCACTTCGCTCACGGACGGAAACAGCAAGCCGTTCTTTTCGAAGAACGGTCCGCTGCCGGGCTGCGTCACCGAGTCGAATTCCTTCGTTTCTTTTTGCAGCGCCGTGGCCAGCGCGTTGGCGGCGGCGTCCGCGTATTCGGGCGCGCCTGCTTCGACCACGACCAGCAGGGTTTGCCCGCGATCGGGGAAAGCCTTGTCGATCTGCTCGCCGAGCGCTGCCCATCGTGCATCGTTCTCGACGAGGCGGCTGATGTCGGTATTGATCTTGAAGTGATGAACGACGTAGATCGCGCTCAGCACGGCGAGCACGAGCGACAGCCCGATGACCTGCAGCGGACGGCGCACCGACCAGACGACGAGGCGAACGATAGTGGACTTCAGCATGTACGCGAGCGGGGCCTTGTCACGATTAGGGTTATTGGTGGAGGGCACAAGTATACCGACGCAACCGACGCAAGGTCAGAGCAAGCGTTCGCGGTGCAGCCCGTCAAAGTCGGTATACTGGCCCGTAACCGCGCTGGATGCGGCCTGTCCAACGCGGGTTCACTCTTAACTGTCCCGATGAGCGTATGAAACGTTACCTCTCTGCTTTTCTGGCAGCCGCCGTGGTTTCCACCGCGGCTTTCGCACAAAGCGCGCCTGATGCGATCGTGAAGAGCGCGGTCGAAGGCACGGTCAATGCGATGAAGGCCGACCCGCAGGCACGCGGCGGCGACATGAAGAAGATCACGCAAGTGGTCGAGTCGCATTTCGTGCCCGCCACGAACTTCCAGCGCACGACGCGCATCGCCGTGGGCAAAGCGTGGAGCACGGCCACGCCGGAGCAGCAAAAGCAACTGTATGAGCAATTCCAGAAGCTGCTCGTCGGCACCTATGCGGCATCGCTGTCGCAACTGCGCGATCAGGACGTGAAGTTCCGCTTCCTTCCGTCGAACGCTTCCACCGACGCGAAAGATACCGTGGTCCAGTCGCATGTGCTCAGCAACGGCGGCGACGATTCCATCGACTACCGTCTGGAAAAAACGGCGAACGGCTGGAAGATTTACGACATCAACATGATGGGCGCGTGGCTGATCCAGGTGTATCAGACGCAGTTTCAGGATCAGTTGAACAAGGGCGGTGTCGATGGCCTGATCAAGTTCCTCACCGAGCACAACGCGCGCAGCGCCGGCTGATCGCTGGCGCACCCCGCTTTCCCGCTCGCTGCGGGAATCGCGCGGCACAAAGAAAGAGAGCGCAACGGGTTGACCGTTGCGCTCTCTTTTCATCCGGCGATGACGTGCGTTGGTTCGCGCTTCAGTTCAACGCGGCCGCCGACGTCTGCACCTTCTTGCCCGTGCCCGCACGCTTGATCTCGTCGAGCTTGATCTCGACGTGGCGCGAGAACACGTATTCCGCCGGACGTTGCTTGTCGAGCGGGATGTCTCTCGCGAACGCACCCGTCGTCTTCGCGCCGCTCAGGCTGACCTTCAACGCCTTCAGCGGATGCGAGACGGTATCCATCACCGCCGTCGCTTCGAAGCCGCAGTGGACCATGCAGTCCGCGCACTTCTCATAGTTGCCCGTGCCGTACTTGTCCCAATCCGTGGTTTCCATCAGTTCCTTGAAGGTCTTCACGTAACCTTCGCCGACCAGATAGCACGGCTTCTGCCAGCCGAACACGGTGCGCGCCGGGTTGCCCCAAGGCGTGCATTCGTAGGTCTGGTTGCCGGCCAGGAAGTCGAGGAACAGGCTCGACTGGCTGAACGACCACTTCTTGCCGCTGTCGCCGCGCTTGAAGATTTCGCGGAACAGCTGCTTGGTCTTTTCGCGGTTCAGGAAGTGCTGCTGGTCCGGTGCGCGCTCATACGCATAGCCGGGCGACACCGTGATACCGTCGACGCCCATCGGGCCGACGGTATCGAAGAACGCGGCGACGCGCTCGGGAATCGCATCGTTGAACAGCGTGCAGTTGATGTTCACGCGGAAACCGCGGCGCTTGGCTTCCTTGATCGCGGCGACGGCCTTGTCGTACGTGCCTTCCTGCGAGACCGAGTGGTCGTGCATTTCGCGGTCGCCGTCGAGGTGCACCGACCAGACGAAGTACGGGTTCGGCTCGTAATCGTCCATCTTCTTTTCCATCAGCAGCGCGTTCGTGCACAGGTACACGAACTTCTTGCGCGCCATGATGCCCTTGACGATCTGCGGCATTTCCTTGTGCAGCAGCGGCTCGCCGCCAGCGATCGAGACGACGGGCGCGCCGCACTCGTCGACGGCTTCGAGGCACTCGGCCAGCGACAGGCGCTGGTTGAGGATGGGATCCGGGTAGTCGATCTTTCCGCAGCCATTGCATGCAAGGTTGCAGCGGAACAGCGGCTCGAGCATCAGCGCGAGCGGGTAGCGTTTGTTGCCCTTGAGGTGCTGACGCATGATGTATGCGCCGACCCGGACTTTTTGTAGCATCGGAATAGACAAATCGTCCTCCTTAAACTTCGCGTGCAGCGAGTGGTTGCGTCAGCTTCGACGGCAACTTGAATTCAACTTTTTCTTCACGTCCCGTCATCGTCGTGACGTCGACGGGGCCCAGCGCGCGTAGCGCATCGATTACGTTCTCGACCATCTCTTCGGGTGCCGACGCGCCCGCCGTGATGCCGACCGTGCCGACACCCGCGAACCACTCCCGTTTGACTTCGGAGCCGTCCGCGACGAGATAGCTCGGCACGCCCGACTCGCTGCCGATCTCGCGCAGACGATTCGAGTTCGAGCTGTTGGTTGCGCCCACCACCAGCAGCACATCGACCTGCGAACTGAGCTCGCGCACGGCCGCCTGGCGGTTTTGCGTCGCGTAGCAGATGTCGCGCGTGTCCGGCCCGACGATGTCGGGGAAACGGCGCTTCAACGCGTCGATGATGCCGCGCGTATCGTCCACCGAAAGCGTGGTCTGCGTGATGTAGGCGAGCGGCGTGTCGATGGGCAGTTCCAGCTTCGCGACTTCAGCCTCGCTTTGCACGAGCAGCACCGTGCCCGGAATCTGGCCGATCGTGCCTTCCACTTCCGGGTGGCCGGCATGGCCGATCAGGATCAGCGTGCGGCCCGAGGCCACGTACTGACGGCCCTGCACATGAACCTTCGTCACGAGCGGGCAGGTGGCATCGAGCACGTCGAGGCCGCGCTGTTCCGCATCGCGCTCCACGCTTTGCGCGACACCGTGGGCACTGAAAATGGCAACTGCGCCCTGCGGCACTTCATCGAGTTCCTCGACGAAGCGCGCGCCTTTACGGCGAAGATTGTCGACTACGTGCCTGTTGTGGACGATCTCATGACGCACATACACAGGTGCGCCATGTTGCTGCAAAGCGCGATCGACGATCTCGATCGCCCTGACGACTCCCGCACAAAAGCCCCGGGGTTGAGCAAGGATGACTCGCATAGGCTGGCGAACTCCGACCTGACGCGGGGTTGCGGGCAGATCGGTAAAAACGACCTGTTCGCCGCGTCTTGTATATTTAGTTGATGTCTTAAATCCGACGAAAGTCGATACTCGAGACCAAACGCGCATTCTAACGCTATCGCGCGCTATTTGCTTTTTAGGCGCCTTGCAGTGTGGGGTTTCGGGCGGCAAAAATGACTCGCTGCGCGCGCTGTCGCGAACGCTTAAACTATCGGGCCTTGTTCGCCGACGCACGCTATGTGCAGTCCGGCGCGCACGCTTTGAATTTTCTGCGGCGTCTTTCCCCGGCGGCGCATTCTTGAACGTATCGAAAACGCGGACTATCACATATTCGATAACCGGCCAGTGCTCGATATCCACGATTGGCGCGGTGCCGCGGTTGTTGTTGCGCTGCGCCTGCCGCCGCGCCGGCAGCGCGCGGTTTCCATAGAGGGCAATGCATGATTGCGGCGGTTCTGTTTGTGTTGGCGTGTCTGTCGCTGTTGATCTGGTGTGTGCTGCTGTTTGCGCGCGGCGGCTTCTGGCGCGCGCAGCCCGCCGCGCCGCTCGCGCCCGAAACGCGTGGCGCGTGGCCGGGCGTCGCCGCCGTTGTTCCGGCGCGCAACGAAGCGGACGTAATCGCGCGTGCCGTCACGTCGCTGCTGACACAGGACTATGCGGGCGAGTTTCACGTGATCGTCGTCGACGACCACAGCACGGACGGCACCGCCGACGCCGCCCGCGCCGCCGCGCTCGCGCTGCAATGCCCGGACCGGCTGACCGTGATCGCGGCGAAGCCGCTGCCCGCGGGCTGGTCGGGCAAGGTCTGGGCGCAGTCGCAGGGCATCGAGGCGGCGCGCTCGCTGGGCTACACGCCCGAGTATCTGCTGCTCACGGATGCCGACATCGGCCATCCCGCCGACGCGCTCTCGCAACTCGTGATGCGCGCCGATGCGGAACAGCGTGATCTCGTCTCGCTGATGGTGCGTCTGCGCTGCGATTCGTTCTGGGAAAAGGCGCTGATTCCCGCCTTCGTGTTCTTCTTCGCGAAGCTCTATCCGTTCTCGTGGGTCAACAATCCGCGCAACCGCACGGCGGGCGCGGCGGGCGGCTGCATGCTGGTGCGCCGGGCGGCGCTCGAAGAAGCGGGCGGCATCGAATCGATCCGCGCCGAGCTGATCGACGATTGCAGTCTTGCCGCGCGTATCAAGCATCGCGGCGGAGGGCGCCACCCGATCCGGCTGGATGTCGCCGCGCGCAGCATTTCGCTGCGCCCTTACGATAGCTGGCGCGAGATCTGGAACATGATCGCGCGCACGGCGTTCACGCAGTTGCGCTATTCGGCATGGCTGCTCGCGGGCACGCTGCTCGGCATGACGATCATCTATCTCGCGCCGCCCGTGGTCGCGATCGTGCTCGGGCCGAAGGGCTGGCCTGCGTGGCTCGCGTGGGCCGCGATGTGTTGCGCGTATGCGCCGATGCTGCGCTACTACAACCGCTCGCCGCTGTGGGCGCCGTTTCTGCCGCTCGTCGCGCTGTTCTACGTCAGTGCGACGTTCGGCTCCGCGGTGCGCTACTGGCGCGGCAAGGGTGGCCAATGGAAGGCGCGCGTGCAGGCGCCCGCCGGGACGAATCAATGAGGCGGCTCGTCTGCCTGATCGCGCTGACGTTCGGTTTGACGCTTGGCTCGATGCAGGGCGCGTTGGCCGAAGATCAGCCAAACCACGACCACACGTCAGATTACCTGCGCCAGAAGTTTGGCCTCGCGAAAGAAAAGGCCGAGCAGATCTCGAATGCAGTGCGCGCGGCTTCAGAGAAATACGCGCTGCCGCCCGCGCTGATTCTCGCGATCATCTCGATCGAATCGCGCTTCAAGGAAAAGGCCAAGGGCGGTAACGGCGCGACGGGTCTGATGCAGGTCGTGCCGGGCGCGCACAGGCGCCTGCTGAAAGACGTGAAGGATCTGACCGATCCCGAGACCAATATCGAAGTCGGCTCGGCGATCTTGTACGGCTATGTGCAATCGGCGGGCGGCGATCTGAATGCCGCGTTGAAGAGCTACGGCGGGTCGCTGGCGTATGCGGAGAAGGTCAACGGCCGCGTCAAGACGTTTGCGGCCGTGGTGGAAGGCGACAGCGCGGCCTCGGGCGTGGATCAGCCGATGCCTGCGCGTGATGGCGGCTGCGACGCGCGGTGGAGCTCGCTGTGCATTGGACCCGTCGTCTACGTCAGCCCGGTGGCCGATGCCGCGTCGAGTCCAAGCGTCTCGCAACGCGCCGCCCAACTGCTGAACTCGCTATTGCCGCTGTCCCACTGAACAGCGCAACGCCGTCGAGCGCGCTGCCGGCGGCCGCAAGGGCCGCCGCGCGCGTCACTTCTGCGTCAGCATCATGTACATCTGGATGACCATGTCCGGCGAAAACTGGAACGGCACCCAGCCATGCCCCGTATGACGCATCACGAGCAGACGGTCGCCGTTGGTCTGCTTCTGCACCGCCATCACCGGGTTTCTGGTCGAAACGAAACGCCAGCCGGCAGGCAAGTCCGGCGGGACTTCCGGCTCCATCGACGCCCGCGCGTTCGACAGTTCCTCAATCAGCTGACCGACCTGCAGCGGATGCAGCGTCACCGACTTGCCGCCGATCGACATGGTGATTTCGTTCTGGCCAGGGCGTTCGATGTGCAGCGTCGGTTTTTCATCGGCTTGCTGTTCCACGTGCGCGCCGGCGGCGGCATCGACTGCATCGACTGCCGCTTCGACGGGCTGTTCGGTTTGCGCGGCCGTCGTGCCGTTCACGTGCTGATCGCTCGCATCCTCGACGTCTCGCGGAGCCGTGACAGCCTGAATGAGCTGATCGACGCCCGTTTCGAGCGCGCCAATCTGTTCCTGAAGATTCATGCGTAGTTCTCTGGTAAGACCCGCGATTTTACCTTCTGCGCGCCGACGTTAACCTTTGTGTCGGCTCCGAGTTGTAACAAAGCGTGTGCGAGCGTAAGCATGCGCGACGCGTGCACGTTCAGCGATTCATCCAGAGACGCGCGACGCATCACGCTTTCAGATAGCCCGCGTCGCGGAACCAGTCGAGCGCGTCGCGCAGTCCTTCGCGATAAGGCCGCGCGCGATAACCGAGCTCGCGCTCCGCTTTCGCCGACGTGAAGTACATCTTGTTCTTCGACATCTTCAGGCCGTCGACGGTGACGAACGGCTCGCGCTTCGTGAACTTGGCGACGGCTTCCGCGCCCATCGCGAGTGGATAGAGCGGCCAGCGCGGCAATGCGATGGTCGGCGGCTTGCGCCCGACCATGCCGGCGATGTCGGCGAGCATCTGCTGCAACGGCAGGTTCTCGCCGCCGAGAATGTAGCGCTCGCCGATCTTGCCGCGTTCGAGCGCGAGGAAATGACCCATCGCGACATCATCGACGTGCACGAGATTCAGCCCCGTGTCGACGAAAGCCGGAATCTTGCCGAGCGCCGCCTCGACGATGATGCGGCCCGTCGGCGTCGGCTTCACGTCGCGCGGACCGATGGGCGTCGACGGGTTGACGATCACGGCGGGCAGGCCGTCATTCGCGATCATCCGCTCGACGGCGCGCTCCGCGAGCACCTTGCTGCGCTTGTAGACGCCGATCGCCTGCTGCGGCGTCATCGGCGACGTTTCATCGACCGACTGGCCCGAGCCCGTTACCTTCAACGTTGCGACACTGCTCGTGTACACGATGCGCTCGACGCCTTCCTTCAGCGCGGCGCGCATCGTGGCTTGCGTGCCTTCCAGATTCGCGCGTTCGATTTCGTGCGGGTCGGGCGCCCACAGCCGATAGTCCGCCGCCACATGCAGCAGATAGCGCGCGCCACGCAGCGCGGCGCGCATCGACGCTTCGTCGCGCATGTCGCCGACGGCGATTTCCGCGTCGAGCGCTTCGACGTTGCGGCGCGGGCTGGTCGGTCGCACGAGCACGCGCACTGCGAAGCCCTTTTGCTGCGCGATGCGCGCGACCGCCGAGCCGACGAAGCCGGACGCGCCGGTGACGAGTACGAGATCGCGAGTCTGATCGCTCATGGCTTGCCGTTTTCCTGATTGCTGCCTGACTGGCGCATGGTTGATGGTTTGCAGAGGTCGGATTGTACGTGCTGTGGATGGCGTGCGCCGTGCTCGCCGTTTCGGTGCATCGGCCGCAACGCAAGCAAAGCGCGCGCGGCGCGACTAGAATGCCCGCGTAAACGCATAAGAGGAGGTGAGCATGTCCGGCACGGATCTCGATTCGCGAATCGAAACGTATTACGTGCGGGTGCGCGGCATGGTGCAGGGCGTCGGCTTTCGTCACGCGACGGTGCGCCAGGCGCATGCGCTGGGTATCCGGGGATGGGTGGCGAACATGGACGACGGTTCCGTCGAAGCGATGTTGCAAGGTCCGGCGAACCAGGTCGACCGGATGCTGTCGTGGCTGCGTCACGGGCCGCCGACGGCGCGCGTGACGGAAGTGACAGGCGAAGAGCGCGCCACCGACAAGCGTTACGAGCGCTTCGAACAGCACTGAAGCGCCATTGCATGCGAAGCGCGCGGACACCGCCCGCGCGCCTCGCCACGCTTACGTCACACGACAGCGCGATACAGCTTGCAAATCAGCGCGCCACCAGCAGGCTTTCCGCAAACCCCCAATCGCGCTCGATCCATTGATGGCTGCATGTGAAGCCCGCATCGTCGGCGATTGCGTGCAATTCTTCCGGACGATATTTGTGGCTGCTTTCCGTCCATATCGTTTCGCCTTCGTTCAGCTCGACCGTCAACTTCGCCGCGCGCACCTGCGCGCTCACGTGCCGCTTCGCGCGCAGATGCATTTCGATGCTGCGCACGTCGGGATTGAAGCGCGCGACATGCTGGAACGCGTCGAGCGGAAAATCGCCGTCCAGTTCTCGATTGATCCGCGCGAGCAGGTTCAGGTTGAACGCGGCCGTCACGCCGATGGGATCGTCATAGGCGGCGACCAGCACGGGCACCGGCTTTTCGAGGTCCGTGCCGAGCAGCAGCGCGTCGCCGGGCGCGAGCATGTTGCGGATCTCGCGCAGAAATCGCGTGGCCGCGAGTCGTCCGAAATTGCCGATCGTGCTGCCGAGAAACAGCACGAGCAACGGCTCGTCCTTCGCGCGGCGCTTGCTGACCTCGGCGAGCCCCGCGAGATAGTCGCGCTCATAACCGACGATCGAAATGCGCTCGATATCGCCGAGCTCGCGGCGGCACAATTGCAAAGCGGTGCGCGAAATTTCAATCGGGCAGTAAGAAGTGGGGCGCTTTTTACATAGTGCTTCGAGAATGCGGCGCGTCTTGCGGCCGCTGCCGCTGCCAAGCTCCGCGACGATCGCATCGTGCGGCAACTGCGCGACGATCTCGCCCGCGTGCTTCGCGAGCAGCCGTTCTTCGGCGCGCGTGACGCCGTATTCGGGCAGCGCAGTGATCACTTCGAAAAGCGCCGAACCCACTTCATCGTAAAGATACTTCGACGGCAATTCCTTCTGGGGCTGCTTGGTGAGGCCAGCGCGAACGGCGGCGGCGAATTCCGGCGATACGTCGTGCGACAGATGATGCGATACGGCTGGCTGAGTCATGTTGGCTCCGTGTTGTCTCGTTCCAGTGATGACTTGCGGACTGCGGAAGAGCGAAATGCATTGGAGGTGAGTGGACCGGCATGCGTTCAGGCGGATTAGCGTGAGCGCATTCGATGACGGGCGCGTGTCTGCGCTCGCGCCTTCAATCGCGTAGAAGCGGATTGAAAGCCGAAGGCGCGACCTTGAAACGGAACACGTAAGCAAAAAACAGGCTCGTGTTTCCGCCGATGAATCGCCGGCGTCATGCGGCGTGGACATGGAGTTAGGTTTTATAGTGCATCGCGCGCGAAGATGCACGGACACGATTTGGCTGCGCAATGCGATGTCCCATGCACAACCCGTCTAGAATGCGCGCTTCACGCAACCAGGGCGCCGCGTCTTCCGTAGCGCTCGCGCCGCGCAGTTAAAACAAGACTTAACAATGGACGACAACATTCGCGATTTCGCGCGGCACCGCGCGCCTCTTCTTTCACGGCGGGTCTGCCGATGAACGCCTATCAACCGGGACGCGGAATCGCGTTTTCCGTCAGCGCGTCGACGCTGTTCGCGCTGATGTCCGTGTACGCGAAGCTGCTCGCGCCGCTGACGGGGCTCGATATCTTCGCGTGGCGCGTGATCTGGACCGTGCCGGGCGCAATCACGCTGGTCGCGATGCGCTCGCGGCTGCCAATGTTGCGAGCGCTGTTGCAGCGCGCCGTCCGCGAGCCGCGCACGGCGCTCCTGCTGGCCGTCAGCGCGGCGTTGCTCGGCGCGCAGCTATGGGTGTTTCTGTGGGCGCCGCTGCATGGACGGATGCTGGAAGTGTCGCTGGGCTATTTCCTGTTGCCGCTATCGATGGTGCTGCTCGGCCGCTTCTACTATCACGAGCGGCTGGAGCCGTTGCAGTGGCTCGCGGTCGCCTGCGCGGCGCTCGGCGTCGCGCATGAACTGTGGGTGACGCGCGCGTTTTCGTGGCCGACGCTGCTCGTCGTGCTCGGCTATCCGCCGTACTTCGTGTTGCGCCGCAAGATCAATGCCGACTCGCTGACGGCGTTTGCGATCGAGATGTCGCTGATGCTGCCGTTCGCGCTCGCGATCGCGCTGCACGGCGGCTCGCTTGCGCTGCTGTCGGGCCGCGTCGACATGTGGCTGCTGTTGCTGCCCGGACTCGGCGCGCTGAGCACGATTGCGCTCGCGTCGTATCTGAAGGCGAGCCGTCTGCTGCCGATGGCGCTGTTCGGCATTCTTGGCTACGTGGAGCCGGTGTTGCTGGTGATCGTGTCAGTGACGCTGCTGGGCGAGACGCTGACCGCGCAGCAGCTTGCCACCTATGTGCCGATCTGGATCGCAGTCGGGCTGACCGCGTTGCACAGCGCGCGGCTGCTCGCACCGCGTTGAACGGCGGTCATTCATAGAGGCACCCGCCGCATCAAGACCGACGTTGCGTAGCCGCGCGCCCGGCATCCAGATGGGTCGGGCCCGCTTTCGCTTCGATCGCCGCGCGCAAGCGAGGCCGCCAGCCGAACGCGAACAGCGCTTCCGCAAGCACGAAGAGCGGCCCGATCAGGAGGCCCGTCAGGTCGTCGACGAATGCCGGCTTGCGGTGCTCGTAGGCGGCATGTCCCACGAACTGGAACACCCAGCCGACCACGAAAAGGCCGATGCCCGACGCAAGCCATGCAACGGTCGATTGCGCGGCGAGCCACATGCCGCACGCGATACACAGCGCCGACACGGCCGTCATCATCAGGCCGAGCGGCACGTCGAGCACGAAGTAGTAGACCACGACGAGGCCGAGCAGCACCCACGCGGGTGACAACGCGAACGGCCGGGCCGCGAACGTCCACGCTGGCCGGCTCAGCAGCACGGCGAGCGCGAGCACGATCATCGGAATGCCGATGAAGTGCGTCGCGATGTTGCGCCTGTCGCGATGATAGGCGGCGTATTGCGCAAGCTGGTCGGTGAGCGTTCTCATGAATGCCGTTCCTCGTCGAGAGTCATCGTGATCGCGGGCGGCGCGCCGCGACACTGTCGGCTAGCCGACAATCCAGGCGCGCCTGGAACGATGCGCGCATTCGCTTCGTCGACTCAAGGTCTTTAGAGATAGGTTACCGGCGGGCCAGGTTACGATCGCCTGTATTTTTTCGCCGTTTTTCGCAGTAAGGCATCCTTGTTTTCCCGCGAGGCCGCACGACGCGCGGCGCTTCATTTCGCGCCTCGAATTCCGGCCTTGCACGCGTTGAACCATCCAGAATTCCAAACCTTTGCGATGAACCCGTCAGATCCCGTGCTGTCACCCGCCGAACGCTACCCGTCGTGTGTTTCGCTCTATTCGTCGGGCCGTCTCGCGGAGGCGCTTGCCGTGCTCGATCAGCTGTTGCAGGCCGACCCCGCGCATGTCGAAGCAATGCAGCTCGCCGCCGTTTGCCTGAGCGGCCTCTACGACGAAGCGGACGCGAAGGCCGGCAAGCCGCGCGGCGAGACGCCAATCGATCTTGCAGAGGCGCACAACGATCTGGGCAGCTGGTTCTATGGCCGCAAGCAGTTGACGCAGGCCGAACACGCGTATCGCCAGGCGCTCTCGATCAAGCCGGATCTGTCAAAGGCGCTGAACAACCTCGGTCTCGTGCTGCGCGAGCTCAAGCGCGAGCCCGAGGCGGAGGCCGCATTCCTGCGCGCGCTCGCCATCGCGCCGGACTATGTGACGGCCCGCAACAACCTCGGCGTGATGCTCTGGCAACTAAAGCGATTGCCGGAGGCGGAAGCAGCTTATCGCGACGTCGTCAGCCGTCAACCGGGCAACGTCAGCGCGCACAACAATCTCGGCCTGCTGCTTTTGGAGCTGAACCGTTTACCGGAGGCGGAGAGCGCATGCCGTCAGGCCCTCGCGCTCGATCCCGACGTTCCCGAAGCGCACAACAATCTCGGCAATGTGCTCTGGCAGCAAGGACGCATCGCGCAAGCCATCGACGCGTACCGCCAGGCGCTGGCGCTGCGGCCGGATTACGTCGGCGCGAAGGCGAATCTCGCGTTGCCGCTGCTGTGCATCGGCGAATACGAGCAGGGCTGGGCGCTGTACGAATCGCGCTACGACGAAGCGATCAGCACGCGCAACGTGTTGCCGCCGCCCGTGCCGTATCCGATGTGGAACGGCGAACCGCTGCACGGCAAGTCACTGCTCGTGTGGCCGGAGCAGGGCTTCGGCGACGGCCTGCAATTCTGCCGGTATTTGTCGATGCTGAAGGGGCGCGGCGCGGCGAGGGTGAGCGTCGCGTGCCAGCCGCCTTTGCAGCGGCTGTTCGAAAGTATCGAGGGCGTGGATGCGGTATGTCCGCTCGACGGCAAATCGGTAGTCCCCGGGCACGACTACTGGTGTTTCATGCTGAGCCTGCCCGCACGGTTCGGCACGACGGTGGAGACGATTCCCGCGCCGACGCCCTATCTGCGCGCGCCTGCCGCCCTCGTGCAGCACTGGCGCAGCAGACTGCCACAAGACGGCTTCAAGGTCGGCCTGGTGTGGGCTGGCGATCCACGTCCGCACGATCCCAGCTCGAATGCGATTGATCAGCGGCGCTCGATGACGGCGCAGTCTTTCGCGCCGTTGCTGCATGTGCCCGGCGTGACTTTCGTGAGCTTGCAGAAAGGCGCGGTGACGCGTCCGCAGATCGAAGACCTGCCCGTCGGACTTCGCCCGCTCGACCCGATGGACGATGTGCAGGATTTCGCCGATACGGCTGCGATCGTCGAAAACCTGGATCTGGTGATTACCGTGGATACGTCGATGGCGCACCTGGCCGGTGCGCTGAACCGGCCGGTATGGATTCTGTCGCGCTTCGACGCGTGCTGGCGCTGGTTCCGCGAGCGCGACGACTCGCCGTGGTATCCGAGCGCGCGCCTGTTCCGGCAGACGGCGCCCGGCGACTGGGAAAGCGTGATCGCACGCGCGGCGCAGGCGCTGGCGAGCCTGCCGAAGCCAGCCGCGCCGCAATGACCCCGGCTGCGCGGCCATCGCATGTCATCGCGCGCCGTTCACGCTAGAACGGGTTGTCGATCACGCCCGGCTTCGCGTCGGGCTCTTCGTTGACCCGCTCCGGCAGATGCGCGTCTGCCTGCAACGCGGCAACGACGCTGTCGAGCGCTTCCTTGAGCGCCAGCGCCGCTTTCAGGCCGCGCTTGTCCTTCGTGATGTCGAGTGTGCCGTTCACGACGACGCGCGTGATGCCGTTCGACACCGTCAGCGCGTCGCCCTGGATGTTGAGCACTTCGTCGTCGTTCGAATATGCGTTAAACACCTTTCAGCCCTCCCGGACGCTGGTCTTTGAGATTTTCCGGAATGCCCGGAAAACGGATGCCGCTCAACGCTTCGAGTTCGTGCACGGATTTCACTTCATAGCGGTCGGTGGCCACATTGTCCGTGACGATCGCGAACGCGAGTTTCGTCGACGGCACGTAGACGACCTTGAACAACTGCGTCGGCACGAACACGCGCGTCGGCCCGATGGTCTGCAACTGCGCGCCGGCGAACATCGGGCCCGTCACGACATAGGTGTCGTCGTACTTGATCGCCACCTTGCGCACGGCCGTTTCGATGCGCGACCACAGGCGCTGGTTGTTCTCGCGGTTTTGCGGCACCACGTTCGCGAGCGAGAACGATTGTGCCATCGCCTCCGCATTCCAGCGATTGCCGGCCGGGCTCATATGACCGCGGTCGAAGCCGCTGCGCTTGTAATCGGCGAGCGTCGCGCCTTCACCTTCGGGCAGGCGCGCGTCTTCGAAGAACTTGTTGGTGCGCACCATGTCTTTGGCGGCTTCGATATGGTCCCGCGTCAGATGCTCGGCGGACCATAGCGGGCCGTGCGTGATGCCGGAATGCAGGACGGCGAAATCCGAGTAGCACAGCATGCGCGACTTCGGCGCCATCTTCGCGTTCGTCAACACGGGCCATTGCGCGTTGGGCGTGAAATCCGTGCACGACGTTGCTGCCAAAACATGGCCCGCGTGACTCGCGGCCACGATAAGCAGGCTGACTAACCACTTCTTCATGGATCTGAAAAGGGAATGAGGGGCCGCAAGTATAGCTCCGCGACCTATGCATCATGCAAGGGGCGCGTGTGCTCACGCGGCATTGCAGCGCGAATCGGAAAAAAGCGTCGCGTCGCGTCGTCCGCGCGCGGCAATTTCTGCGCGCTCACCGATGAGCAGAGGCAGCAAGGAAGGCGAAGCGAAGGGAAGTGAAAAGCCCGCGCGCGCGAGGGGATCGGCGGGGCGGGCTCAGAGGGTCACGCTGGACTCAGCGTCCGAACACGCTATGTTCGGCATGAACGGGTAAGCGGTCGACGGCCTGCAGGCGCCAGAAGCCACTCATGGGTGCACGCGTGCGGTCCGACGACCACGCCGCGATGCCTTGTGCTGAACTGACCCGCTGCCGCCGGTCCACGTGCAGGCCATTCAACGTGCATAAAGGTGCGTCCGCGCTGGGCGCGCAGAGCTTGGTGACGCCGTTCTCGTCATGGAGTTCGCCCCATGGGGGCAAGTCGATCCCATCGTGTGCTTCTCTCGACCAGCGATGTTCGTCGGTATCGAGCCATAGCACGGCATAGTCATGATTGACGGTGGGGTCCGAACCGTTGATCAGTATCGTCAGCCGCATTAGACAGTCCCCCGTGAAATATAGGCAGTGCGCTTCCTCAGTCTACGTCGGGCCAAAGGTTATGCAAGACAAACAGCTATCGCGAGGATTGAAAAACACAATTGGGAACGCATCCGCGAACACCTAGATTTAAGGCACGGCTCGGGTACGCGCGCCTGGCCGTGGTTGCCCATGACAATCGCGCGCTCCCACATACAGGCTTTGGATGGAGGCTCAGATGTCGCAACTGAAGGGTTCGAAAACCGAAGAAAATCTGAAGGCCGCATTTGCCGGTGAATCGCAGGCCAATCGACGCTATCTGTATTTCGCAGCGAAGGCGGACGTCGAGGGACAGAACGACGTCGCCGCGCTATTCCGCTCGACGGCCGAAGGCGAAACGGGCCACGCGCATGGCCACCTCGAATACCTGGAAGTCGTGGGCGACCCGGCGACAGGACTACCGTTCGGTACGTCGCGGCAGAACCTGCAGGCGGCGATTGCAGGCGAAACGCACGAATACACCGACATGTATCCGGGCATGGCGAAGACAGCGCGCGACGAAGGCTTCGACGAAATCGCGAACTGGTTCGAAACGCTGGCAAAGGCGGAGCGCAGCCACGCGAATCGGTATACGAAGGCGTTGGAAGCGCTGACCGATTGATGTCGCGCGCGCCGGCCGTGCAGCCGGCGCATGCGCGTGCCGTTCGTGCGCAACCGGGCCGCAAGGAACGTAGCGGCGCATAGCGGGAAAGGAAGCGAGACGATCGCGTTCTCGCGTGCGCCGTTGCGCATTGCATCGATTAAAAGAAACGCGCGGAGAAGATCCCACAGGAGACTCACGCCATGCCTCACAAGGAAGGCAGTCTCGAAGCGCCGATTCGCCATCCGCTCGACTGGAAATCGGACGTTTTCTACGATCAGGATGCGATCGATCAGGAATTGACGCGCGTGTTCGACATCTGCGCGGGATGTCGCCGCTGCGTGTCGTTGTGCGGTGCGTTTCCGACGCTTTTCGACCTGGTCGATGAAACGGATACAGGCGAAGTGCACGAGGTCGATAAGCAGAAGTTCGGCGCCGTCGTCGATCAATGCTATCTGTGCGACCTGTGCTACATGACGAAATGCCCGTATGTGCCGCCGCATTCGTGGAACGTCGATTTTCCGCATCTGATGCTGCGCGCGAAAGCGGCCGCCTATAAACGCGGCGAAGTCCCGTTACGCGACAAGTTCTTGTCGAACACGGATGCGCTGGGCACCTTTGCGGGCATTCCGATCGTCACGCAGACCGTGAACGCGGTGAATCACACCAGCGTCGTGCGCGGCGCGATGGAAAAGGCGCTCGGCGTCGACAAGAATGCCTGGCTGCCCGACTTCGCCGCCCGCAAGTTTCGCAGCGCCGCAACCAAGTCGCCGCAAGTGCAGACGAAGGACGGCGAGCGCACGCCTGGCAAGGTCGCGATCTATGCAACCTGCTACGTGAATTTCAACGAGCCCGGCATCGGTCACGATCTGCTGGCGGTGCTTGCGCATAACGACATCCCGTATGAGCTCGTGTCGAGCGAAGCGTGCTGCGGCATGCCGTTGCTGGAGCAGGGCAATCTGGAAGGCGTCGCGGCGAAGAAAGAGAAGAACATGCCCGTGCTCGCGCGTTATGCACGCGACGGCTACGCGATCATCGGCGCGATTCCGAGCTGCGTGCTGATGTACAAGCACGAACTGCCGCTGATGTTTCCCGACGATCCCGACGTGCGCGCCGTCAGCGAAGCTTTCTGGGACCCGTTCGAATACTTCGTGTCGCGTCATCGCGATGGCCTCTTGAAGACCGACTTCAACACGCCGCTCGGCAAGGTGTCGTATCACGTGCCGTGTCACGCGCGCGTGCAGAACATCGGCCGCAAGACGTCGGAGACCTTTGCGCTGGTGCCCGACACGCAGGTCACGGTCGTCGAGCGATGTTCGGGTCACGCGGGCACGTTCGGCGTGAAGAAGGAATTTCACGCGATGGCGATGAAGATCGGCAAGCCCGTCTTCAAGGCGATGGCGCACCCGCAGCCCGACTACATCTCGTCGGATTGCCAGCTTGCCGGCCATCACATCGAGCAGGGCTTCGACGAAAACGGCCTGCCGAAGACACAGCTTGCGCATCCATTGACACTGCTGCGCAAGGCATACGGCCTTTGACTTCAACCTGCGAGGATACCGATGAGCATCGCGAGGAACTCCCTGTTGTCGCTCGAAAACTATGCGAAGGCGCGCAAGACGATGCGCGAGCAGATCATCGAGCACAAGAAGAACCGCATGGTCCGGCTAGGCAATCACGTGACCTTCCTGTTCGAGGACGAACTGACGATCCGCTATCAGATCCAGGAGATGCTGCATATCGAGAAGATCTTCGACGAGGACGGCATTCAGGGCGAACTCGAAGCATATCTGCCGCTCGTGCCCAACGGCAGCAACTTCAAGGCGACGATGCAGATCGAGTATGAAAACGAAGTGGAGCGGCGCGCGGCGCTCGGGCGCCTGATCGGCATCGAGGACGCCGTGTTCATGAAGGTGGACGGCGAAGAGCCCGTCTACGCGATCGCCGATGAAGACATGGAGCGCGAGAACAACGAGAAGACTTCCGCCGTGCATTTCGTGCGCTTCGAGCTGACGCCGTCGATGAAAACACGTCTGCGCGACGGTGCCGGATTGCAGATCGGTTGCGATCATCCGAACTATCCGGTCGGCGTGCAGACGATTCCCGATGACGTGCGCCAGTCGCTGATCGAGGACCTCAGCTAGAGCGGCTTGCGGTAGACGACGAAGCCCGACAGGTCCGCGACCTTGTCGTAAAGCTGCATGGCCGTATGGTTCGTTTCGTGGGTGAGCCAGTACACGCGTTCGGCACGCGCGGCCTTTGCAGCGGCGTAGACGGCTTCGATCAGCGCGCGCCCCACACCCTTGCCGCGCTCCGATTCGAGCGTGAACAGATCATGCAGATAGCAGGTGGGGCCCGCCATCAGCGTGCTGCGGTGATACAGATAATGGACGAGGCCCGCCAGCGTGCCGTCGGCGCGTTCGGCGACCATCGCGTGCATCGGTTCGAGCCCGTCGAAAAAGCGCGCCCATGTGAGTTGCGTGATCTCACGCGGCAGCGCAGTTTCGTCGAAGCGGCCGTAGAAGCGGTTATAACCGTCCCACAGCGGCAGCCAGGCTTCGTAGTCTGCGGGGACGACAGGGCGGATCTTCACGGCTTTCGCTCCTTCCGGTATCGACAGGTATCGTCGAAGCATAGGGTTTCTGTGGCACCATTGTTAGCTCCACGTCGAAAGCAAAATCTGGAGCCACGCAATTGGACTACGGGGTGTTGATGTCGCGCTTCGCGCGCGAGGCGGCCGGCCGCAAGCTCACGCAGCAAACACTGCTTTACGCAAGCCTGCGTCACGCGATCCTGAACGGCGACATTCGCCACGGCAGCCAGCTCGTGCCGACGCGCGCGCTCGCCGAGCAACTCGGCATTGCGCGCAACTCGGTGCTCTACGCGTACGAACGGCTTGCCGAAGAGGGCTTCATCGCGGCGAGCCGGCATGGCTCGATTGTGAGCTGCTTCGCGCCGCAGTCCGCGAATACGGATGCTCCCGGCGCGCAGCCCGTCGGCCGCCTGTCGCAGCGCGTCGCCGCGTTGCCGCGCGATCGCGGCGCGCGCGGTCTGCACTCGCCGTTCCAGGCCGGCGTGCCCGCGCTCGACGAATTTCCCGTTGCGCAATGGCGTGCATCGATGGAACGCGCGTGGCGCGCCGTCGATGCGCGCGATCTCGGCTACGGCCACCATGCGGGGAATCCGTCGCTCAGGCGCGCCGTCGCCGAATATGTGCGGGTGTCGCGCGGCGTGCGCTGCACGGCCGATCAGGTCTTCATCACGGCGGGCACGCATGCGAGCCTCGACCTGTGCGCGCGGATGCTCGCCGATCCCGGCGACATTGCATGGATGGAAAACCCCGGCTATCACGGCGCGCGCGTCGCGTTTCAGTCGGCGGGACTGAACATCGTGCCGATTCCCGTCGATGCCGCCGGCATCGCGCCCACTGACGCTCACTGGCAGCGCACCCCGCCGCGACTCGTCTACATCACGCCGTCACATCAGTATCCGCTCGGCTGCGTGCTGAGCCTGGAGCGGCGCTGGTCGATCATCGACAACATTGCGGAGCGCGGCGCGTGGATCGTCGAGGACGACTACGACAGCGAACTGCGCCACAGCGGCCCGCCGTTGCCGTCGGTTCAGGGCTTGCGGCCCGCGACGCCCGTGGTCTATCTCGGCACGTTCAGCAAGACGATGTTCCCGGCCCTGCGGATCGGCTTCATGATCGTGCCCGCGAACCTCGCGACGGAGATCGGCGGCGTGATCGGCGAAATGTCGCGGCAAGGGCGCGTCGCGGATCAGATCGCGCTCGCGGACTTTATCGAAAGCGGCAAATACGCGCGTCATTTGCGGCGCATGCGCCGTATATATCAGCAGCGGCGCGAAGCCGTCGTTGGCGCAATCGATGCGCACATGCGCGATCTCGTGACGGTTTCGTCGGACGGCAGCGGCATGCATCTGACGATGCGGCTCGATGCGCCGCTTCGAGACCGCGATGCGAGTGCGGCGTTGCGCGAAAAGGGCATTTCGGTCTCGCCGTTGAGCACGTATTGCCATCGGGGCGAGGACGCGGAGCGCTTCAACGGCTTCTTGCTCGGCTACGCGGCGGTGCGCCCCGACAAGGCCGACAGACTGGTCGCCGAACTCGCTGCGGCGATCCGGTCATTGGCCGCAAGCAGCTGATATTCAACCAAATGGTTGAATTGAAAGGGAGCCGTGCCTATACTTGGGCTCATGAACGAGTCCGCACTCGACGGCGTGTTCCATGCGCTGTCCGATCCCACCCGGCGCGCGATGCTCGCGCAGCTTGCCGGCGGCGAACGCAATATCGGCGAGCTGGCTGCACCGTTTGCCATGTCGTTCGCGGCGGCGTCCAAGCACGTGAAGGTGCTCGAAGGGGCCGGACTGATCCGGCGCCGCGTCGAGGGGCGCTCGCATATCTGCCGGATCGAACCGGCTCCCCTCGCTGCCGCTGATGCGTGGCTGCGGTTTTACGAACGCTTCTGGAGCAGCCGTCTCGACATGCTCGAAGACCTGCTGCGCGATCCGAAGCAATCGGCCTGAATGGGCGCCAACTCCTGTCGACTCGGAGAAACCACATGAACCTGAAGAACGAACAACTTGGCGCTTTCGACGGCATGCGGATCGTGCGCTTCGAACGCCTGCTGCCCGGCCCGATCGAGCGCGTCTGGGCGTATCTGACCGAGTCGGACAAGCGCCGCCAGTGGCTCGCGTCCGGCGCAATGCCGACCCAGCCCGGCGGCGACTTCATGATGCGCTTCGATCACTCGCTGCTGTCCGCGACGCCCGAGCTTCCGCCCGAGCCGTATCGCCAGTACGCAGGCGGCCACGATTCGTTTCACCGGCTGCTGCGCTTCGAGCCGCCGCATGTGCTCGCGTTCACGTGGGGCAGCGTTCAGGACAATCTGTCTGAAGTGACTTTCGAACTGTCGCAAGCCGGCGATCAGGTGAAGCTCGTGCTGACTCACCGCAACCTGTCGGGCCGCAACGAGCAACTGGATGTCGGACCAGGCTGGCACAGCCATCTTGACGTGTTGCGTGAGCGCCTCGACGGCACCGCGCCCGCGTCGTTCTGGACGCTGTTCGAGCAGATCAAGGCGCGTTACGACGCACTCTGACGCAGTCGCTGCGTGCGTCCCGGCGGCGGCGAGTGCGATAATCGGATCGCCCCGAAAAATGCCGAACCGGAGAATAGAGTGAGCCGCATCGACAACCCCACACGTGACCAGGAAGCAGGCGTCGCCGATTCGACCCAGGACATCACGCGCATCGACGACACCCGCATCGGCGCAGTGCGCCCGCTGATCTCCCCCGCGCTGCTGCTCGACGAACTGCCGTGCCCGCCCGGCGTGCAGACGGTCGTGGAACAGAGCCGCGTGGCGATCGCGGACATTCTGCACGGCCGCGATGACCGGCTGGTGGTCGTCGTGGGCCCGTGCTCGATTCACGACCACGGCCAGGCGATGGAGTACGCGCACAAGCTGAAGGCGACGGCCGACGCGCTGCGCGATGACCTGATGATCGTGATGCGCGTCTACTTCGAAAAGCCGCGCACGACGGTTGGCTGGAAGGGGTACATCAACGATCCGCGTCTGGACGGCAGCTTCCGCATCAATGAAGGGTTGCGCCGCGCGCGCGAACTGCTGCTCGAAATCAGCGGCCTCGGCCTGCCGACGGCCACGGAGTTTCTCGACCTGCTGAGCCCGCAATACATCGCCGACCTGATCGCGTGGGGCGCGATCGGCGCGCGCACGACGGAGAGCCAGAGCCATCGCCAGCTGGCGTCGGGCCTGTCGTGTCCGATCGGCTTCAAGAACGGCACCGATGGCGGCGTGCAAATCGCGGCCGACGCCATCGTCGCTGCGCGCGCGAGCCACGCGTTCATGGGCATGACGAAGATGGGTATGGCCGCGATCTTCGAGACGCGCGGCAACGACGATGCGCACGTGATCCTGCGCGGCGGCAAGAAAGGGCCGAACTACGATGCGGCGGGCGTCGAGGAAGCGTGCGCGGCGTTGCGCAAGGTCGGCCTGCGTGAACAGGTGATGGTCGATTGCTCGCACGCGAACTCCGGCAAGTCGCACGAGCGCCAGATCGAGGTCGCACAAGATCTCGCGACCCAGCTGTCGGGCGGCGACACGCGGATCATCGGCGTGATGATCGAGAGCCATCTGGAAGCGGGCCGTCAGGATCTGAAGGCGGGCGTGCCGCTTGCTCGCGGTGTGTCCATCACCGACGCGTGCATCGGCTGGGCGCAAACCGAACCCGTGCTGCAGACGCTCGCACAAGCGGTCCGCGCAAGGCGCGGCGGCGCGAAGTAACGGCGCGAAGCAACACCGGCGCCGCCAGGCCGTCAGCATGTTTCGCCGGGAGCGGGCAACATGGCGTATGCCGCAACGCGGCCAAGCCTCACATGATGCCGGGCGGGGCCGCGTCGCGCATCTGTCGTCGTTCTATGCCTGGAGGCTTATGACTACCGCGAACCAATACTCGAAGACCGCGCCGAGCCGCGCGGACGTCGACGCCCTGGCGGGCGTGACCGTCGTCGAATTCGGCACCGACTGGTGCGGCTACTGTCAGGGCGCGCAGCCCGCGATCGGCGAGGCGTTCAGCCGGCATCCCGGCACGCGCCATCTGAAGATAGAAGACGGACCGGGGCGGCCCCTCGGGCGGTCGTTCAAGGTTAAGCTGTGGCCGACGCTGGTGTTCATCCGCGATGGCGTCGAAGTGGCGCGTGTGGTGCGGCCGACGGCGGCTACGCAGATCGACGAAGGATTCGCCGCCGCAGCCTGAGCGGCGGCGGGTCAGCTTTTCGGAAAGTCGCCGAACAGGCTGTCCCGATCCTTTGTCTCTTCCGACAGGTTGTATTCCTTTTGCACGGCTTTGAGCGCGTCGTTGACGGTGCGCTCAAAGCCGATCGCATTGCCGAAGTGCTTCATCGTCCAGTTGCAGCCGCTCGCGTCGGGCTCCTGCAATTGGGGGCGCGGCACACGGATTTTCACGCCGTCTTCGACGACTTCCGGCGCGCGATGTATGCGCCGGCTCACCTCGTCTTGAAGCTGGGAAGCGGTGCGTGTCTTGCGTAACATGGGCGTCTCCGTGCAGTGATGGCCAAGGGTCGCGGACAGTCTAGCGCAACGGCCTCACGCAAAACGCGCGCGGTCATGCGGCGCGTGGAAGTCCTGCACGGGGCCGAGCGGCACGATGCCCGTCGGATTCACAGAGCGGTGGCTCTCGTAATAGTGCCGCTTGATGTGCTCGAAATTCACGGTATCGGCGATGCCCGGATGTTGATAGATGTCGCGCGTGTAGGCGGACAGGTTCGGATAGTCCGCAATGCGCCGCAGATTGCACTTGAAGTGGCCGAAGTACACGGCGTCGAAGCGGATCAGCGTCGTGAACAGGCGAATGTCCGCTTCCGTCAGCCGGTTGCCCGTCACGAAACGCTGCGTCGACAGTTTGTGTTCGAGCCAGTCGAGCGTGTCGAAGAGCGGCACGACGGCTTCTTCATACGCGCCTTGCGTCGTCGCGAAGCCAGACTTGTAGACGCCGTTGTTGATCGTGTCGTAGACGCGCGCGTTGATCGCGTCGATCTCCGCGCGCAGCGGCGGCGGATAGAAGTCGCCCGGCTCCGCGCCGATCTCGTCGAACGCCGAGTTCAGCATGCGGATGATCTCCGACGACTCGTTGCTGACGATCGTGCGCTGATGCTTGTCCCACAGGATCGGCACCGTGACGCGGCCGGTGTAACGGCGGTCGGCGGCGAGGTAGACATCGCGCAGATAGGGCGCGTGATTGATCGGGTCGGGCACGACGCCCGGGCCGTCGTCAAAGGTCCAGCCGTCGCTGAGCATCAGCCAGTGCACAACCGACACGCCGATCATGTCTTCGAGGCCCTTCAGCGCGCGCACGATCAGCGTGCGGTGCGCCCACGGACACGCGAGGCTCACATACAGATGGTAACGTCCCGCTTCCGCCTCGAAACCGTCGCTGCCGCTCGGCCCGGCTTCGCCATCGGGCGTGACCCAGTTGCGGAATACCGCGTCGGAGCGCACGAAACGGCCACCCGTCGATGCCGTGTCGTACCACTTGTCCTGCCATTGGCCGTTGACTAACAGTCCCATCTCGCTGCTCCTTCTGTGCTATTCGCGCCGCGCGGCGGCATATCGCCGGTTGTTACCATGGTGGACCGTCCCAGGCGTTTTGCCGTACGATTTTCCCGATGATCTCATTCGACAGGATCGAACATGTTGACGGATGAAGAGCTTGCGTTGCTCGAAGCGATACGCGAAAGCGGCAGCCTGTCGCGCGCGGCCGCGCGGCTCGGCAAGGCGCCGTCGACGGTCTCGCATGCGGCGCGCCAGCTCGAAACGCGGTTCGACGCGTTGCTGTTCGACCGCCGCCGCTACCGGCTGCAACTGACGCCCGCCGGACAGCTGCTCGCCGAAGAGGCCGCGCGGCTGATGCAGGATGTGTCGCGGATGACGCAGCGCGTGCGGCAGATTGCGAGCGGCTGGGAAGACCGCCTGTGGATCGTCACCGACGAACTGATGGAGTTCGAAACCTTCATGCCCGTCGTCCACGCGTTCGACGCGCTGCAGTCCGGCGTCAAGCTGCGTCTGACGACGGAAGTGCTGAGCGGCACGTGGGAGGCGCTGCGCGACGGCCGCGCGGACCTGATCGTGGGCGCGACCAACGAGCCGCCCGCGATCCCGGGCTTGCGGTGGTTCGAGCTGGGCGTCGTCGACTGGGTGTTCGCGGTGTCGCCGCGTCATCCGCTCGCGAGCATCAAGGAGCCGCTTCGACGGGAACAGATTGCGAAGCAGCGCGGCATCGTCGTCGCGGACTCGTCGCGGGCGAGCGGGCGCGCGTATGGTCTGCTCGGCGGCCAGGCTTCGCTTGCCGTGCCCAGCATGCGCGCGAAAATCCTCGCGCAGCGCGACGGGCTCGGGATCGGCTGGGTGCCGCGCCATCGGGTGGCGTCGCTGCTCAAGCGCGGCGAGCTCGTCGAAAAGGACACCGCCGATCCGCGTGAGCCCAATGTGCTGTATGTTGCGTGGCGCGGCGATCAGGAAGGCCGCGCGCTGAAATGGTGGCTCGACCAGTTGCGCGAGCCGCGCCTCGCCAAACGTCTGGTGCAAGGAGTCGACCAGTTCGCGTGAATGGCCTGACTGAACCATCTGCTTGAGCCATCTGCTTGAGTCATCTGCTTGAACCATTCGGCTGCGCGCGAAACAAACGGAAACACGACGGGAACACGCGCACCGGACGTCAAAGGAATAAAGCGGCGCGATCGGGCGTTCTGTTGGTAAGACGAAACGCAGTGCCGTCTAGCTCAATGGCTTGCATACGCCTTTCGCCGTTCCTCTCGACATCCAACCGACCACTTCATGAACTCATCCACTTCATCACGCGCGGCCGGGCGCGACGGCACCGAGATGCTTCAGACGCGGGTGCCTGCGGCGCGCTACACGCGCACGGCGATGATTTTGCACTGGCTCATTGCCGTGCTCATCATCGTGAACATCGTGCTCGGCCTGTCCGCCGATTCCCTGCCGGACGACTGGGTCCGGCCTGTCATCGATACGCACAAGTCGTTCGGCATTACCGTGCTCGGTCTTGCGCTGCTGCGCGTGCTGTGGCGCGCGACGCACCGGCCCCCGCCGTTGCCGCGCGAGTTTCCTTCATGGGAGCGCATGGCCGCGCATGTCGCGCATTTCGTGCTGTACTTCCTGATGATCGCGCTGCCGCTGTCGGGCTGGTTGCACGACTCCGCATGGAAGGCGGCCGCGACACACCCGATGCATCTGTTCGGCGTCGTGCCGTTTCCGCGCATCGGCTTCATCATGAATCTCGATCCCGCTGTGAAAGAGCCGTTGCACGACAAGTTCGGCGCGCTGCACACATATCTCGGCTATGCGCTGTATGCGCTGCTCGCGATGCATATCGGCGGCGCGCTGAAGCATGAGCTGCTCGACCGTCGTTCCGTCATCAAGCGGATGGTGCCGTGATGGATGCCGATGTCACCGAAATCGACGATCCCACGCTGACGAACTACAGCATTGCCGTCTCGCACGCCGGCGTCGTCGATGAGCGCCTGAGGCCGTCGCTGCGCGAGGCGCTCGCAGCCGCGTCGCCGCGCATCAATCCGCGCAGCGCGACATGGCAAGGCGTCGTCATTCACGGCGGCGTGACCGTGCTGTGGCTGCTGTTGTTCGCGCGCGCGTTCTTTCTGCATGGCGCGCTGGCGTGGTCGACGGGGATCGCTTACGTGGTCTACGACACGCTGTTGCTGGCGTTCGTCACCGTAAAGACGTTGCCGCTGATCCGGCGCTCGTTGCCCGCGCACCGAAGCGCTGACGCCACGAATATGCCGGAGATGGGCGTGATCGTCGCCGCGCACAACGAGGCGGCCGTGTTGCCCGTCACGCTCGCCGCGCTGCTGCGGCAGACGCATGGCCCGGCGCAGATCGTGATTGCCGACGACGGCTCGACCGACGGCACCCGCGATCTGCTGGAGAAGCGCTTCGGCTTGACCGAGCCGGCGCTGGGCGAACTGAGCGCGCCGAGCCGCGATTATCCGAATCTGTTCTGGCTGCGCGTGCCGCATGGCGGCAAGGCGCTGGCATTGAACGCGGCGATCGAGGTCATGACGACGGACACCGTGATGACAGTCGATGCCGACACGTTGCTCGCCGACGACGCCACGCTTGCGATGCGCGCGGCCTTCGCGCGATCACCGAAGCTGGTGGCAGCGACGGGCATCCTCGTGCCCGTCTGCAACCGTACGGCGAGCGGGCGCGTGTTCCAGTGGTTCCAGACCTACGAGTACATGCGCAATTTCATCGCGCGCTTCGCGTGGATGCGGGCCGACAGCCTGCTGCTGGTGTCGGGCGCGTTCGCGTCGTTCCGGCGTGAGGCGCTCGTTGCCGTCGGCGGCTTCGATGCGCAATGTCTCGTCGAAGATTACGAGCTGATTCACCGGTTGCGGCGCTATTCCGTCGATCGCGGACTGGGCTGGGACGTACGGGTGGTCGGCGATGCGCACGCACACACGGAAGCGCCCGCGACGCTCGGCGCTTTCCTGCGTCAGCGCCGCCGCTGGTTTGCGGGCTTCCTGCAAACGCAGTACTGGAACCGCGACATGACGGGCAATGCGCGATATGGCACGCTTGGCCGGCTGATGCTGCCCATCAAGGCGTTCGATACGATGCAGCCCGTCTACGGCCTGACCGCGTTCGCGCTGCTGCTCGGCTTTGTGTGCGGCGGGCACGGGTTGATCGTGCTGTCGATCTTCAGCGTGATCGGCCTGAAGACGGCGATCGACCTCGCGTTCTACGTGTGGAGCATCCACCTTTACCGGCGCTGGACGGGAATCACGCGCGGTTCGAGTCTGACGATGGCGGTCGCCGCTGCGATCGCCGAGCCGTTCACGTTCCAGCTGCTGCGCCACACGGGTGCGGCGCTCGGTTGGCTGCAATTCCTGGCCGGCGGCCGGTCGTGGGGCAAGCAGCATCGGTCGGGCCTCATTGGGGCGATGCAGCGTTCGCGCTGAGCGCCGATTGTGCACACCTTGGGGCCGGCACGGGCGCGAGACGGCGTGAGCGTTGCAAATGCAACGACCGCAAAGGCGGTGCTCCGGCACCGCCTTTCGCTTTTCCGGGGCGGCCGTGCGCGTACCGGGACGCGGGCGTGCGGGCGCGTTGCGCGCACCTGCCGTCAGCCCGCATGATTCTCCTCGGCGACTTCTAGTAGACTGGACGAAGACATCGGTTTTCTAACTATCAAACCGGCTCGGTCCCAGGCGGCCCGTCGACCGTTGTGCCAGGAGGCTTCGTTCATGCATGTAGTCGCTCCGTTGGACAGCAATTCCGCCGATAACTCAGCCAGGCCCGCGGTCCGCGATCTGCGCCGCGTCGATATCCACCCCGATCACTGGTACCCGCTTGCGTGGTCGCGCGAAGTGAAGCGTGGCAAGGCGCATGGCGTGCGCTTCGCCGGCGAGCCTATCGTGCTGGTGCGCACGGAGTCCGGCAACGTGTTCGCGCTCGAGGACCGCTGCGCGCATCGACAGGTGCCGCTGCATGGCGGCGTGGTCGACGGCGAGGCGATCCGCTGCTGTTATCACGGCTGGACATACGACTGCACGGGCAAATGCATCGACGTGCCCTATCTTGGCCGCGACCGTCTGCCGAATGGCGTGCGTGCCTATCCGTGCCGCGAATCGGAAGGGCTGATTTTCGTGTTTCCGGGCGAGGCTGCGCTTGCGCAGACGACGCCGCTGCCACCCCTCGGCTCGGTGGCCGACAAGGCTTACAAGACGCGGCGCTTCGGCCGCGAAGTGGCGTGCCACTACTCGTTCATGCACGAAAACCTGATGGACATGAACCATCAGTTCCTGCATCGCAAACAGATGGGCAAGATGCGGGCGCGCTCGCTCGGCAGGCGGCGCGGCGAAGGCTGGGTTGAAGTGGACTACACGTTTTCGCGCGAAGCGGGCCAGCAGCCGATCGGCGAAGCGCTCGTGTTCGGGCAGAGCCGGCAGCATACGAAGATCGAGCACAAGGACGTGATGACGATCCGCACGCAGTACCCGTATCAGACGCTGCAGATCCGCACGTCCGAGGGCACGCTCGTGATGGACCTGTGGATCTGCTATGTGCCGCTCGACCGCGAGCAGCGCACCAATCGCACGTTCGGCCTGCTCTGCGTCAAGCGGCCGAAAGTCGGTGCGCTGCTCGATATCGCGTGGCCGCTGCTGGTGTGGTTCACCGAGCGCATCTTCGCGGAGGATCGCTGGATCGTCGAGCGCGAGCAGGAGGCGCACGATGCGCAAGGCGCCGACTGGAATCAGGAGGTCTTCCCAGTGATCAACGAACTGCGCGATCTTTTGCGGCAGTGCGGTGCGCCTGCGGCGCGTCGGGTGATTCCTATCGAGCCATCGGCGGAGTCGGTTGCCGTCTGATTTTGCGTTCATCATTGCGGCCACCTTCGCGACGGATGTTTCGACTATTGATCGGACGTTAGGGGCTCCAACGTTCGCCGCCTCGCATTTGCCGGGAATTTCCGCTCGTTTGCGGCGCCGCGCGAGCGTCCGATGCTTCGGCAATGCGTTATGCTTGATTCATCCGCGCGGCTCAGGTCGGATGCGGCGTAATGTTCGAAGGAGGCTGTCTCATGTCCGAGGATGGCGACGCAACTCCGCCGATCGCGGATCTGGAAATCGTATCGACTCGTGTGTTCGATTTTCCGCGCGATCTCGTATTCAGCGCCTGGACGGACGCGGCGCACCTTGCTCATTGGTGGGGACCGAAGGGCTTCACCAACTCCTTCAACGAGTTCGATCTGCGTCCGGGCGGCAACTGGCGCTTCGTGATGCATGGGCCGGATGGCGTCGACTATAAGAATCACAGCGTATTCGTCGAGATCGCTGCGCCCGAGCGGATCGTGTTCGATCACGTGTCCGGGCCGTACTTTCGCGTAACGGCTACGTTCGATGCGCTGGATAACCAGCAGACGCGTATCACGTTTCGCATGCTGTTCGAGACACCCGCTGTCTGCGCACAGGTGAAGACATTCGCCGTCAAGGCCAACGAAGAGAACTTCGACCGGCTGCAAAAGGAGTTGAAGCGGATGGTGTGAGCCTTCGCTCGTCTGTTTTTCCAAACGGGTTCTCAATACGTGCAATAGACAACGCCCCCACGTTCCGAAGAACGTGAGGGCGTCGTGGTCGCCTCACAGCCCGAGCGCTTTACGGCAGGTCGATCGTACGCCTCGACCCGCCGCGCTTCGTGTGCGATTAGAAGCGGTGACGCAGGCCGACCGATGCGACGGCCTGGCGGCGCGACGACGAGACGCCCGTCGCGTTGCCGTTGTCGATGACGGCCCCAAGCACGTCGCCGTGCGGCGCGCTCGTCAATTGGTACACGCCCTGTGCGTAGATGTCGGTGCGCTTCGACAGTGCGTAGTCTCCTTGCAGGCCGATCTGGTTCGCGTGGAACCGGAAGTCTTCGAGGTTGCCATTGCTGTACGTGTATGCCACACCCAGACCCAATGCCGGCGTCAGGTTGTACTTCGCGTTGACTTCGTAGTTATTGACATGGGCCGAACCGCTGCCGTCCGCGAAGTTATCCTCCCGAGATTGCGTCCACGCCAGGCCCACGACAGCCGGGCCAAACGCGTAGCTTGCGCCTGCGCCGAACTCGCGGCTACGGTGAGCTGCGGCGATGAGCGGCGTACCGTTCGGGAGCGACGCAGTCACGACGCCCGTCGTGTTGCCGAAGGGGCTGTTTTGTTGTGCGTAACCAGCGCCGATGCGCAGGCCTGCGTTTTCATAGCCAGCGCCGAAGCTGTATTCGCGGTTGTTGGCGAACTGCGGGCTGTTCGAAAAGCCGTACGTGCCGCCGAACGAGAAGCCAGCGTAGTTCGCGCTCGTGAACTTGATCGTGTTGCTGTTCGCGGTACCGCTGTTCGCGTTCAGATTGTCGTTGTTGAGATAGTGCGCGAAGTTCGTACCACCCCAGCTGCCCGTTGCCGTCAGCGGTGCGACGAAGTCTTGCATCGCGTCAAATTGACGGCCCAGCGTGACCGTGCCCGCCTGGCTCGACAGACCGACGAATGCCTGGCGCGAGAACATCTTGCCTGCCGTTGCCTGCGAGCCGTTGTTCAGGTTGAAGCCTTGCTCCAACGTGAAGACGGTCTTCAGGCCGCCGCCCAGATCTTCGACGCCGCGCAGGCCGAAGCGGTTTTCATCGACGGAGCCGCTGCCGACCGCCCACTGCGAGTTGCCACCGACATTGCTGGTGTACGTGATGCCCGCATCCAGCGTGCCGTACAGCGTGACGCTGCTTTGTGCGTGTGCGACCGAGGCGAACGATGCAGCAACTGCCGTCGCGATCAGAATCTTCTTCATGTGTGCTTCCTTCAATCAAGGGGCAATGCGAGGCTTGAATACAAACGGACAAGCTATGCATGCCACGTCCTGTACGAAGCAAGACCACTTCACTTGCCCGGTTTTGGGGAAGCGCAAGTATAGAAAGGTATCCTAACTATTGATTTATATCCGAACGGGAAATGATCCCTTTCCGAAAAAGAAAGAAAAGCCCGGGTTGCGCGCAGAAGATTGATTCGATTTAATTTTTTGTCCGGATAACAGCGGGCAATTATATTGGGATAAATCCGGCTGTTGTGAACAGACAACGCTGTTTCAATAAAGAATTATTTGAGATGAGTCGGCCTGAAACTGCGTGTGCGTCGCGCTCCGAGTCGCGCCGGGTGTTTGCGAAGAGCCGATATCGATAGGCTTCGCGGCAGTGTGACACAAATCAGAAATCGAGATGAACTTTTTGAGGTTTGGATAATCATCCGTGCGATCTCCGAATCGAAAATCATCTTGGATTCGATTGGGTTGGTATTCGAAATGCGAGCCCGTTGAGAAAGACATTTACAAAAATTAATCAAATTTTTGCGAGTCGGCGATTCAAATCATCATCTGCATTTTTGATTTCACCATTTTTAAAACTTTTGACCATTTCTCGATTTGCCGCCGGTCGCTTAGCAAGCGTTGTGCCATTCCCTCAGCGGAATACCGACGCGCGCAGCGATCGTTGCCCCGGCACGCCGCCACTTTGCTAGACTGCCCTCGCCAGCAGAACCACATTGCTGCACCGTCCGCCGCGCCATCCGTCCCACGAAGTACGGCAGCTCTCGAACGCAGCGGTCCCGACAACCGGAAAACGGAGTCCTCATGTCTTACATGCTGCTCATCGTCGAACCCACCGAACAACGCGAGGAACGCGGCGAAGTCGCGGGCCGCGCTGTTTATGACCGGATGCTGAAATACCGCGCCGACCTGCAGTCGCGCGGCCAGTTGATCGCCGCCGAATCGCTGTCGACGGTCAAGAAGGGTGTGCGTATCGAGAAACGCGACGGGCAGGTCCGCCTGATCGACGGCCCGTTCGCCGAAGCGAAGGAAATGATTGGCGGCTTCTTTCTGCTGAACGTCGATACCTACGAAGAAGCCCTCGCGCTCGCCGAACAATGCCCGGCCGCCGAATGGTGCACGATCGAAATCCGCAAGGTCGCGCCCTGCTACGACTACTAGCGCGGCGGGTCCAGTCCGTGTCCAGCCATCGTGCAGCGAGGGTTTTCCCTGGCGCCGAAGGGTGTCGATATTACCGCGCGTCGCTCGTCATGGAAGTAAGAGGCCGCCACGGGGCTTCCTCACTCACGACACGAGGGGTAACGGCGATGCGATTCATGATCATGGTGAAGGCGACCAAGGACAGCGAAGCCGGCAAGATGCCGGCAGAAGAACTGATCGCGTCGATGGCGACCTACCACGAAGCGCTGCAGAAGGCGGGCGTGCTGCTCGATGCATCCGGCCTGCAGCCCAGCTCGAAGGGCTGGCGCGTTCGCTACGCGAATGGCGAGCGTACCGTCACGGACGGGCCGTTCGCCGAAACCAAGGAGCTGGTGGCGGGCTACACGGTGATTCAGGTGCGCTCGCGCGAAGAGGCGATGGAGTGGGCGCGGCGCTTCCCCGCGCCGTTTGGCGAACAGGCGGCCGGCGAAATCGAAGTGCGCCAGATGTACGACCTCGACGACTTCGAGCCGGGCTCGTCGATGGACCGCTTTCGCAACATCGAAGGCGCGAACCACTGATATCGCGCGTGCCCGCAGCATGGCAACAGCGTGCAGCGCGGGCCGCACGGGCAAATCACACAGGGGCATCAATATGCACAAGCAAATCTATGTGAACCTGGCCGTGGGCAGCGTCGGGAAATCGAAGGCCTTCTTTTCACAACTCGGCTTCACGTTCGAGCCCAGATTCACCAACGAGCAGGCGGCCTGCATGGTGATCGGCGAAAACATCTACGCGATGCTGCTCGCGAAGGACTTCTTCCAGACCTTTACGAACAGGACCCTGTGCAATCCGAAAGAGAGCACGGAAACGCTGATCTGCATCTCATGCGACAGCCGCGCACAGGTCGATGAGCTGGCGATGAAGGCACTCGCGGCGGGCGGCGCCGCACCACGCCCGGCGCAGGACCATGGCTTCATGTACGCGCGCAGCATCGAGGACATCGACGGGCACATCTGGGAACTGATGTACATGGACCCGAACGCCGACATGCGCGCGGCGAACGAATCCTGAGGCCGGCCGTGACGACGGCTGCGACCCATCGTGCGATCGAGGCGGTCTGGCGGATCGAATCCGCGAAGGTCATCGCGCACGTCGCACGGATCGTGCGCGACGTGGGCGTGGCGGAGGAACTGGCGCAGGATGCGCTCGTGGCCGCGCTCGAAACCTGGCCGGACGCCGGCGTGCCCGATAACCCTGGAGCATGGCTGATGGCGACGGCGAAGAACCGCGCGCTCGACCGCTGGCGTCAGGACGCGCTGCATGCGCGCAAGCGTGAGGAGCTCGGCGCGGACATGGACGCGAGGCAAGCGCATGTCGTGCCGGATTTCGTCGATGCGCTCGACGCCGCCCGCGCCGACGACATCGGCGACGATCTGCTGCGGCTCGTGTTCACCGCCTGTCATCCCGTGCTGTCGAAGGACGCGCGCGTCGCGCTGACGTTGCGCCTGCTCGGCGGCCTGACGACGGATGAGATCGCACGTGCGTTCCTCGTGCCCGAGCCGACCGTCGCGCAACGCATCGTGCGGGCGAAGAAGACGCTCGCAGCCGCAAAGGTGCCGTTCGACGTGCCGCAGGCGAACGATCGCGCGGTGCGGCTCACGTCGGTGCTCGAAGTGATCTATCTGATCTTCAACGAAGGCTATTCGGCGACGGCGGGCGACGACTGGATGCGTCCGGCGCTATGCGAGGAAGCGCTGCGGCTCGGACGCGTGCTCGCTGGTTTGATGCCCGACGAAAGTGAAGTGTTCGGCCTCGTCGCGCTGATGGAGATCCAGGTGTCGCGCATGCATGCGCGCGTCGATCGCGAAGGGCGGCCCGTGCTGCTGCTCGATCAGGACAGGAGCCGCTGGGACCCGTTGCTGATCCGGCGCGGCCTCGCCGCGCTGGAGCGCGCGGAAGCGCTCGGCGGGATGAGCGGGCCGTACGCGTTGCAGGCGGCGCTCGCGGCGTGCCATGCGCGCGCCCGTACTGCCGCCGACACCGACTGGGCACAGATCGTCGCACTCTACGATGCGCTTGCCGAGGTCGCGCCGTCGCCCGTGGTCGCGCTGAATCGCGCCGTCGCTGTCGGCATGGCCTATGGACCGACGGCGGCGCTCGAACTCGTCGAAGCCCTCGCCGATGAGCCTTCGCTGCAGCACTATCACTGGCTGCCGAGCGTGCGCGGCGATCTGCTCGCGAAGCTCGGCCGTCATGACGAAGCGCGCGCCGAGTTCGAGCGCGCCGCGTCGATGACGCGCAACGTGCGCGAACGCGAACTGCTGCTCGAACGCGCGCGCGAGATGAGTGGCGCGCACGGACGCATGCAGTAAGCGCGCTCGCGCGACGCGTCAGCTCGTTCCATGAGCGAGCAGCGAGCGCATGAACGGAATAGCATGTTCGCCCGCGACCATGCCGAGCAGGCCGAGCAGCGCGACGATGGGCGGCGCGGGCGATCTCACATCGACGATGTTGTAGAGCAGGCCGACGACGACACCCGCCGCCAGCGACACGATATACGTCTTCATGCGAGTCTTCGGATAGGTGGTGGTGAGGGTGTTACATCGTGATCACGACGCGCCCGCGCGTGCCGGCAGCGACAGCAGCATAAGCATCGCGCGCCTGTTGCAGCGCAAACGTCTGAGCAATCGACGGCGCCTGCAAGGCGCCGCTGTCGAACACGGTCGCCAGTTCCGTCATCAGGCGCGCCGAGTCGGCGACGCCGAGCTTCGCGCTGTCGGTGCCGAACAGTTGTGTCTCGTTGTGATAGAAGTCGATCAGGTCGAACTCGACGCGCCGCTTGCCCGTCGCGCTGATTTCGACGACGCGGCCACGCCGTCTGGCGAGCTTCAGTGCTGTTTCGAACGCGACGCCGCCGACCGCGTCGTACACCACATCGGCGCCGCCCAGCGCCTTCACGCGCTCAACCGCGTTGTCGTCGAGCGGCACGTAATGGTCGATCAGGCGGCCCGCGGGGGAATTCGCGTCGGGCTCGCGGCGATCGATGGCGATCACTTGGCAGCCGCGCGACTTAGCGATCTGCACGACGGCGCCGCCGACGCCGCCGCTCGCGCCGATCACGGCCACCGTTTCGCCCGCGAGAAGTTGCGCATAGTCGACCACGCCGAGCCACGCGACCACGAAGTTCACGCCGATCGCCGATGCCTGTTCGTGCGTGAGCGCGCATGGTTTGCGCGACAGCGCGCCGACGGGAATCTTGATGAACTGCGCATGCGTGCCGTCGCGCGTGAAGCCGATGTCGCCGCCCGTGCCCCACACGTCCGCGCCGATCCACTCGCCCGGGCCTTCCACCACGACGCCGCTGAAATCGCGACCGGGGATGCGCGGCAGCGTGGTATGTCCGAAATGGCCCGAGAGGTTTTTCACATCGCTCGGATTCACCGACGCGGCCTTGACCTGCACGATGGCGCTTTCGGCGTCGATGGCGGGCGTCGGCAGGTCGACGAAGTCGAGGACCTCGGGACCGCCGAACGAGCTGAACTGGATCGCTTTCATTGCTGCTCCTGCGGAATCTGTGGGATTCGATGGGTTTCGCGTGCTGCTTCATACCGGTTGCATTACAGCAGATGTCGCAGCGCATGAAGGCAGTCTAAGTGACGGGCGCAGCGCCGTTCAGACATGTGCTTTCGAATATCGGACAGGCGCGGGGCGAGGCTGTATCGTCGTGTTTTTTCTCCTTCGAAGCGACGATGCGCGACGACATCAGCCCGACGCCTGACCTCGCAGGCGTGGACGGCTGCAAAGGCGGCTGGTATGCGGTCCGACAGGATGGGCGCACGGGCGCGTTGACGACACGCATCTGTCCGACCTTCGCCGATCTTCTCGCATGGCTGCCCGCGCCCGCCATCGTGGGTGTCGATATGCCGATCGGGCTGTCGTCGTCGGGGTATCGCGCGTGTGATGCACAAGCGCGCAAGCGTCTGGGGTGGCCGCGTAGCGCGTCGGTGTTTCAGACGCCTGTGCGTCAAACGCTCGGTGTTCGCGACTACCGCGAAGCATGCAATCGAAACCGCGAAGCAACGGGCAAAGCCATTTCGCAGCAGGCTTTCAACATTCTGCGCAAGATCGCCGAGGTCGATGCGGCCTTAGCCGCCAATGCCCGCGACGCGGCGCGCGTGTTCGAGGTTCATCCGGAGCTTGCCTTCATGCAACTGCGCATCGAGCAAGGCGGCGAAGCGGCGGGACTCACGCAGGGAAAAACGACAGCCGAAGGGCACGCGCTTAGAAAAGCGTTGCTGCACCGAGCGTTCGGCTCGGCGATCGAAAAGGCGCTTGAAGAGCGGATCGCGCGGCAGGTGCAGAAAGATGACGTGCTGGATGCGTTCTCGGTGCTGTGGAGCGCCCGCCGCATCGCGACGGGCAGCGCTGTCATGCTACCCGACGCAGAGCCGCGCGACAGCACCGGTCTGCCGATGGTGATCCGCTATTGACCGCACGTTGCGGCAGCGCGAGCGCGCCGTCGCCGCACGCAACGCAAAGCGCGGCTGCGACAATCAGTCGGTGCCGCGCACGATGCGCAAGTCGCGCTCGGCGGCATTGCCCAGCGCGGCCAGCGCCTTCTTGTAGGCCTCGCTTTCGTAGGCCGCGACGGCCTGCTCGTAGGTCGGAAACTCGATCACGACGGTGCGCTCTTTCAAGCCCTGTTCACGCACTTCCTCCGCGGGGCCGCGGACGAGGAACTTGCCGCCTGCTGCCGTAATGGCCGGCAACGCCAGTTGCGCGTACGCGGCCAGCGCCGAGGCGTCGTTCGTCCTGCGGTAGTGGGTGACCCAGTATCCCTTGCTCATTTGATGTTTCCTCACGTTTAAGGTTTGGCCATGGCGACGGCCGATTCGATCATCCGCAGCCGCGCCGACGCCCCCGATTCTCGCTCAACAACGGCGGGCGTGCCTGGCGGCAACGCGATACGGCTTGCGTCCGCGTCAGCGCATGGACACCAGGCGTCCGACGGCGCTTCAAGACTTTATCGCAGCGGACTTTATCGCAGCGGACGCCGCCAGCGTCGCGTGCGGATCGAAATCGGTCGGCGGCGCGCCGAGTTCGCGGCGGAACATGTCGCTGAAGCTGCTCGGCAGATAGCCGAGCGCGCGCGCGATGCTGCTGACGGCGCGCCCTTCCGCGAGACCCGACACGGCGACGGCCAGTTGCACCTGCCTGCGCCACTCCGCGAAGCCGATGCCCAGCTCGCGCGTGAAGAGCCGCGCGAGCGTCCGCACGCTAGCGCCCACGGCCGCCGCGTGCTGCTCGAAGCTGATCGCATTCGATGGATTGGCGACTACCGCGCGGCACAGCGCATCGAGCCGGCGATCCGACGCATCGGGCAGCGCAATGCGCAGCGACGAGCGCGGCGCATGCGCGAGTTCGAGCATCGCGAGCCGGTACGCGGCGCTCAGATAGTCTTCGTCGCGGGTCTGCGCCTGCTCATGTTCCGCAATCGACGTAATCAGCTCGCGCAACAGGCCATTGATCTCGACCACGTCGCTGCGAGCGCTCAGATGGCCGATGCCGCGCTCATGCAGATACAGATTGCGCATCTCGACATCGCTCATCATGTGGATCGAGTGCTCGATTCCCGCGGGCAGCCATACCGCGCGCTGCGGCGGAACGACGAGCGCCTCGCGTCCGACCTCGACCCACATCACGCCCGATACGGCATAGAGCACCTGCGCCCAGGCATGCGAATGCGGGTCGATCCGCAGACCGCGCGGATAGCGCTCGACGAGCGAATGGCCTTGCGCTTCGTCATGCAGGTCGGGTGGCGTGGCTTGCGGCACGGTTCAACGCCTGTCGGTGCGCGGTGCGCGCTCCTTGCCGTCTTCGCTGTTGCTTTCGTCGATGAACGGCGAGTCGGTGTCGGTGCCGCCCGATCGCAGCGCGTTGCGTGCCTCTTCGGCCAGCTGCTCATAACGGCGGCGGAAACGCTGGAGGTCTTTTTCGTTCAGTTCCTCCAGATCGAGCAGCGCGTTGTGCGCGCCGTCGAGCGCGCGGATCAGTTCGTCGAGCTTGATCTGCATCGCGGCCGTGTCGCGGTTCTGCGTGTTCTGGATCAAAAAGACCATCAGAAAGGTGACGATCGTCGTCGACGTGTTGATCACCAGTTGCCACGTATCGCTGAAATGGAACATCGGCCCGCTGATCGCCCATACGACGACGAGCGCCACCGCGACGACGAATGTCGCCGGCTTGCCGGCCATCGTGGATAGACCCGTCGAGAACCTGGAGAACCAGTCGTTGTTTGTCACTCGCCGCTCCTGTCACGTGAAGTCCAGTCCTGACAATACCCATTCCCCGCCGCTTGTGCCACCGGGGCTCGACGCCGCGTAAATCCGCGACGGATTTTCCCGGCTCGCGCGTTAAAGCCACAAAGCCGCTCGCGCTTTGTGCGGCGTTGCCGGCGCGGCCGTAGTCCTGCCGGCCGGCCGTCGTCGTATATGAGCGGGCGCCGTGGACCGCGGAACGCGCAAGTCGCGCACCTGGCCTGACACGGCGTTCATGCGAAGTCACCCGATCAGAACAACAGGGAGCGCAGCAAGTGACGACAGAACGGCTTCTGCTGGCCGGCTCGCTGGTCCGGGACGCGTTCGTGATCGGCGGCGTGGCGGGCGGCGCGTATCAGTGGAACGATCACAAAAAATTGTCGGTTGCGCGTGTCGATCTGAGGATGGTTTATTCGTCATAGTGGTGAAGACTCGCTGATCCGGCGAAACTTCGTCACTCATGAACCTCTTCACATCAGGAGAAACCATCATGCCGAAGCCCATTCCCGAGGGCATGCACTCGCTGACCCCGCACATCATCGTCGCGGGTGCGGCTGAAGCAATCGAGTTCTACAAGAAAGCGTTCAACGCCATCGAACAGGTGCGCCTGCCCGGTCCCGGCGGCAAGCTGATGCACGCATCGCTGAAAATCGGCGATTCGACGCTGATGCTCGTCGATGAAATGCCCGATTGCGGCGGGGGACCTTCGTTCGGTCCGAAGGCGCTGAAGGGCACGCCTGTCGTGCTGCACCTCTATGTCGACGATGCGGATGCCACCATCGCGCAAGCGCAAGCGGCAGGCGCGAAGGTGACGATGCCCGCCACGGACATGTTCTGGGGCGACCGTTACGGTCAGCTCGAAGATCCGTTCGGCCATCGCTGGTCTGTCGCGACGCACAAGCGTGACGTCACGCCCGAAGAAATGAAGCAGGCCATGGAGCAAATGGCGCAAGGGCGTCAATAAGGGCGAAGTTCGATGCGCGATCGGGCGCGGAGCGCATCGCGTGCCATGTGGCGCGCGTGCGTCGCCCGCGTATCGAGGGGCAGCGAACGGTGCGCGCATCTGCGATGATCTGCGCTTTCCCAATCGCCGAACCGATACGCGCGCCATGAACCCTTCCGCTTTCGAGCTTGAAACCGATCGCCTGATCTTGCGTCCGCACGTCCGTGACGACTTCGATGAAAGTTTCGCACTCTGGTCCGATGAGGTCGTCACACGGTTCATCGGCGGCAGGCCGTTTAGCCGTGAAGAGGTGTGGTCGCGGCTGCTGCGCTACGTCGGACACTGGGCGCTGTTGGGCTACGGCTACTGGGTGATACGCGAGAAGGAGAGCGGTCGGTTTGTCGGCGAGGTCGGCTTCGCCGACTACCGGCGCGAAATCGATCCGCCGCTCGACGGCGCGCCCGAAATCGGCTGGGTGCTGATGCCGTCGGCGCACGGGCTCGGCTACGCGACGGAGGCCGTGCGTGGCGCGCTGACATGGGCCGACGCGAAGTGGCCTGGGCGCGACACCGTTTGCATCATCGCGCCCGACAATGAGGCGTCGCGGCGCGTGGCCGCGAAATGCCGTTACGTCGAGGAGCGGCGGACCGTGTACAACGGACATCAGACCGGCGTGTTCCGCCGCGCTGGCTAGGCGCATTCCCAGTTCCTCCCATCCTCTCCTATGTCTTCTGGCCGAATGGCTTCCGACGGCCGCCGATGCGACATTGATGACGCGAATGCATCGGTCATATGAGCCAATCAATCGCATGTAGATACAGCGTTGACACACCAACTGGCGCCGCGTAGCATTGCAGTCTCTACAGTGTAGAGACTGCGCGGCGCTTCCGGTCCTTTGCGGCCTTTTTTAGGGAGGTAGCCGTGTATCTGGGTTCTTCAGGCGAAGGTGGGGCGATGGCTATTCAGACAATCAAGCGGTGGGGAAACAGCCTTGCAGTGAGGATTCCAGCAAGCCTGGCTGAGGAACTGCAGCTGCGCGAAGATCAGGAAGTCGACATGGTGGTGGCGGACGGTGCGCTGGTGGCGACGCCCGCTGTCAAGACGTTCAACTGGGACGAGTATCGCGAGCAACTCGCGGCGAGGCCAATGGACGTGCATCCAGCCATCGATCGAGGCGCCGCAATGGGTTCCGAACTTGCCGACCCAACGGATCAGAACGACTGGTAAGGAGCAACATGAAGCACGGCGTTCCCGAAATCGGCGATGTGTTGTGGATCAAGCTCGAGCCCGTGGTCGGGCGCGAGCAGGGTGGGGGCTATCCGAGGCCTGTCGTTGTGCTGTCGCACGATGCGCACAACGGTCCTTCGCACCGGATCGTCGCCGTGCCTTGCACGACAAAGGCGCGTGGATTCTCGACGGAGATTCCCGTTGCCGCGTTGCCCAAGCCGTGTGTCGCGTTGATCGATCAGATCACCACGCTCGACTGGGTCGCGCGTGGCGGCCAATACAGGGAAGAGCGGGTCGCCCAGGCCGAACTCGATGCGATCCGCCGCAGCTTGAGGGCATTCCTGATGATGTGAGGGCGCGATGCGCCGGCGGCGGGCGCAGCCTGTGCCAACGGGCGTCGCGCCCCGCTACGCGCGTTGCGCCTGCGCCGCGATGCACGCCTGCAACGTTTGCCGCTGAGCGCCTTGCGCGTCGAAGTTCGCTTCGTCGAGCCATTGCGCGAAGCCCGCGCGCAGCGCCGGCCATTCGCTATCGATGATCGAGAACCACGCCGTATCGCGATTGCGTCCCTTGTAGAACACGGCCTGGCGGAAGATGCCTTCAAATGTGAAGCCGAAACGGGCCGCCGCCGTGCGCGACGGCACGTTCAGCGCATCGCACTTCCATTCGAAACGCCGGTAGCCGAGTTCGTCGAATACGCGCTGCATCAGTAGGAAGATCGCTTCCGTCGCCATACGCGTCTTTTGCAGCCGCCGCGAAAACACGACGAAGCCGACTTCGATCACGCCGTTCGCCTTGTCGATGCGCATCAGCGAAAGCGTGCCGACGGCCTTGCCCGTCGCGAGGTCGATGACGGCGTAATGCAACGGGTCCGGTGACGCCGCGCAGGACGCGAGGAAGTCGCGATACGCTTCGGGCTTATCGAACGGTCCTACGGAAAGGTACGTCCAGTCTCGGCTGTCTGGCGCCGCGCGATAGGCTTCGTACAAATCGTCCGCGTGCCGTTCGACGTCGACCCGTTCGAGCAGGCAATAGCGGCCCGTCATCGGCTGATTGCCTGGCAGCCTCGCCGGTTGCCAGTGCGGCATGGGTTCGCCGATCGGCTGACCGTATTCGTTGATTCGTTCCACCACTGTGTTCTCCTGTCGACCAGAGTTGGCGCTTTAGCGCCTACTCTGGTCCCACGCCAGCCCGATGGGAGTTAGCGCTTGAGCGCCCACTCCCAACCCATGGCGAGTCGACCAGAGTCGACGCTTAGCGCCTGCTCAGTTCCAAGCAAGCTGGTCTGCCGCCCCGATACGCGCTATGAAACATGCCAAAACGGGCAAGATACGGCAAACGCCACGCGCGTGTAAGACCCAGGCGAATGGTATTCAATGGAGCCAGCATCGCCGCCTGCATCATCGCACCATCGTCCGTCGCCCTTAATGGCGAACGTTTGGATGTGAAAGGCTGTCCGTACAGAATGATCCTGATAGCTCCCCATCCGAACGAGGCCCAAATGCTCGACGTCGCTCACGAAATCGCCCAGTTCAACGCCGGCCGGGACCCCGAACGCCTCGCGATGAAGTACGCGCGCATGCGCACGTCGCCGTTCGTATTCCTGCGCGGCACCTGTCATCTCTTCTACAGGCGTCTGCCGAAAGGCACCGTGCTGGAAGGCTCGCCGCATGCGTGGATCTGCGGCGACATGCATCTGGAAAACTTCGGCAGCTACAAGGGCGATAACCGGCTCATCTATTTCGACATCAACGATTTCGACGAGGCCTGTCTCGCGCCGTGCCTGTTCGAGATGATCCGATTGTTATCGAGCGTGCTGGTGGCCGCCGACGACCTGAAGCTCAGCCGCGCCGAGGCGCTCGCGCTATGCCATACGGCGATCGACTCCTACGCGGCCGCGCTGCGATTCGGCAAGGCGCGGTGGATCGAAGAGGAGACGGCCGAAGGCATGGTCGGTGAGCTTTTCGCCGCCTTGCACCAGCGTTCGCGCGCCGATCACCTGAACCGGCGCACCGAGTTGGAAGGGAAAAAGCGGGCGCTGCGCATCGACGGCAAGAAGGCGCTGCCCGTCACTGACGATGCGCGGAGCAAAATTGTCGAGTTCATGAACGACTTCGCGAAGCGCGAGCCGAATCCGGCGTTTTATCAGATCATCGACGTCGCGCGGCGCATCGCGGGCACGGGCAGTCTGGGCGTCGATCGCTATGTGATGCTCGCCGAAGGCAAAGGGTCGCCCGACGGCAACTATCTGCTGGACCTGAAGCTGGCTTTGCCGTCCGCCACCGCGCCGAACGTCAAGACTCCTCAGCCGAAATGGAGCAGCGAGGCCGAGCGCGTCGTCGAGATCCAGAGACGCGACCAAGTGGTATCGCAGGCGTTCCTGCATGCCGTCGAGTTCGAAAAGCGTCCGTACGTGTTGCGCGGGCTGCAACCTTCGGAGGACCGCGTCGCGTTGCATAACTGGAATGGCAAGCTGCCTCGGCTGGAGTCCGTCGTGCGCAACATGGCGGAACTGATTGCGTGGGCGCATTTTCGCAGCAGCGGCCGTCAGAGTTCCGCGATCGCGGACGATCTGATCGCGTTCGGCGAACACAGTAAATGGCGATTGCCGCTGATCGACCTGGCCGCGCAGTGCGAAGCGCAGGTCGTCAGCGACTGGCGCACGTACTGCGAAGCATTCGATCGCGGCGCGTTCGACGTGAAAGCGAAGTCGTGACGCGCTGCGGGAGCGGCTTGCGCGGAGATTTCGCATGGTCGAATATACGGCGGCCCACATTCGAAAGCATCGAATATGTCGACAGGCTTTACGCCAGCGGGCGAGTGTGTAAATCTGGCGATGGCGTCGTTGGTGAAAAGTGCGGCATTTTTTCCGCCCGGTTCGCGCTGCAAGTCACGAACCAGCTGCCGGCCCGGCGCCGGAGCGGGCGCCGCCCGTAAGGCATGCACAATGCCTTCCTCTGAGTCAAACCCACAACAGGAGACGGCACTATGGATATCGAAGCGACCGCATGGTTCCCGCTGGACGACTATGCGCCCGTGAGGGAAGGGTGGTACGAAGTCCAGTTGGTGAGCGGCGATACGGCATTCGCAAAATACGCGGAAGGCGGATGGACCGAAAAGCCGCTTCTCGTATTCACCCACTGGCGCGGACTGAGCGAAGATCCCGCCCGCGTGGGGGAACCGGAAACCATCGACGCCGAAGCCACCGCAGCCGAAGGCGTGCGCGCGGCATGGAACGCATTTTTCCCGGGCGCGAACGGCGAGGCGCACCAGCCGCTTGACGTAACGCACGGCAAGCCTCCGACGACGCACTGATATCGCATCCATTCGCATTGGCGGGCGGCGCACGGGCGCCGCCGTTTTTTTCATTCTGTCGCGCCACGCGTTGCCGCGACGCCAGGACGTTTCCCACCCGGCACCCGGCCGCCGCGTTTCGCGATGCGGTCGCTAGAATGCAGCATCGATACTGCGAAGGCCACACATGCAACAATTCCGGCAATCCGTCGATCTGGCGCGCGCGACACGCCTTTTGAACCACGGTCCCGTCACGCTGATCACGAGCGCGCACGACGGACGTTCGAACGTGATGGCTGCCTCGTGGGCCATGCCGCTGGATTTCGTCCCGCCTAAAGTGGTCGTCGTGATCGACGCCAAAACGTTGACAAGGCAATTCGTCGAAGCAAGCGGCGTGTTCGGCCTGCAACTGCCGACGCGCGGGTTCGCGCGCCACACGCTCGCTGTCGGCTCGAACGCGGGCGTCGAGATCGACAAGCTCGCCGCGCTCGAACTCGAGACGTTTGCCGCCGAGAAGATCGACGTGCCGATGCTGGAAGGCTGCGTCGCGTGGTTCGAGTGCAAGGTGATCCCCGACGACAGCCAGCGGCACGATCTGATTCTCGCCGAAGTGGTCGCATGCTACGCGGATAGCCGTGTGTACTCGAATAACCGCTGGCACTTCGGCGACGATCACGACATGCGCACGTGCCACTACGTCGCGGGCGGCACCTTCTTCGAAACGGGCGACACGTTCGAAGTCGAAGCCGCGCCCATCGACGGCACGAGGCGTTGATTCACGTCTTCAGCGGCACCCAGATTTCAACGCCGCCCATGCCCGTCACGGGATTGAACTGCTCGCCATAGCGCTCGAAGTTGGGCGCATCGGCGGGCGTGTGGCCGGACTCGGGCAGCCACTTGTTCCAGATCGTGTTGCATGTGCGGCGTATCGTCGAGATGTGCTCGCGATGCGTGAATACCGCATAGCGTTGCGCGCCGATGCGCACGCGGCCCAACTCAGCGGGCAAGGCCGAGAAGTCGGCCACTTCCACGCCGCACATATAGTCGAAGTTGCCCGAGTCGTCGGGGTTGTAGCTGACACCGTACGCAACGTGTCCAATCTGCCCCGGCACCTTGCCGAAGATCGTATTGAAGCGTTGCCACTGCGCGGGAATGCCCGAACTGCTTTCGCAGTTGTAGCGCTCGCTCAGTCCGGCGACGAGCAAAGGCTCGCCGTTGACGAAGCGCGGCGGTTCCAGGTTGGTGAGAAGTGATTCGTCCATTTTGATCGGCTCCACGAGTGCGATGTTGTCGAGATGACCTTGCGCGCGCAACGCTTCGGGCGTGAGCCCGAACTGCTCACGAAACGCGCGAGTGAATGCCTCGTGAGAGCCGTAACCTGTGTCGACCGCGACGGCGAGAATATCCGGCGCGCCGCGTGCAAGACGCCGCGCTGCTTCCGTCAGGCGGCGCGCGCGCACGTAGCGCATGACCGCAAAGCCCGTCGCTGCTTCGAATGCACGCGACAGATGAAAGCGCGACACGCAGCCGCAAGCGGCAATATCGTCGAGCGACAACTCACCCGAAAAGTGGCTTTCGATAAACCAGAGCGCTTTGCCGGCAGGATTTCCGACTGGGTTCATAAGGACTCTCGTTTGGCATGAACCAAGCATATCGACTGAGCACATCGTTCGTTTGATCGCGCTTGCGGTTCTTCACATCGAGCCGGTTGCCGGTCCAACCGACCACCTCACGGCGACTGCTCGATCGACTGCTTCAACGCATCCTCGTCGCGGACACGTTGCGAAGGAGATGGCGCGCCTCGCCGCAACCACGCGCCGCCAATCGTCGCGGCCAACGCTGCGAAGATCGCGCCGATGAAAAATGCCACGTGATAGCCGCTCGTGAGGGCCGCGGGCGTATCGGCCTGCTGCTGGCCGCCGCTTGCCGATTGCGCGGCCGCGAGACTTGCCAGCACCGCGAGTCCCAACGCGCCGCCCATCATGAACGACGTATTCACGATGCCCGACGCGAGACCTGAATCGGCGGGATCGACGTCGCTCATCGCGGCGAGCAGCAGCGGATTGAACGCGACGCCCGCGCCGATGCCGAGCAGCACCATGCCGGGCAGCACGTCGATGACGAAGCGTCCTTCGACGGGCGCGCGCGCAAACAGCAACAGGCCGAGCGCGGCGAGAAACAGCCCCGCGGCGAGCGGGCGGCGGATACCGAAGCGCATCACCACGCGCGCTGACAGCCCGAGCGAGAAGAAGCCCATGATCAGGTTCGCGGGCAGAAACGCGAGACCGACCTTCAATGGCGAATAGCCGAGCACCCGCTGCAAATAGAGTGCCGAAATGAAGAACCACGCGAACATCGCGGCAGCCCACAAGACGCCGACGACATTCGCCGTCGCCACATTGCGCAACGTGAAGAGCTTGAGTGGCATCAGCGGATGCACGACACGCGCTTCGATCGCGAGAAAAGTACTGAGCAGGACCAGCGCGACGAAGATCAGGCCCACCGTTTGCGCGGAGAGCCATCCCGCCTCGTTGCCATTGACGATCGCGTAGACGGCAAGCATCAGCGATGCCGTGACCGTCGCGGCGCCCGCCACGTCGAGCCGTTCGCCGTGCGCGTGGCCGCGCCCGGCGGGCAGCAGCGCGATGCACAGCACGCACACGGCGATGCCGATGGGCAGATTGACGAGAAAGATCCAGTGCCAGCTCAGCAGGTTCGTCAGCAGGCCGCCCAGCAGCACGCCGATGCTGCCTCCGCCCGCGCACACGAAGCCATAGACGCCCATCGCTTTCGCGCGCTCGGCTTCCTCGGTGAAGAGGTTCATGATCAGCGACAGCGAAACCGCCGACACGACCGCGCCACCCAGGCCTTGAATCGCGCGCGCGCAAACCAGCATCGCTTGTGAGTTCGCGAGGCCGCACGCGAGCGACGCGACCGTGAACAGCGTAATGCCCGCGAGAAAGAGCTTGCGGTGTCCGTATAGATCGCCGAGCCGGCCGCCGAGCAGCAGAAAGCCGCCGAAGGTCAGCATGTACGCATTGACGACCCACACGAGCGCGGTTTCGGAAAAGCCGAGATCGGCGGCGATCGACGGCAACGCGACGTTCACGATGGTCGTATCGAGGACGATCATCAGCACGCCCATGCAGAGAACGACGAGCGCGAGCCAGCGTGTTCGACCCTCAATGTTGTGCGTCATGGGGGCGGTTCCTTATAACAAGAAAAATCGAAGCCCGAATCAAGGTGTTGAATGAATCGCGCGACATTCTGGATTCGCACTTGAACGAGCTTAGATCGGAGCGAAATCTTGGCGTTAGCGATCCAGAAAGCCTTCTACCAAGTCCAGAAAAGCATCTGGCGTCTCTAAGGGGGCGAGGTGTCCGCTAGGGAAAGTGTTCAAAACTCGCCCATGCCATGCTGTTCAACCCGAAGCCTGCCAGGCACAATAAGCGCATGAAACA
>NZ_JAGIPX010000255.1 GCF_017814945.1 Paraburkholderia sp. LEh10
CGCGCTCTCGAATGGGAGATAACTGACGGAAAAATGGATCGCGAAAGGGCTTGACTTCCAATGCCCCATAGAAGTCTCACTGTGTCATAAAATCAGTTGTGCGCTCAATTGTTGTACCGTAAGAGTGCCATCGTTGCATGAGTCTTTGTCCAAGCAGGATGCGTAACGTAGTAATGGAATCAGGAACGTGGCGCTGAGCGCGCTGGACTGCCCCGGGGGATGTAATCCGGGGGAAGGGCAGGCAGCGCGTGTTCAAGGAAGTTTTTTTTACCACGCCCATCTGATTGCATTTTGAGTCGCTGAGCCATCAGAAATCCGTACGCAGCGATACTCAGTGTGGCGTGATGGTGAAAGCCACGCCAGCCTCGCCCTTCATAATGACCGAGCCCGAACTCCTGCTTCAGGTCCTGAT
>NZ_JAGIPX010000256.1 GCF_017814945.1 Paraburkholderia sp. LEh10
GCGACCATATAGCGGATGCCAACGATAATGGACTTCAATTTCCTGCCCGATATGGGCAGAATGAGCACGAGCTTGCCATCAGTCGGTCGAACTGGCTATTTGCGGGTTCGCTGCGCGCAGGGCAACGCGCCGCTGCGATCATGAGCCTGATTCGAACTGCGCAGCTCAATGGCCATGATCCCTACGTCTACCTGAAGGACGTGCTCAATCGATTGCCCACCCAACGAGCCGACGACATCGCTCAGTTACTACCGCATCGCTGGGCACCCGCCGTTGCCTGATCGCCGCTAGCCAGCTCGCTCCCGTGCCTTCGCCGGGCGCTTACCTCTTTTTGGCGCCGTAAACGCAGCAACCCCGCTTTTGAGGGCGGGGTTGGTGCATGGGGTAAGGAGCCTGACGATTACCTACTT
>NZ_JAGIPX010000257.1 GCF_017814945.1 Paraburkholderia sp. LEh10
GCGCAGGACACCAACGGCGCGATCCAGGGCTTCGGTTCCGCCGCGCAATCGCTGCCGCTGCGCCTGATGGCCGCGCGGCGCGCGTTGCGCCGCGAGATTCGCGAGCAGCGTCCCGATGTGATCTCGTCGCACTTCGCGCTGTACACGTTTCCGGGATTCGACGTGATGCGCGGCATTCCACAGGTCTCGCATTTTCACGGTCCGTGGGCCGACGAGAGCCATGTCGAGGGCGCCGATTCACTTGGTCAGCGCGCCAAGCGTTACCTGGAGCAGGCCGTGTATGCGCGTTCGTCGCGGCTGATCGTGCTGTCGGATGCATTCGGCAGGATTCTCACATCACGCTACGGCATTCCCGCCGAGCGCATCCGCGTCGTGCCGGGCTGCGTGAACGTCGACCAGTTCAATCT
>NZ_JAGIPX010000258.1 GCF_017814945.1 Paraburkholderia sp. LEh10
GCGCGACGATCATCAGCGGCGGTGATACGAACATCACGGGTTCGCAGGTCAACGCAAAACAGGTGACGGCCGATGTGGGCGGCAACCTGGCTATCCGGAGCGTGCAGGATACGACGGTGAGCACCGCGCACCAGAGCAGCGCGGGCGGTGGCTTCAGCATCAGCCAGGGCGGCGGCAGCGCGAGCTTCAGCGCGCAGAACGGCCATGCCGATGGCAACTATGCCCAGGTCAACGAGCAGGCGGGCATCAACGCGGGCAGCGGCGGCTTCGATATCAACGTCAAGGGCAATACGGGCCTGACGGGCGCGGTGATATCCAGCACCGCAGATTCGTCGAAGAACAGCCTGTCGACCGGCACACTGACGTACAGCGACATCGAAAACCACTCGCATTACAGCGCGAACAG
>NZ_JAGIPX010000259.1 GCF_017814945.1 Paraburkholderia sp. LEh10
CGGCGCTCGAAGAAAACATCGAGGTCACGCTGGTTGCCTCGCATGTCGCGCCCGAGTTGCTCGCGCATCCTCTCGTGGATTGGGCACCCATCAGGATTGGACGCTTCTAAATCAATTCGATCGATTCCGAAAATGACCGACGAAGATCACGTCGTGCAATAACGACGGGCCCCCCTTTTCAACACATTTACGCAACATGGAAAACAGCCCGGTCCATTCCCGCTCCATCAAATCACTGCAAATCGGCATGCACTGGTTTCCCGAGCGCGCGGGCGGTCTCGACCGCATGTACTACTCGCTGATCGGCGCGCTGCCGGGCGCCGGCGTCGAAGTGCGCGGCGTCGTCGCGGGCTCGGAGCGTGTCGCGCAGGACACCAACGGCGCGATCCAGGGCTTCGG
>NZ_JAGIPX010000260.1 GCF_017814945.1 Paraburkholderia sp. LEh10
ATCACGAACGTGGCGGCGGGTCTCAATGCGACCGATGCGGTGAATGTCAGCCAGCTGACGTCGGAAGATGCGAAGGTGAACAACGTCAGCAACAACCTGGCGAACCTGAGCAACACCGTCAACAACATCAGCACGGCGACGGGCAATATCACGAACATCGCCAACTACATCAACAACGTCCAGAACGGTGGCGGCATCAAGTACTTCCACGCGAACTCGACGCTGGCCGATTCGGTGGCAACGGGTGCAAACGCAGTGGCGATCGGCGGCAACGCGAGCGCGACGACGGCGAACTCGGTGGCGCTGGGCTCGAACGCGGTGGCGAACTCGACCACGCTGGGCACGGCGGGCTTCGCGCCGGTCGGCGGCACGGCGATCTCGGCTTCG
>NZ_JAGIPX010000027.1:0-2809 GCF_017814945.1 Paraburkholderia sp. LEh10
TCAACAACCAGGTGACGAACATCGTCAACGGTGGCGGCATCAAGTACTTCCACGCGAACTCGACGCTGGCCGATTCGGTGGCAACGGGTGCGAACGCGGTGGCGATCGGCGGCAACGCCAGCGCGACGACGGCGAACTCGGTCGCGCTGGGGACGAACGCGGTGGCGAACTCGACCACGCTGGGCACGGCGGGCTTCGCGCCGGTCGGCGGCACGGCGATCTCGGCTTCGACGGCTGCGGGTGAAGTGTCGGTGGGCGCGGCCGGTGCGGAGCGTCGTATCACGAACGTGGCGGCGGGCCTGAATGCGACCGATGCGGTGAACGTGAGCCAGCTGACGTCGGAAGATGCGAAGGTCAACAACGTCTCGAACAACGTTTCGAACCTGAGCAATACGGTCAACAACATCAATGGCAACGTGACGAACATCGTCAACGGCGGCGGCATCAAGTACTTCCACGCGAACTCGACGCTGGCCGATTCGGTGGCAACGGGTGCGAACGCGGTGGCGATCGGCGGCAACGCCAGCGCGACGACGGCGAACTCGGTCGCGCTGGGGACGAACGCGGTGGCGAACTCGACCACGCTGGGCACGGCGGGCTTCACGCCGGTCGGTGGCACGGCGATCTCGGCTTCGACGGCTGCGGGCGAAGTGTCGGTGGGTGCGGCGGGTGCCGAGCGTCGTATCACGAACGTGGCGGCGGGCCTGAACGCGACCGATGCGGTGAACGTGAGCCAGCTGACGTCGGAAGATGCGAAGGTCAACAACGTGTCGAACAATGTTTCGAACGTGTCGAACAACGTCAGCAACCTGAGCAACACGGTCAACAACCTGGGCAACAACGTCACCAATATCAACAACCAGGTGACGAACATCGTCAACGGTGGCGGCATCAAGTACTTCCACGCGAACTCGACGCTGGCGGACTCGGTGGCAACGGGTGCGAACGCGGTGGCGATCGGCGGCAACGCCAGCGCGACGACGGCGAACTCGGTGGCGCTGGGGACGAACGCGGTGGCGAACTCGACCACGCTGGGCACGGCGGGCTTCGCGCCGGTCGGCGGCACGGCGATCTCGGCTTCGACGGCTGCGGGTGAAGTGTCGGTGGGCGCGGCCGGTGCGGAGCGTCGTATCACGAACGTGGCAGCGGGCCTGAACGCGACCGATGCGGTGAACGTGAGCCAGCTGACGTCGGAAGATGCGAAGGTCAACAACGTCTCGAACAATGTGTCGAACGTGTCGAACAACGTCAGCAACCTGAGCAACACGGTCAACAACCTGGGCAACAACGTCACCAATATCAACAACCAGGTGACGAACATCGTCAACGGTGGCGGCATCAAGTACTTCCACGCGAACTCGACGCTGGCCGATTCGGTGGCAACGGGTGCGAACGCGGTGGCGATCGGCGGCAACGCCAGCGCGACGACGGCGAACTCGGTGGCGCTGGGCACGAACGCGGTGGCGAACTCGACCACGCTGGGCACGGCGGGCTTCACGCCGGTCGGTGGCACGGCGATCTCGGCGTCGACGGCTGCGGGTGAAGTGTCGGTGGGCGCGGCCGGTGCGGAGCGCCGGATCACGAACGTGGCGGCGGGCCTGAACGCGACCGATGCGGTGAACGTCAGCCAGCTGACGTCCGAAGATGCGAAGGTCAACAACGTCTCGAACAATGTTTCGAACCTGAGCAATACCGTCAACAACCTGGGCAACAACGTCACGAACATCAACAACCAGGTGACGAACATCGTCAACGGTGGCGGCATCAAGTACTTCCACGCGAACTCGACGCTGGCGGACTCGGTGGCAACGGGTATGAACGCGGTGGCGATCGGCGGCAACGCCAGCGCAACGGCCTCGAACTCGGTGGCGCTGGGCACGAACGCGACGACGACGGCGAACCTGTCGGCGGCAGCGTACAACCCGGGCAGCGGCACGCTGTCGGGCACGGTGCCGGTGGGTGAGGTGTCGGTGGGTTCGGCAGGCAACGAGCGTCGTCTGACGAACGTGGCCGCAGGTTCCGCCGCGACGGACGCAGTCAACGTGAGCCAGTTGCAGTCGGAAGACGCGAAGGTGAACGCCGAAGGCACGAGCATCGCGAACGTGATTGGTGGCGGTTCGACGTACAACGCGTCGACGGGCACGATCACGGGCCCGACGTTCAACATCGGTGGCTCGACGGTGACGACGGTTGCCGGGGCGATCACCAACATCGATGGCCGCGTGACGCAGAACACGACGGACATCAGCAACATCACCAACCAGATCAACAAGGGCACGATCGGTCTGGTGCAGCAGGATGCGTCGACGCGCACCATCACGGTCGCGAAGAACACGGACGGTACGCTCGTGGACTTCACCGGCACGGCGGGCGCACGCAAGCTGACGGGCGTGGCCAACGGCAACGTGAACGCATCGAGCGTGGACGCGGTGAACGGCTCGCAGCTTTACAACGTGGCGAAGTCGGATGCCAACGCGCTGGGCGGTGGCTCGACGGTGAACAGCGACGGCACGATCAGCAACCCGACGTACGTGATCGGTGGTAACACCTACAACAACGTGGGCGGTGCAATCACCAACCTGGATGGACGTGTCACGAACATCAACAACCAGGTGACGAACATCGTCAACGGTGGCGGCATCAAGTACTTCCATGCGAACTCGACGCTGGCGGACTCGGTGGCGACGGGTGTGAACGCGGTGGCGATCGGCGGCAATGCGAGCGCAACGGCTTCGAACTCGGTGGCGCTGGGCACGAACGCGACGACGACGGCGAACCTGTCGGCGGCAGCGTACAACCCGGGCAGCGG
>NZ_JAGIPX010000027.1:2909-116274 GCF_017814945.1 Paraburkholderia sp. LEh10
ACGTACAACGCGTCGACGGGCACGATCACGGGCCCGACGTTCAACATCGGTGGCTCGACGGTGACGACGGTTGCCGGTGCGATCACGAACATTGATGGCCGCGTGACGCAGAACACGACCGACATCAGCAACATCACGACGCAGATCGACAACGGCACGATCGGTCTGGTGCAGCAGGATGCATCGACGCGCACCATCACGGTCGCGAAGAACACGGACGGCTCGCTGGTGGACTTCACCGGCACGGCCGGTGCACGCAAGCTGACGGGTGTCGCCAACGGCAACGTGAACGCATCGAGCGTGGACGCGGTGAACGGCTCGCAGCTGTTCAACGTGGCGCAGTCGACGGCGAACGCGATCGGTGGTGGCTCGACGGTTAACAGTGACGGCACGATCAGCAACCCGACGTACGTGATCAATAGTGGCAACACGACGGTCAGCAATGTGGGCGACGCGATCACCAACATCGACGGTCGCGTGACGAACCTGGCAGGCGACGTGACGAACATCGACAACACGATCAACAACATCGTGAGCGGTGGCGGCATCAAGTACTTCCATACGAACTCGACGCTGGCGGACTCGGTGGCGGCGGGTGAGGACTCGGTGGCGATCGGCGGCAACGCCAGCGCGACTGTGGCCAACTCGGTGGCGCTGGGTTCGAACGCGGTGACGGGCGCGGTGGTCGCCACAACGGGTGCGACGATCGGCGGACAGAACTACTCGTTCGCGGGTTCGGCTCCCGTCGGCACGGTGAGCGTCGGTAGCGCCGGTCAGGAACGCACGGTCACGAACGTGGCGGCAGGCCAGTTGAGCGCAAGCTCGACGGATGCCGTGAACGGTTCGCAGCTGTACGCGACGAACCAGGCGGTGAACCAGGTCCAAGGCCAGGTGAACAACATCTCGACCACGGTGAACAACCTGAGCGCGGGTTCTGTGCAGTACGACAAGAACGCCGACGGTTCCGTCAACTACAGCAGCATCACGATGGGTGGCGGCAACGCGCCGGATGGCACGGTGATCCACAACGTCGCAGCGGGTACAGATGGCACGGACGCCGTGAACGTCGACCAGCTGAACGCGGCGATCACCAACGTCACGAACATCGCGAACAACGCAGTCGATCCGATGTTCACGTCCAACGGCGATCGCAATACCGAGCAAGCGCAGGCCAGCGGCACGCACGCCACGGCGATGGGGCCGACCGCGAACGCGAGCGGCAACCAGTCGATCGCAGCGGGCTACAACGCTCAGGCGAGCGGCGACAGCTCGGTTGCGATGGGTTCGAACTCGAAGGCGACGGCGGATCACGCCGTTGCTCTCGGCGATGGCTCTGTCGCGGATCGTGCGAACACGGTGTCGGTGGGCTCGGCGGGCAATGAACGCCAGATCACCAACGTCGCGGCGGGCACGCAGACGACGGATGCCGTCAACGTCGGCCAGTTGAACCAGGCCGTCGCGAACGCGGTGGGCGATCTGCCCACAGGCACGACTGCGAAGCAGTACACCGACCAGCGGATCAACCTGGTCCAGCAGAGCGTCAACAGCGTGGCACGCAACGCCTACTCGGGCGTCGCAGCCGCCACCGCGCTGACGATGATCCCCGACGTCGATCAGGGCAAGACGATCGCGGTCGGCATCGGTGCGGGTACGTACCAGGGCTATCAGGCCGCTGCGCTGGGTGCTTCGGCACGCATCACGCAGAACATCAAGGTCAAGCTCGGCGCGGGTGTCAGCGCGCAGGGCACGACGGTTGGTGTGGGTGCGTCGTATCAGTGGTAATCGCGAGGTAAGTGCAAAGGTGGCGCAGCAACGGCCACCTGAGCGCAAGTCTCACAAGCAGTACGCTTCAAACGAAACGGGCTCCATCGGGAGCCCGTTTTGCCTTTATGCCGCACACCTTGCGCGCACTCGACAGAAGCGGCGCCGAGCCGCTACGTCGCCACTCTACGCTGCGCAATCAGATCCTTCGCGCCCGCGAGCTTCTCCGCCAGTTCCGGCCCGCGCTCGAGCGCGACGCCGACAGCCAGAATGTCGCCGATCGCCAGATGCGACGTGCGCGACGTCATCGGTGAAAAGATGTCGGTGTCCTCGTCGACGTTGGCGAAGAGGCCAACCGTCGCAATCCGCGCCAGCGGCGAATTCCCATGCGTCACGGCGATCACTTTCGCGCCCGCGGCGAGCGCGGACTTCGCCGCATCGATGATGTCGCGCGTGCGGCCCGTGTTCGAAATCGCCACCACGACATCGCCTTCGCCAAGCAAGGCCGCCGACATCAGAAACGTATGCGGATCCGAGTAAGCGACGCTCGGCATGCCCAAACGGAAAAACTTGTGCTGCATGTCGAGCGCGGCGATACCCGAGCCGCCCGCGCCATAGAACTCGATGCGCTTCGCCTGCGCAAGCAGTTGAATCGCCGACGCCACGCTATCGGACGACAGATTGTTGCGCACCTGGATCAGCGCGCCGATCGTCCGGTCGAGCACTTTGGCGGCGACGCCCGGCACGGGTTCGTCGGGCCTCACGTCCCGATAGACGGCGGGAACTTCCGTTGCTATGCCTTGCGCAAGGCGGATCTTGAACTCGCGGAAGCCGGAAAAGCCGAGCGCATGGCAGAAGCGCGCGATGGTCGGCTGACTGACGCCGGCGCGCGCGGCGACCTCTGTCATCGACAGGTCGAGCACTTCGCGCGGCGCCTCGATCACGTAATCGGCGAGCTTGCGTTCGGAAGGGCGCAACTGATCGCGCATCGCTTCGACTTGGGACAGCATCATCGTGAATCTCGCACTATGCTCAAGAATGCGTGGACTATAGCTGATCGACGGATCAAGTACAAAAACTACATTTTTGCCGTAGGTGATTACCCTGATCCCTGTTGTGGAAGTCTGAGAGCGCCAATCCACAAAGGTTTGAGGCGAATTTGGAGTCAATGCAGATTCAGCAACTGCAACATTGTGTGCTTGTAGTTTTTCTACTAATATCGCGATTGCCGGCTTCCCAAGCCGTTCCCCGCGATATCAATCTGGCGCGAAGCGCGTAAGCGCGAGCCAGCGACGAAGGAGCATCGATGGTTTCCCCGCATTCGCAACTGATGAAAGTCACGAAGCGCGTGATCGAGCGCAGCAAGCCCACACGCGACGCGTATCTGGCGCGCATCGACAACGCGCAAGGCAAGTTCCCGGCGCGCGGCGCGCTGTCTTGCGCGAACCTCGCGCATGGCTTCGCCGGTCTGGAGGGCAACGACAAGCTCGTCATCAAGCAGATCCGCCAGCCGAATATCGGCATCGTCTCGTCGTACAACGAGATGCTCTCGGCGCATGCGCCGTACAAGGATTTCCCCGACATCATCAAGGCTGCCGCGCGTGAAAACGGCGGCGTCGCGCAATTCGCGGGCGGCGTGCCGGCGATGTGCGATGGCATCACGCAGGGCAACGCGGGCATGGAGCTGTCGCTGTTCTCGCGCGAAGTGATTGCGATGAGCACGGCCGTCGCGCTCACGCACAACATGTTCGACGCTGCCCTGTGCCTCGGCGTGTGCGACAAGATCGTGCCGGGCCTCTTGATCGGCGCGCTGCAATTCGGCCATCTGCCGACCATTTTCGTGCCAGCCGGCCCGATGACGAGCGGCCTCTCGAACGACGACAAGGCGAAGACCCGCCAGCAGTTCGCGACGGGCCAGTGCGATCGCAGCGCGCTGCTCGAAGCGGAAGCGGCTGCGTATCACAGCCACGGCACCTGCACGTTCTACGGCACGGCCAACAGCAACCAGATGCTGATGGAAATCATGGGCCTGCATCTGCCGGGCTCGGCGTTCGTGCATCCGCATACGCCGCTGCGCGACGCGCTCACCGCGCAAGCCGCGCGCCGCGTGCTCGATCTGACAGCAGATCGCGGCCACTACATGCCGATCGGCCATGTGATCGACGAGAAGGCCGTCATCAACGGCATCGTCGGTCTGCTCGCGACGGGCGGCTCGACCAATCACACGCTGCACCTCGTCGCGATTGCACGCGCGGCGGGCATCATCATCGACTGGGACGATTTCGACACGCTGTCCGCGTCGGTGCCGCTGCTGGCGAAGGTGTACCCGAACGGCAAGGCCGACGTGAACCACTATCACGCGGCGGGCGGCATGGCGTTCCTGATCCGCAACCTGCTCGAAGGCGGCCTGCTGCACGCCGACGTGAACACCGTCGCGGGCAAGGGCCTCGCGCACTACACGCAAGAGCCGAAACTGCTCGACGGCAAGCTGACGTGGGTGCCGGGCGTGACCGAGAGCCAGGACGCGGCGGTGCTGCGCAGCATCAAGGAGCCGTTCCAGCCCGACGGCGGCCTGCGTCTGATGCAGGGCAAGCTCGGCCGCGGTGTCATCAAGATTTCGGCTGTCGCGAAGCAGCATCGCACCGTGAAGGCGCCTGCCATCGTGTTCGACTCGCAGGAGGCCGTGCAGGAAGCGTTCGACAACGGCGAACTGAAGCGTGACTTCATTGCCGTCGTGCGCTTCCAAGGCGCGCGGGCAAACGGCATGCCCGAGCTGCATCGTTTGACGCCGTTGCTCGGCGTATTGCAGGATCAGGGCTTTCACGTCGCGCTCGTCACCGACGGCCGCATGTCGGGTGCATCGGGCAAGGTGCCCGCCGTGATTCACGTGTCGCCGGAAGCGCTGCTGCAAGGCCCGCTTGGCAAGGTGTGCACGGGCGACATGCTCGTCATCGATGCGGAGGCGGGTGTGCTCGACATCGAAATCGACGACGCGCAATGGGCCGCGCGCCCGATTGCCGTGTCGCAGCATCAGGCGGAAAACGAAGTGGGCTTCGGCCGCGAGCTGTTCGGCGTGTTCCGTTCGGCGGCCGCGCCGGCGGAAATGGGCGCATCGGTGTTTGGGCCGCTCGTCGGCGAAGCGCCGCACGCAGCGCAACTAGCAGGCCAAACGGCCAGCGCCGTGGCGAGCGAAGCCAGCCACGCAATGCAGAAATAAGCGATAAGGAGTCTGAAGATGACGTCGAAAACAGTCAGCGAAATCGTGCGCCTCGGTCCGGTGATCCCGGTCCTCGCATTCGATAGCGTCGAGCAGGGCGAACATGTATCGCGCGCGCTGCACGCGGGCGGCGTGAAGGTGCTCGAAATCACGCTGCGCACGCCCGCCGGCATCGGCGCGATCGAGCGCGCGAGCCAGCTCGCCGAAGACATCGTGGTCGGCGTGGGCACCATCACGCGGCCCGAGCACTGCGAGCAGGCGAAGAAGGCGGGCGCGCAGTTCGGCGTGTCGCCGGGCTTGACGAAGGACATGCACAAGGCCGCGCAGGACGCCGGGCTGCCGCTGCTGCCGGGCGTGATGACGCCGAGCGACATCATCGTCGCGCTGGAGCTCGGCTACGAGATCGTCAAGTTCTTCCCGGCGCAGCAGGCGGGCGGCGTGCCGATGCTGCAAGCGTTCCACGGCCCGTTCCCGACGCTGAAGTTCTGCCCGACGGGCGGCATCACGGCGGAAACCGCGCCAAACTTCCTCGCGCTGCCGAACGTCGTGTGCGTCGGCGGCTCGTGGCTGACGCCGAAGGCCGCGCTCGCCGCGCAGAACTGGGACGAAGTCACGCGTCTCGCTCGCGCCGCGAGTGAACTGGCTGCGCCCGCGCATTGATTCGCGGCATCGCGATGTGACGAAGCGCTTGACGGTTTCGACAGAGGCTCGACACAACCTCGCCGTTTTAGCCTCGAACAGGCTGCAGCGGCGAGGTGCTTTATTTTTGGCGCGGGCCATTTCCGCGCGCCATGTACGTTAACAAACAGTAAAATTCAGCGTCCGCGAAAGCGCCGATCCCGATCGCACTTTCAGCATCCGGACGCGGGCGGGGTGCAGCAGCACGTTGCAACTCAAACCAACAAGACAAAGGAGGAGCTTCATGGAAGCTGTCCACGGCAGCATGCTGCTGATTTACGCCGTGATCGCCATTGCGGTGCTGATCCTGATGATCACGCGCTTCAAGGTTTATCCGTTCCTCGTTCTCATCATCGTGTCGCTGCTGCTGGGGCTGGCCGTCGGCATGCCGGCGGGCACGATCGTGAAGTCGTTCGAAACGGGTAACGGCAATACGCTGGGCCATATTGCGATCGTCGTCGGCCTCGGCACGATGCTCGGCAAGATGATGGCCGAATCGGGCGGCGCCGAGCGCATCGCCACGACGCTGATCAACTGGTTCGGCGAGAAGAACATTCACTGGGCGATGATGTTCGTCGCGATCATCGTCGGCTTGCCGGTGTTCTTCGAAGTCGGCTTCGTGCTGCTGATCCCGATCGCGTTCAACGTCGCGAAGCGCACGGGCAAATCGCTGCTGCTGATCGGCCTGCCGATGGTCGCGGGTCTCTCCGTCGTGCACGGCCTGATTCCGCCGCACCCGGCCGCGCTGCTCGCCGTGCAGGCGTATCACGCCGATATCGGCCGCACGATTGCGTATGGCCTGCTGGTCGGCGTGCCGACTGCGATCGTTGCCGGTCCGCTGTTCGCGCTTTTGATCCATCGCCAGATCAAGCTCGCCGAGAACAATCCGCTCGCCGCGCAATTCGTCGACACCGAGCATCAGACGGGCACGCGCGATCTGCCGGGTTTCGGCATCACGCTCTTCACGGTTCTGCTGCCTGTCATCCTGATGCTGGTCGGCAGCTGGGCGGACCTCGTGTTCGCGCCGAAAACGACGGCGAACGATCTGCTGAAGTTCATCGGCACGTCGGATGTCGCGCTGCTGATTTCCGTACTGGTGAGTTTCTGGACGTTCGGTGCGAGCCGCGGCTTCAATCGCGAGCAGATTCAAAAGTTCTGCGGCGAGTGTCTGGCGCCCATCGCGGGCATTACGCTGATCGTCGGCGCGGGCGGCGGTTTTGGCCGCGTGCTGATGGACAGCGGCATCTCGAAGGAGATCGTCGCCACGGCGACGGCGGCGCATTTGTCGCCGCTGCTGTTCGGCTGGTTCGTCGCGGCGCTGATCCGTCTCGCAACGGGCTCCGCGACGGTCGCGATGACGACGGCCTGCGGTATCGTCGCGCCGATCGCCGCGGCCAGCGGCGTGCAGGTGAAGCCGGAACTGCTGGTGCTCGCCACGGGCTCGGGCTCGCTGATTTTTTCGCACGTCAACGACGGCGGCTTCTGGCTGATCAAGGAGTATTTCGGAATGACGGTGGGGCAGACGTTCAAGACGTGGTCGCTCTGCGAAACCATCATTTCGCTGATGGGCCTCGGTTTGACCTTCGCATTGGCGGCGGTCCTGTAAGGAGTTTCAAATGATCTTGATCGCGATGGGCGTGTCGGGCGCCGGCAAGACCCGCATTGGCGAATTGCTGGCGGAGCGTCTCAACTGCAGCTTCACCGATGGCGACGCGTTTCACAGCGCCGCCAACAAGGAGAAGATGCACAACGGCATTCCGCTGACGGACGAAGACCGTTGGCCGTGGCTCAGAACGATCCGCGCCGCGATCGAGGAAAAGCAGAAGGCGCATGAGACGGCGGTATTCACGTGCTCGTCGTTGAAGCGCTCGTATCGCGACATCCTGCGCGCGGGCGACAAGGATGTCTGCTTCGTGTATCTGAAGGGCACGCGCGAAGTGCTGCACGAGCGTCTGCAGTCGCGCACCGGGCATTTCTTCGATCCGTCGCTGCTGCAAAGCCAGCTCGAAACGCTGGAAGAGCCGGGCGACGACGAAGCGATCACGGAGAGCATCGATCTGACGCCGGAGCAGATCGTGGAGGAAGTGCTTGCCAAGATGAAGGCAAGGTAATTTGTTGGGGTTCGGTTGCCTCTGCGGGGGCATCCGCGAAGGGCAAGTCAAACCGGCCTCGCGGATGCCCACGAAGAGCAAAGCGAACCGCACTGCTCACGAAAAAAACAACAAAACCGTCGGCGGACAAAAACAGAAAAAAAATCCCGCTAAGACTGCAGATCGCCAAAGTCCCCGCGCACGCCCGCGTCGATCAGCGCGGGCAACTCGTCCATATGCTGCATGATCCGCGTAATGCCCATATTGCGTAGCACATCCGCGTAACCATCGGGAATGTGGCTCGCGCCGACGAACGCAATCGTCTTCATTCCGGCCGCGCGTGCCGCATTCAGACCCGCGACGCTGTCCTCGACGACGATGCAACGCGTCGGCTCGACGCCGAGCTGTTGTGCGGCGAACAGATAGACATCGGGATAGGGCTTGGGCCGCGCGACCTGTTCGGCGCTGAACACGCGCGGCCCGAAAATCTCGGCCAGCCCCGCGCGGCGCACCGATGCGGCGACGCGCATCATCCGGCTGTTCGAAACGACGGCGGCAGGCAGCGCCACGCGCCGCAACGCGTCGCGCACGCCGCTGATCGCGCTGAGCGACGACGCCAGCTCCGCTTCGACATTGGCCTCGACGGTTCGCAGAAAATCGGCGGGCAGCCGGATATCGAATGCCACTTCGACGCTCTCCAGAAAACGCGAGGTCTGCTGGCCGAACGCGGTCTTGCAGATCTCGTCGAAGTCGAGCGTCGGAAAAGTGGCGGCGAGCGTGTCGTGCATGACGCGGTCGGCGATGACTTCGCTGTCGACGAGCACGCCGTCGCAGTCGCAAATGAGATGATCGATCATGCGGAAAACGGAAGGAGATGCGCAGCCCGCAAACACCTGCACGCGGCCGGTCAGCGGGCTTAAAGCGACATGATACGTGCTTTGCGGACCCACGCGGCAGATCCTCCTCGTGGGGGCGCTTCGATCGTGCGGGGCGCGGTTCAGGGCCCGTCAGCCCATGCCTTGGCCGCGCGAATCGCGCGCTGCCAGCCGGCGAGACAGGCCTGCGCCTGTTCGGCGGGCATCGACGGCGAGAAGCGGCGTTCGAGCTTCCACTGGCTCTGCAATTCGTCGACGTCTTTCCAGTAGCCGACCGCGAGACCCGCAAGATAGGCGGCGCCGAGCGCCGTCGTTTCGCTGACCTGTGGACGCACGGCGTCGACGCGGAGAATGTCGGCCTGGAACTGCATCAGCAGATTATTCGCGCACGCGCCGCCGTCGACGCGCAACTCGTCGACGTGAATGCCCGAATCCGCCTCCATCGCTTTCAGCACGTCGACGGACTGATACGCGATCGACTCGAGCGCCGCGCGCGCAATATGCGCGGACGTCGTGCCGCGCGTGACGCCGAACAGCGTGCCACGCGCGCGCGCGTTCCAGTGCGGCGCGCCCAGGCCCGCGAACGCCGGCACGAGATACACGCCGTCGCAATGCGCGACACCGCGCGCGAGCGTCTCGATCTCCGGCGCGCTGCGGATGATGCCGAGCCCGTCGCGCAGCCACTGCACGACGGCGCCCGCGATGAAGATGCTGCCTTCGAGCGCATAGTTGACCTGATCGCCGATTTGCCAGGCGATCGTCGTCACGAGATTGTTCTTCGATTCGATCGGCTTCGTGCCCGTGTTCATCACGAGGAAACAGCCGGTGCCGTACGTGTTCTTCACCATGCCGGAGCGCGTGCACATCTGGCCGAAGAGCGCGGCATGCTGATCGCCCGCGATGCCCGCGAGCGGAATCTTCGACGCGAACACGGTGGTCTTGGTCGGCCCGTACACCTCCGACGACGGCCGCACTTCGGGCAACATGCTGCGTGGTATGTCCAGCGCGTCGAGCAGCTCGTCGTCCCATTGCAGCGTGTGGATGTTGAAGAGCATCGTGCGCGACGCGTTGGTCACGTCGGTGACGTGCAATTCGTGCTTCGTGAAGTTCCACACGAGCCAGCTATCGACGGTGCCGAACGCGAGCTTGCCTTGCTTCGCCTTTTCGCGCGCCCCGTCGACGTTATCCAGAATCCAGCGGATCTTGGTTGCGGAGAAGTATGAATCGATCGGCAGGCCAGTCTTCGCGCGGAACGTGTGTTCGAGACCCCGCGCCTTCAGCTGGTCGCAGAAGTCGGCCGTGCGCCGGTCCTGCCAGACGATCGCGTTATAGACCGGATGGCCCGTTTCACGGTCCCAGACGATCGTTGTCTCACGCTGGTTCGTGATGCCGATCGCGGCAATCGATGTGCCGTTCAGCCCGGCGTGCGTGACGGCCTCGGCCGCGACGCCTGCCTGGGTCGCCCAGATTTCCTGCGGATCGTGCTCGACCCAGCCCGGATGCGGATAGATCTGCCGAAACTCCTTTTGCGCGACGGAGACCACATTGCCGTTGCGATCGAACAGCATGGCCCGCGAACTCGTGGTGCCCTGGTCTAGCGCGAGGATGTACTGATCCTGCATCGTCTCAATCTCCGTGTTCTTGTCGGGACGGGCGCGGTGTCGCGCTCAGGTCCGGCGATATAGGTGTGCTTGTGCCGATTGTTGCATGCGCACTGGCGGCGCGGTTGAATCGCCGCGCGCTCGCACATTGCCCAATGCGGTCAGGCGTGCTGCTTCGAGCCCGCGCGGGCGAACCACGCGTCTATGTCGCGCGTGATGCCGTCGAGCATGTCCGGCTCGACATGCAAGCCGAGTTTCGAGCGGCGCCACAGGACATCATGTGCCGTCGTCGCCCATTCGGTTTCGCGCAGATAGCGCAGCTCCGCTTCATACAGGCCGGGCGCGAACTGATGCCCGAGGTCGCCGGTCGCCCGCGCCGTGCCGACGACGCGCTCAGCCCGCGTGCCGTAGGCCCGCGCATAACGGCGCGCAAGATCGGCGGGAAGCCACGCGTGCCGCTGGCCGAACTGCGACGCGAAGCGCTCGAAGTCGGCATCCGCGATATCTCCGCCCGGCAGCGGCGCGCCCGCCGTCCACGCAGGCTTGGCTTGCTGCAGCGCCCGGCAGAGATCGTCGACGGCTTCTTCCGCGAGCTTGCGAAACGTCGTGATCTTGCCGCCGAACACCGACAGCAACGGCGCTTCGCCCGCGGGCGCGTCGAGTTCAAGCCGGTAGTCGCGCGTCACGGCCGACGGATTGTCCGCATTCTCGTCTTCGAGTAGCGGACGCACGCCCGAATACGTCCAGTACACATCGCGCGGCGCGATGTGCTTCTTGAAGTAGCGGTTGATCGAATCGCACAGGTATTGCGTTTCCGCGGCGTCGATCGCGACTGTCGCGGGGTCGCCGTCGTACTCGAGGTCGGTCGTGCCGATCAGCGTGAAGTCGCGCTCGTAGGGGATCGCGAAAATGATGCGCTTGTCCGGGTTCTGGAAGATGTATGCATGGTCGTGGTCGAACAGGCGCCGCGTGACGATGTGGCTGCCTTTCACGAGCCGCACGCTGTAGTTCGTTTGATAGTTCGCCTGGTAGTCCGCCTGACAGTTCGCCTCGCTTCTGCGTGCGAGCGGCCCGCGCAGCAGTTCGCCCACCCACGGGCCCGCCGCGTTCGCAAGCGAGCGGGCGCGCACGGCAAACGTCGAGCCGTCCGCGCGCTGCAGCTGCGCATGCCATTCGCCGTTCACACGCGTTGCGCCGACCAGCTTCGTGCGCGTCAGGACGCTCGCGCCGTGCTCGCGGGCGTCGAGCGCGTTCAGCACGACGAGGCGCGCATCATCGACCCAGCCGTCCGAATAGACGAAGCCACGTTTGATCGAATCGACAAGCGGTTTGCCGGCGGGGTGTCTGCGCATGTCGATGCCGCGCGAGCCGGGCAGCAGTTCGCGCCGCGCGAGATGATCGTAGAGAAAGAGCCCCGCGCGAATCAGCCAGGCGGGCCGCAGATCGGGCATGTGCGGCATGACGAAACGCAGCGGCCACATGATGTGCGGCGCCGCGCGCAGCAGCGTCTCGCGCTCCTGCAGCGCCTTGCGCACGAGTCCGAACTCGCGGTACTCCAGATACCGCAGCCCGCCGTGAATCAGCTTGGTGCTCGCCGACGACGTATGCGAAGCGAGGTCGTCCTGTTCACACAGAAGAACGGAGAGGCCGCGCCCGGCCGCATCCCGTGCAATGCCCGCGCCGTTGATCCCGCCGCCGGCGACGAGCAGGTCGTAGATGGATTCTTGCGTCACCCGGAGTGCCCTTGACGGTCGAAAAGTAGGGAATATTCAGAATCGTAATGTTCGTTTTCGAAACTCTAATGAACGGATTCGAAAAAGTAAAGTTCGACTGGCTTGGGATCGGTGCGCGTTTTCGCACGCCGAAGGCGTCGGGTGTCGCGCGAGTGGCGAGATTCGTGCGTCCGGACGATACTTCCCTCGATTAGCCGCTGTGCGGCGCTACGAGGTGAATCTCATGCGTGAACTCTGGAAAATGGGCGCGGCGGCGCTGGCGATGACGGCGGCGCTGACGGCATGCGTCAGCACGCCGAGCCTGAGCGGCACCTTGGGCGCGCCGTCGTTCGCGGACCTGCAGGCGATGTGCGGCAGCCAGCCGGTCGACTACGGGAGCGACGCGCAATCCGTCTATGTCACGCTGTTCGACGCGTATGTCGCGAACCGGCGCGGCGGGCTGAGCAAGGCGGATTATTGCGCGTTCCAGACGTCGATCGCGCAGCGTTATGCGGCGCTGGGGGCGAGCAGCGACCCGCAGGCGCGCAATCAGTGGGTCGAGTTTTTCAACGCGCAGCGCGTCAAGGCGATGAGCTGGCGCGCGGCCGTCGATCCGACGTTGCGCAGCGGCTGAGCGCGCCTTCCAGCGGTTGTGCGAGAAGCCTGAAAACATAAAGACGGTCAGGCGGGCAAAGCCGCGTGACCGTCCAGGCGTCCGTATGATCGCGTGTCTGTTGCGGACACGCCCACGGCCGCAGGGAGATGACTGGCAAACGCGTGATGCTCGATCGCGTGCCGTCAGGAAAAGCGCTTGATAGCTCGAAGGGCTGTGTCGCCGGACTCCGTGATGCGCCATTGTTGCAAGCCCGACGCCAGTTTTTCGAGCTCGACTAACTGCCGTTCGAGCAGTGCGTCGAGTTCTTCGCGTTCCATATCGACCTGATTGGGGGCGTCCTTGACGAGCAACAACGTGGCGAATTCATGCGGACTCAGCATCGTTTCTCTCCGTGTCAAGCGTACTCGGGTTGCCTTGGCGCCGGCCGACGGCCCTGCCAGCCGGCGGAGGATCAGCGGGCCGCTATTCCCGCGGATCAGGCCTGAATGTTTGCTGTCTTTGCCCCATGTCCCGTGCGTTTATTCCGGTCCATGCACATTTAAGGACGTTGGGGAACTGGAGTGTAGTCAATGGCGGCGGGAAGTCCAAATCGGCCCCAGTAAATTTTCCCGTTGACAGCGCCGCGTGCGAGAGGCGGTCCCGGCAGGACGCCAGATTCTTGACTTCACTGGAGGTTTTGCGTGCGGTGCAGCATGGCGGAATGACGCTTGCCGACGCACGGAAATGCCGTGGCCGGGGCGCCCGGTCTCATTCCGCGATGTAGACCTGCGTGCCCGCGTTGGTCAGCGTTTCGACCATGTCGGCGGGCGGCGGCGCGTCGGTGAAGAGCGAGTCGATCTGGTTCAGATGACCCTGGCGCACGAGCGCGGGGCGGCCGAATTTCGAATGGTCGGCGGCGAGGAAGACGGTGCGCGAGTGCTCGATGATCGCTTCCGCGACGCGCACCTCGCGCGTGTCGAAGTCACGCAGCGTGCCGTCCGTCTCGATGCTCGACGTGCCGATGATCGCGAAGTCGACCTTGAACTGGCGGATGAAGTCGATGGCCAGCTCGCCGACGATACCCTTGTCCCACGGACGCACGATGCCACCCGTCACCAGCACCTCGCAGTCCGGGTAGCCGCTCATCATGCTCGCGACGTTCAGGTTGTTGGTGATCACGCGCAATCCGCGGTGACGATTGAGCGCGCGCGCGACTTCTTCCGTGGTCGTGCCGAGATTGATGAAGAGCGACGCCTGATCGGGAATGTGCGTGGCGACCAGCGCCGCAATGCGACGCTTCTCGTCGTGGAACATCCGCTGCCGCGCGCTGTACGAGACGTTTTCGGAGCTTGTCGGCAGACTGGCGCCGCCATGATAGCGGCGCAGCAGGTTCATATCGGCTAGCCAGTTGACGTCGCGGCGGATCGTCTGCGGCGTTACGTCGAAATGCGCGGCCAGATCGTCGACCGTCACGAAGCCGTCGCGCTGCACCCACTCCAGCAGTTCCTGTTGACGCGCGTTGAGCGTGAGGCGGGGGTCTCGTGTCATGGTGATTTTTTTGAGCGCCGCACCGGAAGCGGGCAAAGGTTGGCTTGGCCGTATTGTAAGACCTTCGTCGCTTTCGTCATCGTCAGTCGGCAACGTCGGATTTTTCGCACGTTTGAGTGTCGGTTTAAAGGCGCCGTAGTGCGGCTTTAAGGTTGCCAGGTTGTTCGAACGATTCGACTCCGCATCGGCCTTTGCTCATTCGCATGTTGCTTCATTGCCGGCGCGGAACTGCGATCCTCCGGCACGGTCTGTGCTGTGTAATCTGCGAATTTGCAGAGCACCGGCTAAGATGAAAGAAAGAAGTCAACTGCTGCAAGGCACTGTGGTGGTCACGGGCGGCGATCGAACCGCGATGCATGCGGATCATGTCCGCGCACGAGGCACCACAGTTTTCGGAGCGAACTTTTATGCACAACGAGGCTAGCCACGTGATGCCCTGGCGCATCGAAGATATCGATCTCACTCGCATCGACCGTCAGCGCGCGGTTGCCAATGAGGACCTGCTGCTGCTGCTGTGCGCGGCATCGTTCATCGAAAGCGGTACCGATCTCTACACGAGCAATCTGAGCAAGTTCTTCAATGGCGATCCCGAGGTGTCCGCGTGGCTGAACAACGAGTGGGAGCCGGAAGAGATGCAGCATGGCCGGGCGCTGAAGGCGTACATCGCGCAGGTTTGGCCCGAGTTCGACTGGGATACGGCGTTTCGCAACTTCTTCGAAGAGTATTCGAAGACCTGCGACGTCGAAGACTTCGAGAAGACGCGCGCGCTCGAGATGGTCGCGCGCTGCGTCGTCGAGACGGGCACGGCGACGCTGTATCGCGCGATCGGCGAATGTTCGGATGAACCCGTGCTGAAGCAGATCACCGACAACATCCGCACCGACGAAGTCCGTCACTACAAGCACTTTTTCAAGTACTTCAAGAAGTACAACAAGATCGAAGGCAATGGGCGCCTTGCCGTGCTGGGCGCGCTGATGCGCCGCGTGATGGAGATCAAGAACGAGGACTCGGAGATCGCGCTGCGTCACGTCTTCGCGATCCGCTATCCGGAGCGCGTCAACGATCCGGCGTACAACCGCGACAAGGCCGCGCGCGTGAACAGGCTGGTGCGGCACAACCTGTCGGCGGATATGTGTGTAAAGATGCTGCTCAAGCCGCTCGATTTGCCGGCGAAGATTCAGCCAGGCGTCCACTATCCGCTCGCGAAGATCACGCAGCACGTGTTTTTCCGCTGAACCGCGCCGGCTGCAGTCTTCTCCCGTTGGTTCGCTTCGACTGCTGACGAATGAATGGCCCGCTTCGCGCGGGCCATTCGCATTGGCGATGAACAACGCGCAGAGCGCTTACGCGCGCATTCGACGGAGGAAAGACTCATGACGGCATCCGCGGATCAGAACCACGCACTCGACCAGCAGGTATTCGACGAATGGCCCGTCGAATTGCGTGCGCAATTCGACGGCGCAGCGCTCGAATCGAAAGTGGGCTTTACGGCCTCGCTCGTGACGGCTGACGAAAGCGGCGCGCATTTGCGTACGTCGCTGCTCGGCATCGGTGAGTTGTATGCACCGGATTCGCGCACGCTATGCATCGCGCTGTGGCCGCAGTCGCGTGCGGCGCGGGCGATTGCGCGCAGCGGCCGCGCCGCGCTGACGTTCGTGTTCGACGAGGCGTTCTATCAGGTTCAGCTTGCGCTTGCGCCATTAAAGGGCGAAGGCGCGGGTCTTGCCTGCTTCGCGGGCTCGATCGAATCGGGCGAAGCACAGCGCGTGCGATACGCGCGGCTGACGGCGGGCATCACGTTCGAACTGGAGGAGGGGAGAGACGCGGTACTCGAGCGCTGGACACAGCAGATCGAGTACCTGAAGAAGGCCGTGGGCGGCGACCGGTGATAGCGGAGTGGCGCCGCCAGTGCGTGTGAGCGGCAGCGCCTGATTTGCTGATACGCGTCAGTTGCCGCGCTGACCGTCGCGCGTCGATTGCGTGCGGCGCGGCGCATCGCTGCGCGCCTTGCCGCCGCCGAGCAGTGCGCCGGGGTTCGCGTTGCGCGGTTTGCGCGGCGCGTGCGAAGTCCCTTCATGCGCTGCGGCGCGTGGCTTGTCCTGGTGACGCGGATCGTCGTTGCGCACATGCGCGGGCTTCGGGCCTTGCGGCTTGGCTGGTTGCTTCGGTTTGTCGCCCGGGCCGCGCTGAGCGCCGCGCGCCGTGCCGTTGTTCGCGCCCGTGCCTTCGCGCTTCGGTTGATGCTGGCCTTGCCGCTGACCCTGCCCTTGCCCTTGCCCCTGACGCGGCTGACGGCCGCTGCTGCCTTGTCCACGGCGCTGGATCGGCTCGGGGCGCGCATTCGGATCAGGCTCGAAGCCCGCGATCACTTCTTGCGGCACCGCGCGCTTGATCAGCTTCTCGATGTCCTTCAGCAGTTGCAGCTCGTCGACGCACACCAGCGACACCGCCTCGCCCGTCGCGCCCGCGCGGCCCGTGCGGCCGATGCGATGCACGTAGTCTTCCGGCACGTTCGGCAGATCGAAGTTGACGACGTGCGGCAGTTGATCGATATCGATGCCGCGCGCTGCGATGTCGGTGGCGACCAGCACTTGCAGCGTGCCGTCCTTGAACTCGGACAGGGCGCGCGTGCGAGCCGACTGGCTCTTGTTGCCGTGAATCGCGAGCGCGCTGATGCCGTCCTTTGTCAGCTGTTCGGCGAGCCGGTTCGCACCGTGCTTCGTGCGCGTGAACACGAGCACCTGGAACCAGTTGTGCCGCTTGATCAGATGCGTGAGCAGTTCCCGCTTGCGGTCGCGATCGACGGGGTGAATCTTTTGCGCGACCGTTTCTGCCGTCGTGTTGCGGCGAGCGACTTCGATCAGCGCGGGCGAGTCGAGCAGGCTGTCGGCGAGCGCCTTGATCTCGTCGGAGAACGTCGCCGAGAACAGCAGGTTCTGGCGCTTCGGCGGCAGCTTCGCAAGCACGCGCTTGATGTCGTGAATGAAGCCCATATCGAGCATGCGGTCGGCTTCGTCGAGCACGAGAATCTCGAGATGCGACAGATCGATGGTCTTCTGCTGCATGTGATCGAGCAGACGCCCCGGCGTCGCGACGACGATATCGACGCCGCGCCTCAACGCATCGATTTGCGGGTTGATGCCGACGCCGCCGAACATCACCGTCGACTTCAGCTTCAGATACTTGCCGTAAGCGCGCACGCTTTCTTCCACTTGCGCGGCGAGTTCGCGCGTCGGCGTGAGGATCAGCGCACGGATGACGCGCTTGCCGTTCGGCGCGGGCACCATCGTCAGCAGACGTTGCAGGATGGGCAGCGTAAAGCCGGCCGTTTTGCCCGTGCCCGTCTGGGCACCCGCCATCAGATCGCCGCCGTTGAGCACGGCGGGAATGGCTTGCTGTTGGATCGGAGTCGGCGACGTGTAGCCGAGTTCGTTGACTGCGCGGACCAGCGGTTCGGATAAGCCGAGAGAATCAAAAGACATAAAAACTCTTTGCAATGCAATTGTGCAAACGATGTGAACGCAGCCTTCAGGCGCATTCACGGGCGATCAGAACCATCGCTCGCCCGACACTCACCGTTTACGGAGAAATCGGCGGCACGCGCGACGCGTGCCGAATGCTCGACGCGCTATGCAGACACGTCGACTGGCATTAAGTTGCATCGGCCGTCACGCGCGTCATGCGACATAGCGCGCGACGCTGACGAACTGACACAGACTGCCGGCGAGTACGAACAGGTGCCAGATGCCATGTCCGTGCCGGATGCGCTCGTCGTTGATGAAGAAGTAGATGCCCGCGCTGTAGATGATCCCGCCGGCCAGCAGCCAGGCGGTGCCCGCGGCCGGCAACGCAATGACCAGCGGGCGGATGGCTACGAGCGCGAGCCATCCCATCAGCACGTAAAGCACCATCGATACGCTGCGGGTGCGTCGCCCGAGCGTCAGTTCCTGCACGATCCCGAGCGCTGCCAAACCCCAGCTCACGCCGAAAAGCGACCATCCCCATGGGCCGCGCAACGTGACCAGCGTGAACGGCGTATAGCTGCCCGCGATAAGCAGATAAATTGCAGAGTGATCGCACTTCTGCAAGATCGCTTTCAGACGCGGACTACTTACGCTGTGATACAGCGTCGAAATTCCGTACAGCACGCAGAGCATCGCGCCATAGACGCTGAAGCTCACGACCTTGTACGCATCGCCGTCGAGCGCGCCCATCGTCACGAGCGTCGCCAGCCCCGCCACCGACAGCACGGCGCCGACGAGATGCGTGATGCTATTCAGCCGCTCACCGACATGCACGGTACTACCTCCTGCATGATGCCTATGTCATACGACATTCGACACGGGTCTCACGTTAAAGGTCCGATATGTCAGATGTCCCCCTACCTCGATGACAAAACTTCGAAACTGCAATGCTACAAAAAGCGAAGGGCGCGGCCGCGATAACCGCAGGCCGCGCCCTGAAACTTCAGACGACGCTTAGTCGAGCGGCGCCGAACGCAGATCGGACACTTGTTGCGGCGACACAGCCGTGCCGTGGTTGCCCCACGACTGGCGGATGTACGTCACAACGGCTGCCACTTCCTGATTCGACAGTGATTGAGCGAACGGGGGCATGCCGTACGGCTTCGGGTTGCCGCCCGTGCTCGGCGGATAACCGCCGTTCAGCACCATGCGGATCGGGTTGACGGCAGACGGCATCTGGATCGACTGGTTGTTCGCGAGCGGCGGGAAGTTAGGCGGCATGCCGAGACCGTTGTCCGCGTGGCACTTCGCGCAGCTGTCAGCGTAGATCTTCTGACCTTGCTTCAACAGTTCGGTGCCGAACTGTTGCGACGTTTCCAGTTGCAGATGCTCAGGCGCTTCTTCCTTCTGCGGGATCGTCTTCAGGTACGTCGCCATCGCGTGGATGTCTTCGTCCGTCATGTACTGCATGCTGTTGTGAACCACTTCAGCCATCGGACCGAACACTGCGCCGCGCTGCGACACGCCGTTCTTCAGCAGATCGGAAATGTCCTTGATTTCCCAGTCGCCGAGTCCGGCTTCCTTGTTCGACGTCAGCGAAGGAGCATACCAGTTCTGCAGCGGGATTAGACCGCCGGCGAAGGCCGCCGAGTTCACAGGGCCGCCCATCGCGTTGATCGATGTGTGGCACATGCCGCAGTGGCCGAGACCTTCGATCAGATAGGCGCCGCGGTTCCATTCCACCGACTTGGTCGGATCAGCCTTGTACTCGCCTTCGCGGAAGAACAGCGTGCGCCAGCCGATCAGCAGGTTACGGTTGTTGAACGGGAACTTGAGTTCATGCGGACGGCTCGGCACGGCGACGGGAGGAATCGAGCGCAGATACGCATAGATCGCGTCCGAGTCCGCGCGCGTGACCTTCGTATAGCTCGTGAACGGGAAGCCGGGGTACAGCAGACTGCCGTCCTTCGAGCGGCCCGTGTGCATCGCGCGATAGAAGTCGTCCTGCGTCCACTTGCCGATGCCGTATTGGTCGTCGGGCGTGATGTTCGGCGTGAACATCGTGCCGAACGGCGTCAGCATCGGCAGGCCGCCGGCGAATTCCTTGCCGCCGCGAACCGTGTGACACGCGATACAGTCGCCGGCGCGGGCGAGGTATTCGCCCTTCTTGATCAATGCAGCCTGATCTGCCGGCGTGGCTGCGACGGCGGTGCCGTTATGCAGATAGTCGCTGCCCGACCACAGGACGGGAACGAGCGCGGCAGCCGCGACCACGACGACAGCCGAAAGGGCGAACAAAGACTTGCGTTTCATTTGTTTGTCTCTCCCGGTGCCTTATTGCGGTTCGCTGCCGCAGGCAAGCGGAGTCTTCAACGATTTGGCAGGGGCCGGCACGGGGTTCTGCGGCGCCTGCTGCGTGGAAAGCCACGCGGCGACAGCATTCACGTCGGCGTCCGTCAGACGCGTGGCGATCGTGTGCATGCAGTCAGGCTCGATGGCGTGGCGCGAACCCGAACGCCATGCGCCCAGCTGTGCGCTCATGTAGTCCATATGCAGGCCGACCAAACCGGGGATAGCCGGTTCCATGCCCGTCAGCGTCTTGCCGTGGCAGGCTGCGCAAGCGGGAATCTGCCTGGATGCGTCGCCGTTCAGCACGATTTCCTTGCCACGCGCGAGCGTTGAATCGGAGACCGCGGGCTTGGACGGCGTCGGATACGGCGGTCGCTGCGCCGAGAAGTAAGCTGCGATGTCGTGAAGATAGTCGTCCGAGAGATACGTGACGAGGTAGTTCATCGGCGGATACTTGCGGCGACCTTCACGGAAATTCTTCAACTGGTTGAAGAGATATTCGGTCGGCTTGCCGGCAAGTCGCGGGAAGTAGTCGTTGTCCGTGCCTTGGCCTTTCGAGCCGTGACATGCCGTGCAGCCTTGCACGCGCGATTCCATCGTGTCCGGAGCTTTAGGCTGGGTTTGCGCTTTCGCAGCGCCAGATACGCCTGCGCACGCGATCAGCAGTAGGGCGAGCAACGGGCGGAAAATGCGTCTTGAAGACACGCGTAACTCCATGATTATCGGGGACCTTGCCGAACTTCGAACGGATCGGTGTGTGCAGCGCGATGGATGCTTCAGACGCTGCGCGGCGACGCAGCATTCTATCATCGATGGGTAATGGTGACTATTTGCCACACGCGACGTACTTCCCGCCTGATGCGCCCGAACGACACCGCCGATGCGACATGTTGACGCAATCGGCCGTCGTCGCGCATGGCACCGGTCGGCCTTGCAATCGACGGGTGGCCTGGCGGTAGCGCTTCCAGCTGATTTAAGATTGCGCATTTTGCATCGATGGAGGGTGTCCTTCGCGGTGACCGTGGATTCATGCGCGCATGCCGCCGCGCGTCGCGATGGATGATGCCAGTCACGGTTGAACTGACTCGACGTTCAGACATCGAAGCGTACTATCCCGACCTCCTTACGTTTTTCAGCGTTCCATTTTCATCGCCCTTATGACCTTCTTCCTGTCCTTGCGATCGCCACTTCGCTGGCTCGCGGCGTGCGGCGCATCACTTGCCGTCGCATCCAATGCCTTTGCTCATGCGAGTCCGACGTCGCGTGACCCCGCGCCGGACGCCGAGGTCGCGGCGCCTTCGGTGGTGACGATCCGCTTCAGCGAGCCGCTCGAGCCGGCGTTCAGCAAGATCGCGCTGGTCGACGAGGCGGGCAAGCGGGCGGCGTCGCTGGCATCCGTAGTCGATGCGCAAGACAGGAAGACCATGCATCTCGAACTGAAGCCACTCGCGCCGGGGCGCTACACGGTGCAGTGGACAGCCGTCGCCGATGACGGACACCGGACGAAGGGCGGTTACGCCTTCAACGTCAAATGAGAGTCGACGGATTGTGGATCGGGCAGGTCGCGATGGCCGCGCTCATGAACGTCGCGTTTGCGTTTGCCGTCGGTTCGGCGTTGCTCGGCGCGTGGCTCACGAACGACGCGCAGGCGAAGATCGCACCGGCGCGTCCCGCATGGTTGCGCGCGCAGCGGTCGATGCAGGCTTCGGCGATCGTGCTCGTGCTGGCGGACCTCGGCTGGCTCCTCTATCAGGCGGCCGAAATGGCGGGCGTCAGCCTGCCTGAAGCGTTCGGCATCGTGCCGACGATGCTGTCGCAGACGCATGTCGGTTTCGGCTGGAGCGTTGCGTTTGCGGGCGCGCTCGTGCTGGCGATCGTGTCGTTCGCGCGCCAGAGCAACGTATTGCGCAATGCGCTGCTGTGGCTCGCCGTGATCGCGATTGCGGGCGGCAAGGCTTCGCTGGGGCACGCGGCGGACGCGGGCGTCGCGTCGGCGGCAATCGGCATTCAAACGCTGCACGTGCTGACGACGGCCGTATGGGCCGGGCTCGTGCTCGCGGCGGGATTGTCGGTGCTGCCGGCGCTCGGCGCGTCGGTCGCGCGTGGCGTGCTGATCCGCACGGCGACGCAGCTGTCGAACGTGTCGCTCGTTGCTGTCGCGTTCGTTCTGCTGTCGGGCGTGTTCAACGCGGTGCGCGGCTCGGGCAACTCGTGGGCGGCATTCGAGAACAGCACGTGGGGTCACGTGCTGACGCTCAAGCTCGCGCTCGTTGCGCTCGCGCTGATGCTCGGCGGGCTCAATCGCTTTGCGGCATTGCCGAGATTGCGCCGCACCGCCTCGACGATGGATGCACACACGTTTGCCAACGTGCTGTACCTCGAAGCGCTCGCGATGCTCGGCATCTTCGCCGCGGCGGCGGTGCTGTCGCATAGCGTGCCGGCTTTCGCGGCGCTGGGTTGAGCGCGCTCGCGCCTATCGTCGCGGGCGAAGTCGATCGGCTGTTCGGGCGATCATTCGTAGCCGAGCTTGTGCGCGACGACGGGCGCGAAGACGAGCCCGATCGCGCAGCCCGCCACCTTGCCTTCGAGCTCCGCCGCTGCCGCATGGAAGCTCGTGATGTGCGTGAGGAGATCGAAGAGTTGCGGCAGGCAATAGAGAAACGCCGCCGCGACGAAACACTTCTCAACAGCCGAAATGCGCCAGCCGCGTGCGCACGCGAGCCTCGCGCCGATCACACGCGACACGCCGAACACGACGAGCGCTCCGATCGTTGCCTGTTCGCGGATCAGATAGTCGCGGAGAAATTCGCCCATCGCGTCCTCTGTTCGAATGGTGATGTGCGTGCCATTCAGCAAGGAGCAGGCCAGGCGCTGCGGCGCGCGTGACGGCGTTCACAACCTCTTGTTCCACAAGGGCTTGCGCCGTCAGCGCGAGCGGACCGCGCGATCCGGCAACGCGTCGAGCGTGGGGAGTGTTACGTTTCTGAAACGCCGCGCGGGTGGGACGTCGCAGAGCCGGTGATGTAACCGGTTGTCAGATGACAAACGCCGCCCGAAGGCGGCGCCGGATGTTTCATTCCTGATATTGGTCCTCTTGCTTACCACTCGGCGACGCTGCCGTCCGCGTGACGCCATACCGGGTTGCGCCAGCGATGTCCGATCTTCGCCATCTCGCGCACCTTTTCTTCATTCACTTCGATGCCGAGACCCGGCCCTTGCGGAATCGACACGAAGCCGTCTTCGTACTTGAAGACTTCCGGATTCTTGATGTAGTCGAGCAGATCGTTGCCCTGGTTGTAGTGAATGCCCAGGCTCTGTTCCTGGATGAACGCGTTATAGCTGACAGCGTCGATCTGCAAACACGTGGCAAGCGCAATCGGGCCGAGCGGACAGTGCAGTGCGAGCGCCACGTCGTACGCTTCCGCCATCGACGCAATCTTGCGGCACTCGGTAATGCCGCCCGCATGCGATGCGTCCGGCTGGATGATGTCGACATAGCCGCCCGCGAGAATGTGCTTGAAGTCCCAGCGTGAGTACAGACGCTCGCCGAGCGCGATGGGCGTGCTCGTCTGGTTGACGATGTCGCGCAGCGCCTCGACGTTCTCCGACAGCACGGGCTCTTCGATGAACATCAGCTTGAACGGATCGAGCTCCTTCGCGAGCACCTTCGCCATCGGCTTGTGGACGCGGCCGTGGAAGTCCACGCCGATGCCGACATTCGGTCCCACTGCTTCGCGCACGGCGGCGACGTTGTTGATGACGCCTTGCACCTTGTCGAACGTATCGATGATCTGCAGTTCTTCTGAGCCGTTCATCTTGACGGCCTTGAAGCCGCGCTCGACGACGGCGCGCGCGTTGTTCGCGACGTCGCTCGGACGGTCGCCGCCGATCCACGAATACACCTTGATGCGATCGCGCACCTGGCCGCCGAGCAGCGTGTGCACGGGCACGCCATGGAACTTGCCCTTGATGTCCCACAGCGCCTGATCGACGCCCGCGATCGCGCTCATCGAGATCGGGCCGCCGCGATAGAAGCCCGCGCGGTACATGACCTGCCAGTGGTCCTCGATATTGCGCGGATCTTTGCCGAGCAGATAGTCGGAAAGCTCGTCGACGGCAGCGGCGACGGTATGCGCTCGGCCTTCGACGACGGGCTCGCCCCAGCCGACGATGCCCTCGTCGGTTTCGATCTTCACGAAACACCAGCGCGGCGGAACGATGAATGTTTCGATTCTGGTGATCTTCATGGGGCGTCTCCTTTGCTTGCTAATGCCGATTGCGGTTGAGGCCGCGTCGTCTCACTTCCTGGATAGCGACGGCGCGGCAGTTGAGGACGCACATGCTACCGCAAAATCGCTTTAAAGTACTATTAATAGTATTATTTGGCGAAAGGTTTTACCGCGCGACGCTTGGGCTCGCGGCCGCGATGGCCGATAATCGCGGGCGTTTCTCGCCCCCTGTGAGGCGAGCCGAGCCACGCCCCAACATTGATCCCGTCCACCACCCGCTTCAGGAGAAACGACATTCAGCGAGATCTGCACGGCCGCGTCGCCCATTTGCTCGGAACAGCCATACTGCGCGGCGACTATGCGCCCGAATCGGTCCTGCCGCGCGAAGCGGAGTTGATGGAGACGTTCGGTGTGAGCCGCACGGTGCTTCGCGAAGCGTTGCGCACGTTGACATCGAAAGGGCTGATCGAATCGCGGCCGCGCGTCGGCACACGCGTGCGCCCGCGGCCCGCGTGGAACCTGCTGGATGCCGATGTGCTCGACTGGTATTCGCGGGTTGCGCCCGCGATGGATTTCGCGCTGAAGCTGCAGGAGATGCGCGAGATGATCGAGCCGTATGCGGCTGCGCTGGCCGCGGCGTCGTACGGCGACGAGGCGTTCGGCGCGCTCGATGCCGCGCATCGCGCGATGGTCGCGGCGCGCAATGTCGACGAATGGGTGCGGGCCGACCTGCAATTTCATCTGAGCGTGCTCGCCGCTTGCAGCAACGAACTGCTGATACCGCTCGGCACCTTGATCGAGCGCACGCTCGAAGCGCAATTGCGTCTGAACGCGAAACGCGCCGACGTGTTCAACGCGTCGCTGGCCGAGCATACGGCCGTATTCGAAGCGATCCGCGATCGCGACGCGCCGCGCGCGCGGCACGCGATGGCGTCGCTGCTTGGCGTGACGCGCGGGCGGATCGAAGGCTGAGGCCGGGTGGGCCTTGCGCGGCGTCAGTCCATGCCCGCATGCGCGACGGATTCGTCGGGTGCCTTGCGCGATGGATGGATCAATAGCACGAGGGGAATGACGGCCAGCGTCGCGACGAACATCAGCTTGAAGTCGTTCAGATACGCGATCATCGCAGCCTGCTGCGTGATCGATAGATCGAGCACGGCGACGTCGACGCGCGAGCCTGCGGCGAGCATCGGCTGAACGACCGGGTTGAACGCCGTCACGTTCGCAGCGAGATCCGAATGCGCGACCTGCGTGTTGCGCGTGAGCAGCGTCTGCACGATCGAAATGCCGATACTGCTGCCGATGTTGCGCATCAGGCTGTAGGTCGCGGTGCCGTCGGCGCGCAACGCGGGCGTGAGCGTCGAGAACGTCAGCGCGCTGAGCGGCACGAATACCAGACCCAGGCCGAAGCCCTGGATCACGCCGGGCCATACGATGTCCGATGCCGACAGCACGATCGTGTATTGCATCATCTGCCAGAGCGCGAGCGCCGACACGATGAAGCCGGTGAGCAGCATCAGCCGCGCGTCGATGTGCTTGAGCAGGCGGCCCGCGAACAGCATCGCGATCATCGTGCCGGCGCCGCTCGGCGCCGTCACGAGGCCCGTCGTCGCAACGGGGTAGTTCATCAGGTTCTGCAGCATCGGCGGCAGCAGCGCGCGCGTCGCGTACATCACCGCGCCGATGATGAAGATGAAGAACGTGCCCGTCGCGAAGTTGCGGTCTTTCAGCAACTCGTACTTGAAAAACGACGACTTGCCGACGGTCGCCGTATGCGCGACGAAGAACGCGAAGCTGATCGACGCGATCAGCGCTTCGATCACGATTTCGTGCGAGCCGAACCAGTCGAGTTGCTCGCCGCGATCGAGCATCGCCTGCAATGCGCCGATCGCGAGGCCGAGCGTCGTGAAGCCGAAGGCGTCGAACTTCGCGTCATGCTTGCGTTCGCGCGACGGCAGAAACGTCAGCACGCCAAAGAGCGCGAACGCGCCGATCGGCACGTTGATGAAAAAGACCCAGCGCCAGTTGTAGCTATCCGTGAGCCAACCGCCGAGCGTCGGACCCAGAATCGGCCCGACCATCACGCCCATGCCCCAGACGGCCATCGCCTGGCCCTGCTTTTCGCGGGGGTTGATGTCGAGCAGGAGCGATTGCGAGAGCGGCACGAGCGACGCGCCGAAGATGCCTTGCAAGAGGCGCGACGCGACGATCTGCGTCAGCGTCTCGGACAGCCCGCACAGCGCCGACGCGACCGTGAAGCCGCCGATCGCGAACATCAGCAGGCGCTTGACGCTCAGCCGGTCGGACAGCCAGCCGGTGAGAGGCGTCGCGATCGCGGCGGCCACGATGTACGACGTGAGCACCCACGTGATTTCATCCTGCGACGCCGACAGGCTGCCTTGCATGTGCGGCAGCGCGACGTTGGCGATGGTGCTGTCGAGGGTCTGCATCAGCGTCGCGAGCATGATCGCGATCGTGATCATCGGACGGTTCAGCTCGGCGGCGGGCTTTGCCGCCGGGAAATCAGAGGCCATGAAGCGGGAACTGGAATAGTAAGCATGCTCATTGTATAGACGGTTTCTTTTGATGAAAACGCTGAGTTTCCAGGAGTGGTTGTACGCTGCGCGTTTCGGGCGGATGCAGCGGCGCCTCTTCGTATAATCGCGCGATGAAAACCCAATTTGACGAGCGCTTCGGCTTTCTTGTTTCCGATGTCGGCCGGCTGGTCGGCAAGCGGTTCGACGACCTTGCGCGGCTGTCGGTCGATCTCACGCGCGCGCAGTGCCGCGCGCTGGCGTACCTGTCGTACTACGGCGACATCAACCAGGCGCGGCTTGCCGATTTGCTGGAAGTCGCGCCGATTTCGGCTGGACGCCTGCTGGACCGGATGGAGGAAGGTGGGTGGATCGAGCGGGTGAACAATCCGCGCGACCGGCGCGAGAATCAGATCCGACTGACTGAAAAGGCCGAACGGTCGCTCGACGACGCGAAGAAGGTTGGCGATCAGATCGCCGCCGAAGGCCTGAGCGGATTGAGTGAAGAGGAGACGAAGCAACTGATCACGTTGCTGCAGAAGGTGCGGGCGAATCTGACGAAGATCGTGGAGCGGTGAGAGGCGCGCGTGAGGGCATGAGGGTGTTGGTTGCGCGGTCTTCGACTCGTGAAGCGGCTCACCACGGACGGCCCGTCGCGGGAAATGAAAAAGCCGCTGCTTCGTGAGAAGCAGCGGCTTTTTGCATTTGGTGGCGAATCAGGGACTCGAACCCCGGACCTGCGGATTATGATTCCGTCGCTCTAACCGACTGAGCTAATTCGCCGAAAGAAGCGAAATTATGAAGATGCCGGAGGGGGCTGTCAACCCCCACGCAGCAACTTTTTTGAACTCCCCGTCAGCCAAGCGATGTTCAGTCTTGTGCGTAGATGTTGGAGTCCTTCGTCTCCTGCACGAAAAGCATGCCGATCACAAACGTTCCGAGCGCGATGATGATCGGATACCACAGTCCCGAGTAGATGTTGCCCTTTGCCGCGACGATTGCGAATGCCGTCGCCGGCAGGAAGCCGCCGAACCAGCCATTGCCGATGTGATATGGCAGCGACATCGACGTGTAGCGGATGCGCGTCGGGAACATCTCGACCAGCATCGCGGCAATCGGCCCGTAGACCATCGTCACGTAGATCACGAGGATCGTCAGGATCACGACCGTCATTGGCCAGTTGATCTGCGCCGGATCGGCCTTCGGCGGATAGCCGGCCGTTTTCAGCGCCGTGCCGAGGGTCTTGTCGAATGTCTTGCCTGCTTCCTTGGCGTCGGCGGCCTTGCCGTCATAGGTGTCGATGGTCGTGTCGCCGACCTTGATCTGCGCCATCGTGCCAGCAGGCGCCGCAACGTTGTCATAGTTCAGGCCGGCTTTCGACAGCGCGCTCTTCGCGATATCGCACGAGCTCGTGAACTTGGCCGTGCCGACCGGGTTGAACTGGAACGAGCAGTCGTCCGGATTCGCGATCACGACGATAGGCGCCTTCTGCGTCGCGGCTTCGAGCGCTGGGTTTGCGTAATGCGTCAGCGCCTTGAACAGCGGAAAGTACGTGAGCGCCGCGATCAGGCAGCCCAACAAGATGATCGGCTTGCGGCCGATGCGGTCGGACAGCGAACCGAAGAACAGGAAGAACGGCGTGCCGATCAGCAGTGCGATCGCGATCAGAATGTTCGCGCTTGCGCCGTCGACTTTCAGCGTTTGCGTCAGGAAAAAGAGCGCGTAGAACTGGCCCGTGTACCAGACAACCGCTTGACCGGCCGTTACGCCGATCAGAGCAAGGATGACGATCTTCAGATTCTTCCACTGGCCGAAGGCTTCCGACAGCGGCGCTTTCGACGTCTTTCCTTCCGCCTTGATCCGCTCGAACGCGGGCGACTCGTGCAGTTGCAGGCGGATCCACACTGAAATGCCGAGCAGAACCAGCGAAGCAATGAACGGAATGCGCCAGCCCCAGGTGCCGAACGCGTCTTCGCCCATCGCCGTGCGCACGCCGAGAATCACGAGCAGCGACAGGAACAGGCCGAGCGTCGCCGTCGTCTGGATCCATGCCGTGTAGAAGCCGCGACGGTTGGCGGGTGCGTGCTCCGCCACGTAGGTCGCGGCGCCGCCGTACTCGCCGCCGAGGGCGAGGCCCTGCAGCAGACGCATCGCGATGAAGATCACTGGCGATGCAAAGCCGATCGCCGCGTAACCGGGCAGAAAGCCGACGACGCAGGTCGACAGACCCATGATGACGATCGTGATCAGGAACGTGTATTTGCGGCCGACCATGTCGCCGAGCCGTCCGAACACCAGCGCGCCGAACGGACGCACCGCGAAACCGGCAGCGAAGCCGAGGAGCGTGAAGATGAAAGCGGCCGTCGGATTGACGCCTGAGAAAAAGCTCTTGCTGATAAAGGCCGCGAGCGAGCCGGCCAGGTAAAAGTCGTACCACTCGAAAACCGTGCCTAGCGACGACGCGAAGATCACCCGTTTCTCTTCTTTCGTCATCGGCGCGTGCGAGACTTGCCCGCTTACGGTAGCCATATGTCGTCTCCAATATTGATATCAGTCGCGGTTAGCCTGGTCAGGCCTTGCCGTGTAGCGATTATTGGAGCGGAAACTTACGGCGTTCTGACTCGCAACGCGTCCTTTCTGCATCCTTCTGAAGGGCCTAACGTCTGTTAACGCCAATGAACGTTCAGCTAATTGTCTCTAAGTTGAGTCTAAATGGTCTAACTGGGTTGCTGATCGAAACGGGCAAGCCTGACGGACTAGGGTAAGTCCCGTGCACGATCCATCATCCGTAAGCTGACACGAACGAGCGTCCCGGCGAGGCGCGGCGACGTCTGATACACATTGTCTTCGATGGTGAGCGTGCCGCCGTGCATCGTCGCGATTTCCCGGACGATCGCGAGGCCCAGTCCGCTGCCGTCTTCCTCGCGCCCGAGAATCCGATAGAAGCGCTCGACGACTCGTTCGCGCTCGGCAGCCGGAATGCCCATTCCCGTGTCTTCCACCTCGAGATGCGCCATCCGGGCAGCATCGTCGCGCCGTACACGCACAGTGATGCGTCCGCCAGCGGGCGTGTAGCGGATCGCGTTGTCGATCAGGTTCGACAGCATCTCGCGCAACATCACGGGATTGCCTTCGACTTCGATCGCTTCCTGCGGCGCTTGCGGGCCTTCGTAGCCGAGATCCATCTGTTTCGCGAGCGCGGCCTGGACCCAGTCGCGTACGGCGCTACGGGCGAGACCGCCGATTTCGACGGGCGTGAAGATCTGCCCGGACATGCGGTTCTCCGCGCGCGCCAGTGCGAGCAGTTGCGTGACGAGCCGCGCCGCGTGCTCGGAACTCGTCGCGATCTGTTCGAGCGAGCGATGGACTTCCACGGACGCATCCTGCCGCAGCGCCAGTTCAGCCTGTGTGCGCAAGCCCGCGAGCGGCGTCTTCATTTGATGCGCGGCGTCGGCGATAAAGCGCTTTTGCAATTCCATGTTCTGTTCGAGGCGTGTCAGCAGATCGTTGAACGACGTGACGAGCGGTTCGATTTCCGGCGGCGCGCGGCGAGCCTCGAGCGGCGACAGGTCATCGGGGCGCCGCGCGCGGATATGCGCCTGCAGCGCGTGCAGCGGCGCGAGACCGCGCGACAGCCCGAACCACACGAGCAGGATCGCGAGCGGCAGGATCACGAACTGCGGCAGGATCACGCCTTTGATAATGTCGTTGGCGAGCGCGCTGCGTTTGTCGAGCGTCTCGGCCACCTGCACCAGCACGGGCTGCGCGCCTGACGTCTGCGGAAACTCGACGGTCGTGTACGCAACGCGGATGTCGTTGCCGCGCACCATGTCGTCGCGAAACTCGACGATGCCTGGCTGCGGCCGGTCCTCTTCGCGTGGCAGCGGCATGTCGCGATCGCCCGCGACCAGTTCGCCGCGCGTGCCGAGCACCTGATAGAACACGCTGTCGACATTGTCGGCGCGCAGGAAATCGCGCGTCGACTCGGGCAGCGTCAGTTCGGCGACGCCGTTGACGGGGTGAATCTGCCGCGCGAGCACGTAGGCGTCGGTTTCCAGCGCCCGATCGAACGGTCCGTTCGCAATCGACTTTGCGACCAGATACGTGACGGCAAGGCTCATCGGCCACAACAGCAGCAACGGCGCGAGCATCCAGTCGAGGATTTCGCCGAACAGCGAGCGTGGACGCGCCTCCGCCGCCGCCTCGGGTTCGTCGGGCGGTGCGAACGGGTTCGCATAGCGCGCGTCGCGGACTTCGTCGATATCCGCCGCGTGCGCCGTGGCGCGTGGTGCGCGGACGGACATGAAGCGCCTTTACTTGAAGTAGTGGCTTGCGGGCATCGTCGTGGACGCGGATGGCTCGGACGGTCCGGGCGTGGGCGTCTGCTCGTTTGCCGGTTGAGTCTGCTGCGCCGACGGTGTTGCAGCGGCCTTCTCGAGACAGTAACCCAGCCCGCGTACCGTGATGATGCGCACGCCGCTCGGTTCGATCTTCTTGCGCAGCCGGTGCACGTAGACCTCGATCGCGTTGTTGCTGACTTCCTCGCCCCATTCGCACAGGTGATCGACGAGCTGTTCCTTCGAAACCAGCCGCCCGATCCGTTGCAACAGGACTTCGAGCAATCCTAGCTCACGCGCCGACAGATCGATAACCTGCTCATTGGCGTAGGCAATTCGACCAACCTGATCGAACGACAGCGATCCATGCTTGACGACAGTCGGGCCGCCGCCCGCGCCGCGCCGCGTCAACGCGCGCACGCGCGCTTCGAGTTCATTGAGCGCGAAGGGCTTGGCCATATAGTCGTCGGCGCCGAGGTCGAGCCCCTTGACGCGTTCATCGACGCTGTCGGCCGCCGTCAGAATCAGCACGGGCAGATTCGAATTGCGCGCGCGCAGCCGCCGCAGCACTTCGAGGCCGGACATTTTTGGCAGGCCGAGATCAAGGATCAAGAGGTCGAAAGTCTGCATCGACAGCGCGGTATCTGCTTCCGCCCCCGTCTTCACATGGTCAACGGCGTATGCCGATTGGCGGAGTGATCGAACGAGACCGTCCGCGAGTATGCTGTCGTCTTCGGCAATGAGAATTCGCATGATGCGCCCTGCCCGGCCGGCACCGGGGCGCTCCGGCGCACAGCGTCTCCGAAAAATTTTGTTGGTAGCGGGTATTGTCCGATTGCACACGTGGACGTCCACATGTGTGATTCGGGCTTGCCAAAACTACTGTTTTTTTATACAGTGTCTGCGTTTAGCGTGCTGGCGGCTGGAACCACGTTCAAAACGTGGTCTGAATGGCCGGCACACCTGCCTCAGACGCCGTTCATCATAGCAAAGGACGATTCATGGAAGAAAGCAAGAAAGGCTCGGCTGGACTGACTGCGGAAAAGAGCAAGGCACTTGCTGCCGCGCTTGCGCAGATCGAAAAGCAGTTCGGCAAAGGGTCGGTCATGCGGCTCGGCCAGGGTGAGGCAGTCGAAGATATCCAGGTGGTCTCGACGGGATCGCTGGGCCTCGACATCGCGCTGGGCGTCGGTGGTCTGCCGCGTGGCCGTGTGGTGGAAATCTACGGGCCGGAATCGTCGGGTAAGACCACGCTGACGCTGCAGGTCGTCGCCGAAATGCAGAAGCTCGGCGGCACGGCAGCGTTCATCGACGCGGAACACGCGCTCGACATCCAGTATGCGCAAAAGCTCGGCGTGAACGTCAGCGACCTGCTGGTTTCACAGCCGGATACAGGCGAACAGGCGCTCGAAATCGCAGACGCGCTGGTGCGTTCGGGTTCGATCGACATGATCGTGATCGACTCGGTCGCGGCGCTCGTGCCGAAGGCCGAAATCGAAGGCGAAATGGGCGACTCGCTGCCGGGCCTGCAAGCGCGTCTGATGTCGCAGGCACTGCGAAAGCTGACGGGCACAATCAAGCGCACAAACTGTCTCGTCATCTTCATCAACCAGATTCGCATGAAGATTGGCGTGATGTTCGGCAACCCGGAAACCACCACGGGCGGTAACGCGCTGAAGTTCTATGCGTCGGTGCGTCTGGACATTCGCCGTATCGGTTCGATCAAGAAGAACGACGAAGTGATCGGCAATGAAACGCGCGTGAAGGTCGTGAAGAACAAGGTATCGCCGCCGTTCCGCGAAGCCATCTTCGACATTCTGTATGGCGAAGGCATCTCGCGTCAGGGCGAAGTCATCGATCTCGGCGTGCAGGCTAAGATCGTCGACAAGGCGGGCGCCTGGTACAGCTACAACGGCGAACGTATCGGGCAGGGCAAGGACAATGCGCGTGAATTCCTGCGCGAGAATCCCGAGATCGCGCTCGAGATCGAAAACCGCATCCGCGAATCGCTCGGTGTGAATGCGATGCCGGCGGGCACCGCGGTGAGCGCGGACGAGGAAGTGGGCGAAGAGGAGTAATCGTCACGTGATACGCAAGGGCCACCCTGTCTCCCCGACCACGGACGCAGGTCGCGACGCCGGTGGCCCTCGCACCTGTGACGGCGATTTACTCGAATCGTCGTCACGTTCATCTCAAGCGTCATTTGACACATCATCCGAAGCACGGCCGCGTTCTGCGGTTTCGTCCTTCTCCCACGGCTCGTCATCAGACGACCTCGACCCGTTCGAATCGTTCGATGCCCATGATCGTGCCGCCGCACGCGGCCCGTCTTCGCGTGACCGCTCAAATGCAGATAGCAGCGAAGCAACCTATACACGATCGCGTCGCGCGCCAGGCGAAGGCCAACCTACAGACAATACAAGCCGTGCATCGCAACGTCCCGCGCGTTCGCTGAAGGGCCGCGCGCTCGGCTACCTCTCGCGTCGCGAGTACAGCCGCGCGGAGTTGTCACGCAAGCTCGCACCGTATGTGGAAGAGGGCGATTCAATCGAAGCGTTGCTGGACTCGCTCGAAAGGGAAGGCTGGTTGTCCGATTCCCGCTTCGCGGAAAGCCTGATCCACCGGCGCGCGCCGCGCATGGGCGCGGGCCGCATCGTCAGCGAACTCAAGCGTCATTCCGTCGGGCAGGCGTTGGTCGAAGAAGTCAGCGCGCAATTGCGCGAGACGGAACTGGCGCGCGCTCAAGCTGTGTGGCGCAAGAAGTTCGGGCAATTGCCCGAGACGCCTAATGAGCGCGCGAAGCAGGCGCGCTTCCTTGCCACGCGTGGTTTTTCGCAGGCAATCATCGGGAAGATTCTCAGAGGTATCGACGAGGATTGGCCGTCGGAATAGGACGCGGAGTTCAGTCTTGTCGAGACTCGCGCGCCGCGCGAACCGCCCCCGCGAGAAAGCTTGGTCCGGGCCGTCCCAGCCCGCCGGATCAAGCCACAGCCGGCTTCGGCCTGTCTCAAATACCCGGTATGCTAAAATTCAACGGTTCTTCAATCCGGCCTTTGTTCTCGCATGCCGCTCTCTCCGCCAGTGTCCCGACAGTTGCGCCACCGCCGCGCAATCCAAGCGGACGCATACGAGCGCGAAGATGGCTTGTGGGATATCGAGGCGTGCCTCACCGACGAAAAGCCACGTGATGTGACACTTGCGTCGGGTGTCCGGCCGAACGGCCTGCCGATCCATGAACTCTGGCTCCGCATCACGATCGATCGCAAGCTCAATGTCGTCGACGCTGAAGCGTCGTCCGACTGGGTGCCGTATCCCGGTCTGTGTGAAGCCTCCAATCCCGCCTACCGTGCCCTTATCGGGCTCAATCTGTTCCGCAATTTCCGTCGCGATGCCGCCCGTTTGCTGGCCGGCACGGCGGGCTGCACGCATCTCACCGAGTTGTGTGCGATTCTGCCGACTGCCGCCATCCAGGCGTTCGCGGGCGACGTGTGGAACACGGAAAAAGGCAGGCCGGGAGGCGAGGAGCGCGCGGGTTCGATCAATGGGACAGCGGACGGCGCGCAGGACACCGAAGGCGGCAACGGACAAGACGCCCAAGACAACGCTTCGAGCGAGCAAGCAAGCCAACACGCAAGCGAGCAATCAAACGACAAACCGCCATTCCAGCTGGGCCGTTGCCATGCGCTGCGGTTCGATGGCGAGGCGGTGCGACAGTTTTATCCGCGCTGGTACGGCCACGCGCCGCGTTCAGCGGATCGCGCGGATGCCGCACCCAACGGACAGGCCGTGAATACGGCGCGTCCCGAGTAAGCGGTCCAGCCGGAAGCGAAGTTCAATCCAACTCTCAGACTGAAGGGAATCACGCATGAAGATTCACGAGTACCAGGGTAAGGAAATCCTGCGGAAATTCGGAGTCGCGGTACCGCGCGGCAAGCCGGTCTTCTCGGTGGAAGATGCCGTCAAGGCGGCTGAAGAGCTGGGCGGCCCGGTGTGGGTCGTCAAGGCGCAGATCCACGCGGGTGGCCGTGGCAAGGGCGGCGGCGTGAAGGTCGCGAAGTCGCTGGATCAGGTGCGCGAGTACGCGAACCAGATTCTCGGCATGCAGCTCGTCACGCACCAGACCGGCCCGGAAGGCCAGAAGGTGAACCGTCTGCTGATCGAAGAAGGCGCTGACATCAAGAAGGAACTGTATGTCGGCCTCGTGATCGATCGCGTGTCGCAAAAGGTCGTCGTAATGGCCTCGAGCGAAGGCGGCATGGACATCGAAGAAGTCGCTGAGAAGAATCCGGAAGCGATCCACAAGGTCGCAGTCGATCCGTCCAAGGGTCTGCAGGATTCCGAAGCCGACGATCTCGCGAAGAAGATCGGCGTGCCCGACGCATCGATCCCGCAAGCGCGCGCGATCCTGCAAGGCCTGTACAAGGCTTTCTGGGAAACGGACGCATCGCTGGCCGAAATCAACCCGCTGATCCTGACGGGCGAAGGCAAGGTGATCGCGCTGGACGCCAAGTTCAACTTCGATTCGAACGCACTGTTCCGTCATCCGGAAATCGTCGCTTATCGTGACCTGGACGAAGAAGATCCGGCTGAAGTCGAAGCATCGAAGTTCGACCTCGCGTACATCTCGCTCGACGGCAACATCGGCTGTCTGGTGAACGGCGCCGGTCTGGCAATGGCGACGATGGACACGATCAAGCTGTTCGGCGGCGAGCCGGCAAACTTCCTCGACGTCGGCGGCGGTGCGACGACCGAGAAGGTCACGGAAGCATTCAAGCTGATGCTGAAGAACCCGAACCTGACGGCGATTCTCGTCAACATCTTCGGCGGCATCATGCGTTGCGACGTGATCGCGGAAGGCGTGATCGCGGCTTCGAAGGCGGTCGATCTGCAAGTGCCGCTCGTCGTGCGCATGAAGGGCACGAACGAAGACCTCGGCAAGAAGATGCTCGCCGACTCCGGCCTGCCGATCATTTCGGCAGACAGCATGGAAGAAGCTGCGCAGAAGGTCGTCGCGGCTGCCGCAGGCAAGGCCTGATCGCCCCGGCGCTTATCACCGGATTACGAATGGCGGCGTGCGAGCGACGCGGGCAAGGAGCTATTTGCCGCGCGAAACGCCAATGAGCACGCCACCAAACGAACAGAGGTCAATACATGTCGATTCTGATCAACAAAGACACCAAGGTCATCACGCAGGGCATCACCGGCAAGACCGGTCAGTTCCACACGCGCGCATGCCGCGAATACGCAAACGGCCGTGAAGCATTCGTCGCGGGCGTGAATCCGAAGAAGGCCGGCGAAGACTTCGAAGGCATTCCGATCTACGCGAGCGTCAAGGAAGCGAAGGCAGAAACGGGCGCGACCGTCTCGGTCATCTACGTGCCGCCCGCAGGCGCTGCTGCTGCGATCTGGGAAGCCGTCGAAGCCGATCTCGATCTCGCGATCTGCATCACGGAAGGCATTCCCGTTCGCGACATGATCGAAGTGAAGGACCGCATGCGCCGCGAAGGCCGCAAGACGCTGCTGCTCGGACCGAACTGCCCGGGCACGATCACGCCGGACGAACTGAAGATCGGCATCATGCCGGGCCACATCCACAAGAAGGGCCGCATCGGCGTCGTGTCGCGTTCGGGCACGCTGACGTATGAAGCAGTCGGCCAGTTGACGGCGCTGGGCCTTGGCCAGTCATCGGCAGTCGGTATCGGCGGCGATCCGATCAACGGTCTGAAGCACATCGACGTGATGAAGATGTTCAACGACGATCCGGATACGGATGCCGTGATCATGATCGGTGAAATCGGCGGCCCGGACGAGGCGAACGCTGCGTACTGGATCAAGGAAAACATGAAGAAGCCCGTGGTCGGCTTCATCGCCGGCGTCACGGCGCCTCCGGGCAAGCGCATGGGCCACGCTGGCGCGCTGATCTCGGGCGGTGCGGATACCGCCGACGCGAAGCTGGAAATCATGGACGCCTGCGGTATCAAGGTCACGAAGAACCCGTCGGAAATGGCCCGCCTGCTGAAGTCGGTGCTGTAAGACGAGTAGCGAAAGCACAAGAAACGCCGGCCTCTGCCGGCGTTTTTTGATACGCTTACGAAATTCTTTCGTAAGACGCAATTCAAAGCGAGGGAGCGAGCGATTGCTGCCTCGCTTTTTTGTTGCCGTTCGCTTTCGCTACCTTCTATCCTGCTTTCCATGCTCGAATTCCTGACCACGCTCCATTGGGGTGCCGTCTTCCAGATCATCGTCATCGACATCCTGCTGGGTGGCGACAACGCTGTCGTGATCGCGCTCGCGTGCCGCAATCTGCCTCCCGAGCAGCGCACGAAGGGCGTGCTGTGGGGTACGCTGGGCGCGATCGTCCTGCGCGTGGCGCTGATCGCGTTCGCCGTCGCGCTGCTCGACGTGCCGCTGCTCAAGTTCGCGGGCGGCCTGCTGCTGCTGTGGATCGGCGTGCGCCTGCTGGCGCCCGCGCCTGACGCACACGCGAACGTCAAGCCCGCCGACAAGCTGATGGCGGCAATCAAGACGATCGTCGTCGCCGACGCCGTGATGAGCCTCGACAACGTGATCGCGATCGCGGGCGCGGCCGAAGCCGCGGAGCCGCATCACCGCATTGCGCTCGTCGTGTTCGGGCTGATCGTGAGCATTCCGTTGATCGTGTGGGGCAGTCAGCTCGTCCTCAAGCTGCTGGATCGTTACCCGATCGTCGTCACGTTCGGCGGCGCGCTGCTTGGCTGGATTGCCGGCGGCCTCATCGTCAACGACCCTGCGGGCGACCGTTGGCCGATTCTCAATACGCCTGTCGCCGAGTACGGGATGAGCATCGGTTGCGCGCTTTTCGTCGTGATCCTGGGTTACGCGATGAAGCGACGCAATGCGAACCGAATGGCAGGCAACACGCCGCCCCGGGCGCATTGACGTCGTTCACTTTACGGGTGTATTCCTGCACGCGCCATTAGCCATTCGGCCGACTGCCGGCGCAATTCGCAGCTCGTTACGATCGAAGCGCCTGTCCTGATTCCCGGGGCAGGCGCTTTCGTTTTCGAGGAGTCTGCTGATGATCGCTACTGTTGCTGTTGTTTCGATGTCCGCGCAAGGTATCTGCACGCGTACCTTCCGTCCCAAGCGTCGATGGTCCGCCGCGCTTGCCCGTCTGGGGCGTTTCTGGGGCTTTACGCTGATCGAGTTGATGATCGTGCTGGCGATCGTCGGCGTTATCGCCGCGTATGCCATTCCCGCCTATCAGGACTATCTTGCGCGCAGCCGGGTCGGCGAGGGCATGTCGCTTGCGGCCGCCGCGCAATTGACGGTTGGCGAAAACGCCGGTAGCGGTAACGCGTTCGGCAGCGGTTATGCGTCGCCGCCCGCCACGCGCAACGTGAAGTCGATTCACATCGACGACGACACCGGCCAGATCACTGTCGCGTTCACGGCGCGCGTGGCCGACGACGGCACGAATACGCTCGTGTTCGTACCGTCCGCACCCGACAACGCCGATATGCCGACAGCGCGCATCGCGCTTGCGAAGGGCTCGGTGCAGAAGGGGACCATCACGTGGGAATGCTTCGCGGGCGGGAAGGCCGCGTCGGCGCTGCCGGCGCCGGGCGCCGGGCCCTTGCCCGTCGATGCGCCGACGCTGCCGTCCAATCTTGCTCCGCCTGAATGCCGCAGCTGATCGAACGCGGATGATGCGTGGCAAGAGTCGGGCATGAATTGAACATGTGGCAATGCCGTGGCAAAAGCTTCCGTGCCACGGCTTCATTTCGGGTTATTTCAGTCCCGTCGGCGCACAGTGTAAGGATTTTTTTGTATAGTGCGCCGGTTGGTGCGACACGCACGCTCGTGTCCGTATGCCCTACGTTACGGGGCATCGACTAGAGGGTTATTGAAACGGTCTTGGCCGAGTCACCATGCCCTCCGCAGGCGGCCCCCTTGTGGGCTGCAATTGAAGCAGTAGACGTGCTCCTTGTGAGCACGCTTTTTTAGTGAAAGCGGGACCCGGAGCAGTTGGCCGGATACCGCATTGCATTGACCTGATTACCGTCAGGTCCCGCCCAGTCAGCGGCTTCATTCCAGCCGACAGGGCGGGGTGATGTGTGCAATTCCTGCGCCAGTAGGCAACGGGGTCGCTAGACGATACGAGCGAAAGCTCGGTGTGTCATTGTTTTGCCTCGCCTGATGTCTGGGCGAGGAAGTGAACCTGCTGTACGACCAGCAGTAGCCTAGGAAGACATGCGTCACTGGCAACGGTGGGGTGTGAAGCTCTTCTGACAATGTAGCCCCCGGACGTTTCGGGCAGATTGGTTCCGTGAGGGACGGTCTGGAGACTCCCAGCAGCAAGGGGGTTGAGGAGCTAGGCTGGCTGATAAGGTTAACGTAAGTGAACTGCTGATAAACCTCGTAAGCACTGAGGAGCCAAAGCTGCTTGAACATTGGGCTCTAACCAAAAGGTACGTGGCTGGTTAATCCGCTCAACCGTCGGATTACGTCGTCACTCAGCCACCGGGGAAGAGGCAGAACCTACGTCAGTCGTGTGACATGCCGGGAACGTGGTAAGCCTGTATGGTTGCCAGCGCGGTCAGGCTGGCAGGCGAACCGCAAGGGACGCTGTTGATTGTGCAGGTATGGGAGGACGGAAAAAGCGAAGGTCGGGCTGTAATGGTCCGGATAGGGGTTGGAACATCACTCCACGCGAAAGCGGGCAGACTTCCGTCTGGTCTACCGTCGCAAGACGGCTGACTACCCTCTGTAACTTGGTTAGATGCGGGCGCATGCGCCCGTACTGTGGTCTTTGTCCGAGATATGAGTGCATGCGCTCATATTGAGGTTTCTGTTGTTCCCCAGCGGGGTGTGTCTTCCCCGCTGGGGAAGATGCGCCTTCTGCCGGGGATCTAATCCAAGGTAGGAGAGCAGCATGAAAGTATCTGGTCGAAAGACCGGATCTGCGCTTTCCCACGCGCCTGACAACTGGCACGCCGTAGATTGGCGTCGGGTTGAACAGAACGTGCGAGGGATGCAGATTCGAATTGCGAAGGCGACGCGGGAAGGCGACTGGCGCAGGGTGAAAGCCCTGCAACGGATGCTGACCCGCACGTTGTCCGCAAAGCTGTATGCGGTGCGACGTGTTACGCAGAACCAGGGTGCGCGAACGGCTGGAGTCGATCGCGAGCTATGGGATTCGCCTGAGAGCCGATGGGAAGCCGTCGGCAGGTTGAAGCGGCACGGATATAAGGCTCTGCCATTACGGAGGGTCTTTATCCCCAAGGCCAATGGGAAGGAGCGCCCTCTGGGCATTCCGACCATGCGTGATAGGGCGATGCAAGCCCTGTATCTGCTGGCCTTGGAGCCGGTAGCAGAGTCGACGAGTGACCCGAACTCTTATGGGTTCAGGCTTAACCGTTCGACGGCTGATGCCATGTCTCAGATTTTCGTTGTCATGGCCCGTCGCAGATCAGCGCGATGGGTACTTGAAGCGGACATCAAAGGATGCTTTGACCAAATCAACCACAAGTGGTTGGAAAGCAATGTCCCGATGGACAGGGTGATCCTCCGCAAATGGTTGAAAGCTGGCCTGATTTACAAAGGGCAGTTGCAGGCGACGATGGCCGGTACGCCGCAGGGAGGCATCATTTCCCCGACGCTGGCAAACGTGACGTTGAACGGGCTGGAACGTGAACTGATTGCGCAGCTCACTGCGAAATTTGGAATCGGGAAGGCGAAGAAGCTGAAAGTGAATGTGGTGCGATACGCGGACGACTTCGTCATTACCGGCGACTCGAAAGAGATGCTGGAACGCGAAGTCAGGCCTTGGGTAGAAGCCTTCCTCGAAGTGCGGGGATTGCAACTATCGGAGGAGAAGACCCGGATCGTTCATATTGACGAAGGCTTTGATTTCCTTGGGTGGAACTTCCGGAAGTACTCGGGAACGCTACTCATCAAGCCAAGCAAGAAGAACGTGCAGACGTTCTATCGCAAGGTGGCGGATACGATCAGCGGTCATAAGGCGGTCAAGCAGGAGGAGTTAATTCGCCTGCTCAATCCGATACTACGGGGCTGGGCGCAGTATCACTGCCCTGTAGTGGCCAAGCAGGCGTACAGCCGCATGGAGTCTTTGGTGTTTCAGCGGCTCTGGCGGTGGTCCAAGCGGCGGCATCCGAACAAGAATGCCGACTGGGTGAGGCGGAAGTACTTTCACTCCGTTGGTAATCGGCATTGGGTGTTCGCTGCTCCTGTCATTCGCGAGGACGGTAGTAAGGGTCTGCTTGAGTTGTACCAAATCAGCGGTACGGAAATCAGGCGCCACAAGAAGGTCAAGGGGGAATTCAATCCCTTTGATCTCGTGTGGGAGCAATACGGCGAGCATCTGCGGCAGGAGCGTATGTGGGATTCGATGCGCTATCGAAAGCAATGGGCTTCGCTGTACATGTCACAGAGCGGGCGGTGTGCACACTGTGGCTGTGCCCTGACGGACGAGACGGGCTGGCACGACCATCATCTGGAGTATCGGATGTATGGCGGTTCAGACGCTCTATCGAACAGGGTATTGCTTCACCCGGACTGCCACCGGCAAGTGCACGTTGGTAAACTTGTCGTAGCTAAGCCGGCCCCGTTGCAGCACTAACGGGGCTTCGTATAAGAAATATGTAGGCTTGAGCCGTATGCGGGGAAACTCGCACGTACGGTTCTTAGGGGGCCCCTCTTCCGCAAGGAAGGGGGGCTACCCTACCTGACGTCCCCGGTTACTCATGCCCAACCCCTTTGCACGCTATCTTTCGCTGTTCATATTGGTTTGTGCGTTGATCCTGCCATATGCAGTCGTCAATCACACGTACCCGATTCCGACCTTCTATGCCGAGTTCACGGCGCTGTCGCTCTATCTGCTGCTGGGGGCGGGCGTTGCGTTTCTGGTTTCGACGGCACGGCCCCGCGTCGCCTTCGCATCGCCCGTTGTCGCGCTGGTGCCGCTCGCGTTCGGACTTGTCCTGATCGCGCAGTCGATCGTGCTGCCCGTCGCGCAGCCGTCGATGAACTGGCTCGGCGCGGGTTTTCTGCTCGCTGCGTTCATGGCGGTTCATGCGGGCTTTGGTTTCAGCCGCGCGAATCTGTCGGAGGAGGTGCTGACGGTTGCGGCGTTCGCACTGATCGTCGGCGGGCTCTTCGCGGTGTTCTGTCAGGCGATCCAATTGTTCCACCTCGAGGTGAAGGTGACGCCGTTCGTCGTTGCGTACAACGTGACAGTCGACCGCCGGCCGTTCGGCAATATGGCACAGGCCAATCACCTGGCGACGTACATCGCCTTTGCGACGGCCGGCGCGATGTATCTCGTGCAGACGCGGCGCATCAACGTGTTCATCTGGCTGCTCGTTTCGGCTATTTTCTCGGCCGGGCTCGCGTTGACCGTGTCGCGCGGGCCGTGGCTACAGATGGGCGTGATCGTCGTCGCGGGTTTCTGGATGGCGTTCGCCGAGCAGCGGCGCAATCCGCCGCGCCGCGGCAGCCGCCGCGGGTGGCTGATTCCTGTCGTGCTGGCCGTGATGTTTTTTGCCGTGAATGCGGGCATCCGTTGGGCCAATGTGCACTACAACCTCGGTCTCGCTCAGTCTGCCGCGGAACGCATGAAGGACGCGAGCCAGATCGCGCCGCGCATCGCGCTATGGAAATACGGCTTGGTCATGTTCCATGCGCACCCGTTGCTGGGCGTCGGTTGGGGCGAGTTTCCGCGTTATCAGTTCGATCTCGCAAAAGCGCTGGGCGCCGTGGAGATTGCAAACAACTCGCACGATATTTTCATCGATCTGCTTGCGAAAACGGGGTTGATCGGACTAGGCATCGTGCTGCTCGGGCTGGGCGCATGGTTCGTGCGTGTCGTGCGTGCGCCGCATACGGCTGGGCGCGTGTTCGGTCTCGCGCTGATCGGCGTGCTCGTGATGCATGCGCTCGTCGAATATCCACAGCAGTACATGTTCTTCCTGTTGCCGGCGATGTTCGTCTTCGGCCTGCTCGACACGAAGCCGCTGCGTATCGTTTCGGGCGGCGTGTCGTTAGGCGCATTCGTTGTGATCGTGTTCGCAGGCCTGGCTGCGTTGTACCCCGTCTATCGCGACTACGCGCGCGCCGAGGTGCTGTACTACGGTTCGCGCCCGTTCGATCAGTATCGCGGGGATCCCTCGTTCCTGTTCGGCGCGTGGGGCGAATACGGCATGGCGACGCTATTGCCAATGAACGCGCAGGATCTGCCGCACAAGCTCGCGATGCACCGCCAGGCGATCGCGCTGCTGCCGGGCGAAACGGTGCTACGTCGTTACGCAGTGCTGCAGGCATTGAGTGGCGACACGGACGGCGCATTCGATACCGTCGACCGTTTGAAGATCTTCGCGGAAGAACTGCACGACTGGCCGTCGCAGCTTGCGTATCTGTACGGCTTGTGCGATCAGCAGAAAACGCTCGGCGCGTTCAAGACGGAACTGGTGAAAAGGTATGGAACGCCGCCTAAAGATATCAACAAAGATGATGAGGATGATGACGACAGCGATGAGAGCTGAGGACCCCGTTCGTACTTGCTGATGGCGCGAGCGGCGCGTTGGATGCGCCGCCACGTCGGTCACGAGTGAGGCGACAGTTCCGCAGTGGCGCGCTGGGCGCGCGCATCGGGACCCTCGCTGCGCCACCCAATCCTCCGACTTACCGCTGTGCTTTTCGAGCACCCGAACATCGGTGATGGTCATCCGGAATCGACCGCCTTGCACACTGTCGTGCTTTCACGCCGGGCCGCTGCCTGTGAGCAAACGGAAAGCGTAAAGACTTGGCAAGTTCTGCCGATATACCCCAATGACGGCGTCAAAGCACGTCGGCCAATTACAAGACAACGCCATGGGGATGCGATGAGGTGGATCAAAGCTATAGCCGTTCTTTCGACCGTTGGCCTGTTTTCAGGCTGCGCCTACAACGTGCAGGTTTCATCGCAGTCGGGTGCTGCGGAAGTGATGAGCACGCGGGTCAAGCAAGAGAAGGCATATATGGTGTTCAGTGACAACCTTGCGACCGCCGGAAAAGAAGTGAAACCCGGGTTTGCATGTGGGGCTCACCGATACCCCATGTATATCGGCGAAACGTTGGAAAACTCGCTATCGAAGACGGTTGAAGCAGCCTTCCCGCATGCCGTCAGAAACGGTGGCGCGATGCCAGTGGCGGGTGATGGCCTGGTCTTCAAGTTCGACCTGTCTGAGTTCGATCCACGTATTCGCTTTACGCCTGGCTTCTTCGTTCCGACGGCCGACGCGAACGTTGACATTGCGATTCACGCCCGGGTATCCGACAAGGCGGGCAAGGAACTGATCACGACGACGTTCCGCGGACAAGGGCATTCGAGTCAGGATGGATCGTGCGGAGTGGGGGCAGACGCCTTGGCAGAGGCGGGCCAAAAAGCCATCGCGAACGCGATGGAGAACTTCGTGGACAAGGTTATCAACACTGGTGTCCTCGATACGGTGACCACGACGGCAGCAAGCAAATAACGGACATTGCCGTTTTGCATGACGGTAGGCGATTCGTACACACCGGCTGCTTTTCAGGCTGGTTGTGAGGAATCGCCTGTTTCATATCCGGACTCTGCGTTCAGATCGGACCGGCATGCGTCAGCTTGCCGAAGACGCGTCGAGACTGACATCGAATCGAGGCCATGGCTTAACCCTGCGCCACCCAATCCCCCGATTTCCCGCCGTGCTTTTCCATCACCTTCACATCGGTGATGGTCATCCCGCGATCCACCGCCTTGCACATGTCATAGACGGTAAGCAGCCCCACCTGCACCGCCGTCAGCGCTTCCATTTCCACGCCCGTTCTGCCGAGCGTCTCGACCTGCACGCGGCAATGCACGACCGACGCGATCTCGTCGAGCTCAAAATCCACCGCGACACGCGTAAGCGCGAGCGGATGACACAGTGGAATCAGATCGGCGGTGCGCTTCGCACCTTGGATCGCCGCGATGCGCGCGACCCCGATCACGTCGCCTTTCTTCGCCTGACCGTCGCGGATCAGCGCGAAGGTGGCGGGCAACATGCGGATCGAGCCGCGCGCGACCGCGATGCGTTTCGTCTCTTCCTTGCCGCCGACGTCCACCATATGCGCCTGGCCGGCCGCGTCGAAATGTGTGAGTTCGGGCATGGTTGGCTCCTTGAGTGGGCGCCTATCATAGCAGCGCAACGCGCAGCCTCGCGCAGGGGCGCGGATCGACGATAGCTGACGATAACCCGCATCCCGCGCGAACGCTCCCCTGTGCGCAAGCCGCCGCCGACGCACTTTTCGCAAGTCTGCGCAACCGCGGCACTCGGTACAATCGCAAAAAGCCGATTACTCCCGGCACCTTACACCGCTTTCGATTTCGCCCATCGTCCGCAATGCGTCTGAAACGGTTTATTGCTGCACTGTTGTCCGTGACGCTCGCCGTCCCGCCCGCGATCATCGCGCAGCCGTCGAACACGTCGGAACTGCCGCTCGTCACGGGGCCGCTCGACGCGTACAGCGGGACTTCCGTGCCGCCCGAGATTGCGCAAGGCGTGTTCGGCGTCTATGGCGGTGCGCAGTCGCGCTTTTCCGGCAACCCCGGCGGCAACGCGAGCCTGCGTGCACCGATGTCGATGCAACAACTGCCCGACCTCGGCGACGGCTCGGGTGGCACGCTGACGCCGCAAGCCGAACGCAAGCTCGGTGAGCGCGTGATGCGCGAAGTCCGCAGCGATCCGGACTATATCGATGACTGGCTCGTGCGCGACTACCTGAACTCGATTGCCGGCAAGCTCGCCGCCGCCGCGAGCGCGCAATACATCGGCGGCTATCGTCCAGACTTCGATCTGTTCGCGATGCGCGACGCGCAGATCAACGCATTCTCGCTCCCCGGCGGTTTTATCGGCGTGAACACGGGGCTGATCGTCGCGACTCAGACGGAATCCGAACTGGCCTCCGTGGTCGGGCACGAAATGGGCCACGTGCTGCAACGGCACATCGCCCGGATGATCACGGCGGGCGAGCACAGCGGCTATGCGGCGCTCGCGGGCATGCTGCTCGGCGTGCTCGCGGGCGTTCTCGCGCACAGCGGCGATCTGGGCAGCGCGATTGCCGTCGGCGGCCAGGCCTACGCCGTCGACAACCAGTTGCGCTTCTCGCGCGCCGCCGAGCACGAGGCGGATCGCGTCGGCTTTCAATTGCTCGCGGGCGCGGGCTATGACCCATACGGGATGGTGTCGTTCTTCGAGCGGCTCGATCGCGCGTCGATGAGCGATGCCGGCGTGCCCGCCTACGCGCGCACGCACCCGCTGACGGGCGAGCGGATCGCCGACATGGCCGACCGCGCGCGCCGCTCACCGTACCGGCAGCCGCGCCAGTCGTCGGAATACGCGTTCGTGCGCGCGCGCTCGCGCGTGCTCCAGGACCGCTCGCGAAGCGAATATGCCGACGACATCTCGCGCATGCGCTCCGAGATCGAAGACCGCACCGCGCTGAACGTCGCGGGCAACTGGTATGGCATCGCCTGTGCGCAACTCCTGCTCGAGCGGTATGACGACGCGTCGTCGTCGCTGGCCGATGCTCGCGCCGCGTTCGACGCGAACGAGCGCGCCGGGGGCGATACGCCGCGCAGTTCACCGAGCCTCGACGTGCTGGCGGTCGATATCGCCCGTCGCGCGGGACGCAACGACGAGGCCGTGCGTCTCGCGGAGCTCGCGCAAAGGCGCTGGCCGCAGTCGCACGCGGCCATCGAGATGCGTCTGCAAACGCTGCTCACCGCGCGCCGCTTCGGCGACGCGCAAGCGCAGGCATTGCAGGAGACGCGCGCCGACCCGCAGCAGCCCATCTGGTGGCGCTATCTCGCCCAGGCGAGCGTCGGCACGGGTGACGCGCTGACGCAGCATCGCGCGCTCGCGGAAAAGTTCGCGCTGGAAGGGGCGTGGCCGTCGGCGATCCGGCAATTGAAGGAGGCGCGCGACATCAAGTCGGTCGGCTATTACGACCTGGCAACCATCGACGCGCGCCTGCACGAGTTCGAGGCGCGCTACAAGGAAGAGCGCGACGACGAAAAGAACAGCAGCTAGCCGTCGCGTTCGCTCAAGAGGACGATTCGACCCGCGCAGCGGGACTGGCGACGAATCCGAAACGCTTCTCGACCTCGGCCTTGCGCACGGGCTCGAGCTTCAACGCGACGGCGTCGCGCCAGCGGAACTGGCCGCTTTGGCCGTCGGCGGCAAGATCGGCGTGTTCGGAGAACAGATCGAGATCATGATCGTGCAGCACCGCGACGCGCGCGGGCGTCGAGCCATCGGTGAAAAGGATGCCGCCTTCGTCGTCGAGCCAGGCGGCGGCGGGCTCGAACGCCTCACCCGCCTGATCGGTTAGCGTGAGCTTGCGGGTGGCCTGATCGGCGGCGAGCCGCACAATGAACGGCGTGTAGACCAGCTCGACATACACGCGCTGCGGGCCGTTCTGAAAGAACCATTGGCCCTCGTCGTCGGCTTCGTAATTGCGGTTGATGAAGCCGAGCAGCGCTGTATGGCGGATCGGCTCGCCGAGCGCGCCCGCGGCCTGCGCCGCCTCGTCGCGCATGCGCCAGTTGCCGCGCCGGTCGAGCAGCAGCCAGCCGGTGCAATGCGGCACGTTCGGCCATTTGGCCAGTGCCTGCTTGACGATGTCATCCATATCGCGTGAACGGATCGAGGTAGCCGAAGACCCGGCGTGACAGCCAGTCGATTCGGCCGGGGAAGGGGCCCGTCATGAAGCCGACGTGTCCGCCATGCTCCGGTTGATCGAGTTCTACCGCCGATGATACCTCGCTGCGCGACGGCAGCACCGCGCAAGGCAGGAAAGGGTCATTGCGCGCATTCAGCACGAGCGTCGGCACCGTGATTTCGGGCAGCAGCGGGCGCGTGGTCGAGCGGGTCCAGTAGTCGTCCGCGTTGCGAAAGCCGTGCAGCGGCGCCGTCACGACATCGTCGAATTCGTACATCGTGCGGCTTGCGAGCACGTCGTCGAGAGCGAAAAGGCCCGGATATTGAGCAAGCTTTTGCTGTGCCTTCAGTTTGAGCGTCTTCAGGAAGCTGCGCGTGTAGATCATCCCGAAGCCTTGCGACAGCGCGCGGCCGCCCGCGTGGACGTCGAGCGGCGCGGAGATCGCCGCCGCCGCCGCAATGATCGCCGCGTCCTCGCGCCGCTCGCCGAGCCACCGCAACAGCACGTTGCCGCCCAGCGACACGCCTGCCGCCACGATCGGTCCCGCGTGCTTTTTGCGCAGACGCCGCAGCACCCAGTCGACTTCGTTGCTGTCCGCGAGATGGTAGAAGCGCGGCAGCAGATTCATCGGGCCGCTGCAACTGCGAAAGTGCGGCACGACGCCGTGCCATCCGCGCGCGTGTGCGGCCGCCATCAACGAGCGCGCGTAGTGCGAGTCGGAGTTGCCTTCGAGTCCATGAAACAGCACGAAAAGCGGAGCGTCGTCGGGCGCGCGATAGCCGCTGAGCGGATCGGGTGCGAGCCAGTCGAGATCGATGAAATCGCCGTCTGGCGTGTTCCAGCGCTCGCGCCGGTAGGCGACCACGGGGCGGCGGCCGAACAGCGCGGGGACGATCGTCTGGATATGGCTGTTGGGCAGCCAGAGCGGGGCGCGGTACAGCATGTCGACGGTCGCTTCGACCGACGTTTCCACAGCAGCCTCTACAGCCGCCGCCGCTGCCGCTGCGCCGAGGGCCGGTCTGGAAGAAGCTTTATTGTCGTGGGTCGTGCTCATGCCAACACCGGTATTCAAGTGAAGCCTTGCGAAAGCGTGGCCTCCGGCAAGCCGGTCTCGTGGGGCGCTTCAGTGCAGCGCGCCCTGACCATGTCTCATTTTCGCAGCAAACTGGGTCGCGGTTTCGTTCGGCATCGCACTCGCGTGAATATGCGCGATCTTCCACTCGCCGCGTTCGTGGACCATCACATAAGTCGTGAACACCATCGACGGCACGGCGGCCGGGTCGGCGGGGCGGTGCGCTTCGGCGATCGCGTAGACGACGGTGCCGAGGCTATCGTAAACACGGATATCGAGCGGCTCGATCGACACGGGCTGCGCCTCGAGCTGCACGGAGAGGCCGGCGCGGATCGCGTCGAGGCCATGCAGATGCGAGCCGTCGGCCCAGATGCAACTGACGAATTCCTCATCGATCCACAGGCCCATCAAGCTGTCGATATTGACCTCCGCGATGGCCTGGTACCAGGCATTCAGCGTGTCCGCAGCGGCTTCGAAGATGTGGGCAAAACGTGGCATGGCTCGTCAGTCTCTTGCGCGCAAGGCGCGCGGTTGCGGGTCAGTGGTCGGCGTCTCGCGCGCCGTCGGCGGCAAAACTCAGCGGGCCGGCTTGCGGCCCGGATGCAAGGGCCATTCAACGTGCCATCCAACGGGGCCTTTCTCGAGCCCTGTCGCGAGCCTTCGGCAAGCCTTTCTGCGGGGCCTTCGGCAGGCTGTTCAACCAGCCTTCGCTGGGCCATCCGCCAGCATGCCCGTGCCGCAAGACGCGCGCATGACGCGGCGCACGAACCCGGCGTGGCTGCGCGTGAGGCTGCACGGAGATCGCATCCACCCGTGGCGCGCTGCCTCGGGAGGACGGCGCAACGGGCGGCGCAGCGGCCCGCGAACTCAGCGTTGCGCGAGCAACATTCCACGCAGATCATCGAATACCTGTTCGGCGCTCAGTTGCCGCAGGCAGTTCAGATGACCCAGCGGACATTCGCGCTGGAAGCACGGACTGCACTCGAGATGCAGCCATTGTACCTTTGCGAGGTCCGACAAGGGCGGCGTGTGGCGCGGATCGGTCGATCCGTACACGGCGACGAGCGGCCGGCGCAGCGCGGCCGCGACGTGCATCAGCCCGGAGTCGTTGGTGACGACGGCGCTGGCCCGCGAGATCAGCGCGCAAGCTTCGCCGAGCGCTGTCTGGCCGCACAGATTGCGCACGTTCGGCGCGCGGTCGGCGATCGCCTGGGCGATGGGCGCGTCTTTTGGCGAGCCGAGCGCAATGATCTTCGTGTACGGGAACGACTGGCCGACCATCTGCGCGAGCGCTGCGAAGTGCTCGGGCGGCCAGCGCTTCGCGGGGCCGTACTCGGCGCCGGGGCAGAAAACCAGCAGCGGCACGCGCGTGTCCAGGTTGAAGCGGGTCGACACGCGCGCCGCTTCGTTCAGGTCGGTGTCGAGCCGCGGCGGCGGCAGATCGTCGGGCACCTTCGCGCCCGGCGCGTAGGCGAGCGCGGCGTAATGGCCGACCATCGGCGCACGCTCGTCCTTGCGCGGGTTCGTGTGCCGCACGTTCAGCAGACCGTAGCGGCTCTCGCCCGTGTAGCCGATGCGCAGCCCGATGCCCGCCATCCACGGAATCAGCGCGGACTTCAGCGAATTCGGCAGCACGTAGGCTGCGTCGTAGCCGACGTCGCGCAGATCGCTTGCCAGTTGCCAGCGGCGCAGCATCTGCAGCCTGCCGTGCGCGAGATCGGTCGCGTAGACATCGCGGATTTCAGGCATCCGTTCGAGCACGGGCGCGACCCAGGTGGGTGCGACGGCATCGATCGCGATACGCGGATGCAATTTCACGAGGCGCGCAAACAGAGGCTGCGCCATCAATGCGTCACCGATCCAGTTCGGTGCGATAACCAACGCGCGACGCATCAGGGTGAGTTTCCGATGTCGAAAATTAGGCGCCGCGCGCACGAAGCGGGCAGTGCAGGGGTTTCAGGATTGTGGAATGCCGCTCAGGCTATATCGGCGCGCGCGGCGAGAAGTTCAGCTTCCCGCCAGGATGTTTTGCAGACGCATGGCGCCGCCGATGCGGCAGACCAGGGCAGGCGCGGATCAATGACCCTTGACCACTTCGCCGTCGCGCAACTTGTAGCGCGTGCTGCAGTACGGGCAGCGCGCTTCACCGTGCGTCACGTCGATAAAGACGCGCGGATGGTTGCTCCAGCGCGGCATCGACGGATTCGGGCAGTACGCGGGAAGGTCTTTCGCCGACAGTTCGACCAGCGGCATTTCCTTGGTTTCGCTCATAAGGGGCTTTCTCGTTGTATGCAGAATGCGGGCGCGGCGGGCGTGCGGTGCGCCGTGAGCGCCGCTGCCGTGCCCGCTGGAATCAGATCTTTGTCAGCCAGTGCGCGTACTTCTCGCTCTTGCCGTTCACGATGTCGAAGAACGCCGATTGCAGCTTCTCCGTGATCGGGCCACGCGTGCCCGCGCCGATCGTGCGGTTGTCGAGTTCGCGAATGGGCGTGACTTCGGCGGCGGTGCCCGTGAAGAACGCTTCGTCGGCCGTATAGACTTCGTCGCGCGTGATGCGCTTCTCGATTACCTCGATGCCTGCATCCTTCGCCAGCGTGATGACGGTGTCGCGCGTGATCCCGTCGAGGCACGACGACAGGTCGGGCGTGTACAGCTTGCCGTTGTTCACGAGGAAGAAGTTTTCGCCCGAGCCTTCCGACACGTAGCCGTCGACGTCGAGCAGCAGCGCTTCGTCGTAGCCGTCGGCGGTGGCTTCCTGGTTCGCGAGGATCGAGTTCACGTACCAGCCCGAGGCCTTCGCGCGGACCATCGACACGTTCACGTGATGGCGCGTGAACGACGACGTCTTCACGCGGATGCCCTTCTTGATGCCGTCTTCGCCGAGATACGCGCCCCATGGCCATGCGGCGATCGCGACGTGAATGGTGTTGCCCTTCGCGGACACGCCCAGCTTTTCCGAGCCGACCCAGATGATCGGGCGCAGATAGCACGATTCCAGCTTGTTCTCGCGCACCACTTCGCGCTGCGCGGCGGCGAGCGTTTCGTGGTCGAACGGGACGTCCATCTGGAAGATCTTGGCCGAGTTCAGCAGACGCTTCGTGTGCTCCTTCAGACGGAAGATCGACGTGCCGCCATCGGCCGTCCTGTAGGCGCGCACGCCCTCGAAGACGCCCATGCCGTAGTGCAGCGTATGGGTGAGGACGTGGATCTTGGCGTCGCGCCATTCGATGAGCTTGCCATCCATCCAGATCTTGCCGTCGCGGTCGGCCATTGACATACGGTTCTCCAGGCAGTGCGGGTTCGGGGTATGAGGTGATCGGCGTGGTGCGACGACGACGGATGGCGTCGGGGCACGCGGCGAAAAGCGGTATTTTAGCGTCTTTTGCACAAGCAACGGGCATTTGCGGGCAGCACGGAGGCTATAATCCGGCGGTTGCTGAAAAGAAAACCGGATCCGCCAGCGGCTGCTTCACGACCTGGCGCTGACTTCCTGCCGCCGTGGCGTTCACCGCGCCGCGTTGCATTCGTCTCATGCTCGCTCGCTTGTCCGATCTCGACCGCCGTGCCTTCCGTGATGGCGCGCGCGCCTATTCGCCGACGCTGATGGCGATCTTCTCCTGGGGCCTCGTGACGGGGATCGCGATGAGCAAGTCGGTGATGACGGTGCCGCAGTCGCTCGGCATGTCGCTGCTGGTCTATGCGGGCTCGTCGCAGCTCGCGGTGCTGCCGCTGATGCTGGCGAAGCTCCCGATCTGGACGATCCTGCTCACGGCCGCGATGGTCAACACGCGCTTCGTGATCTTCAGCGCGGGCCTCGCTCCGCATTTTTCCTATCTGCCGCTGCATCGCCGGCTGCTCGTCGGCTACTTCAACGGCGACGTGATTTATCTGCTGTTCCAGAAGAAAAACTTCCAGACGGGCTATGTGCCCGGCAAGGAAGCGTATTTCTGGGGCATGGCCGTGTCCAGCTGGCTGTCGTGGCAGGTGTCGTCGGTGGTCGGCATTCTGCTGGCCAGCCTCTTTCCCGACAACTGGGGCCTCTCGCTCGCCGGCACGCTCGCGCTGATCCCCGTGATGGTGTCGGCGATCTCGTCGCGCTCGACGCTGGCGGCCGTCAGCGTCGCGGGCATCGTCGCGCTGGTCGCGTTCGATCTGCCTTACCGGCTCGCGCTGCCGCTCGCCGTCGTCACGGCGATCGTCGCGGGCAGCGTCGCCGATGCAATGGTCGAGCGCGCCGACCTGCGCCGCATCCGCATCCGCAACCGCACGCAAAGTCCTGGAGACACGCGATGACCACGCTGCAGATCTGGCTCGCGATCATCGGCATGACGTTTGTCACAGCGCTGACACGCGCGCTGTTTCTGATCGGGGGTGAGCGCACGGTGTTGCCGGAGCGCGCGCAACGGATGCTGCGTTACGCGCCCGCGGCGGCGCTCGCGGCCGTCGTCGTGCCGGACGTGCTCGTGACGGACAGCGGCGTCTCCGTGGCCCTGTCGAATCATGAGCTGTACGGCACGCTCGCGGGCCTCGCGTGGTTCCTGTGGCGCCGCACGATGCTCGGCACGATCGTGGTCGGAATGCTGGTGTTCACCGCACTGCGGCTGCTCTTCTGATCCCGCGTCGCGACGGCGGCGCGGATGTTGCGCTGCAATAAGCGCGCGGCACTCGCAGTCGCGGGCAAATACCGGGATTCGCCTGGATCGGGTTAGATCGGTCTGTCGATCGGTTAAAATGGTCGTCTCCCGGAACATGCGCGAAGCCGCCGGCACCGTTCGCGAGGGGCCGTTCGCGCAGCGTCCGCACCGCCTTCCAATCAACTCGCATACGAATCATGAAACAGGTATTGCGTCTCTCCGATCTGATCGCCGAAGGCAAGCTAGCCGGCCAACGCGTCTTCATCCGCGCCGACCTGAACGTGCCGCAGGACGACGCCGGCAACATCACCGAAGACACCCGCATCCGCGCTTCCGTGCCCGCCATCAAGTCCGCGCTCGACGCCGGCGCGGCCGTCATGGTCACGTCGCACCTGGGCCGCCCGACGGAAGGCGACTTCAAGCCCGAAGACTCGCTCGCGCCCGTCGCGAAACGTCTCGCCGAACTGCTCGGCCGCGACGTGCCGCTCGTGCAGAACTGGGTCGAGAACGGTGTGAACGTCGCGCCGGGCCAGCTCGTGCTGCTCGAAAATTGCCGCGTGAACAAGGGCGAGAAGAAGGATTCCGACGAGCTCGCGCAGAAAATGGCGAAGCTCTGCGACGTCTACGTGAACGACGCGTTCGGCACCGCGCATCGTGCCGAGGCCACGACGCACGGCATCGCGAAGTACGCGAGCGTCGCGTGCGCGGGCCCGCTGCTCGCGGCCGAGCTCGAAGCGCTCGGCAAGGCGCTTGGCGCGCCGAAGCGTCCGCTGGTTGCGATCGTCGCGGGTTCGAAGGTGTCGACCAAGCTGACCATTCTGAAGTCGCTGGCCGACAAGGTCGATCAGCTGATCGTCGGTGGCGGCATTGCGAATACATTCATGCTGGCGGCGGGCCTGAAGATCGGCAAGTCGCTCGTCGAAGCCGATCTCGTCGACGAAGCGAAGGCGATCATCGAAGCAGCGAAGGCGCGCGGCGCATCGGTGCCGATTCCGTCGGACGTCGTCACGGCGAAGGAGTTTTCGCCGACGGCCAAGGCCGAGATCAAGAAGGTCGCCGACGTTCAAGACGACGACATGATCCTCGACATCGGACCGGAAACGGCGAAGGCGCTCGCGTCGCAGCTCGAAAAGGCCGGCACCATCGTCTGGAACGGCCCCGTTGGCGTGTTCGAGTTCGACCAGTTCGGCAACGGCACGAAGACGCTGGCTGAAGCGATCGCGAAGTCGCCGGCGTACTCGATCGCAGGCGGCGGCGACACGCTCGCGGCCATCGCCAAGTACGGCATCCACGACAAGGTCAGCTATATCTCGACGGGGGGCGGCGCATTCCTCGAGTTCCTCGAGGGCAAGAAGCTGCCGGCAGTCGCAGTGCTGGAATCGCGGGCCTGATAATGGCGACGCGCTCCCCCAACAAGCCTCAGAAGACGCGCAACGCGTCGCGCACGGCAGCGGCAGGGGGGCGCGCAGCGCGCTCCGCAAAGGCGCTGCAACCCGAGGCCGCTGTGCGCGCGGCCTCGCAACTTTCCGGCAACGCGCCAGTGGCACAGACCGCAGCCGCCGCCGAAGATCAGAATCCCGAACTGGCTGTCGCCGAAGTCGCCGCACCTGCGGACGTCGGCCAGCAGGCAGCCGGTTCAGCCGCAACGGTGTCTCTCGCCTCGCACACCGAAGAAGCCCATCCATCTCAATCCGCGGCACCTGAGTCGCCACGGACAGCAGATATCGCAGCAGTCCCCCACGATTCGACGCCGGGCCTTCAAGGTTCGAAGGGAACGAACGGCGCACCGCCCCATGTAGCACCCGTCGTTGCGCAGCCTCCGCATCCGACTCCCAACGTTCATCCCAGCGATCTCATCCAGACGAGGAGACTCATGCATCGCGCCACCAAGATTGTCGCAACCATCGGCCCCGCTTCGAGCACGCAGGACATTCTGCTGCAGATGATCCAGGCGGGCGCCGACGTGGTGCGCCTCAACTTCTCGCACGGCACCGCCGACGACCATCGTCAACGCGCGGAGTTCGTACGCGAAGCGGCCCGGCAGGCAGGCCGCGAAGTCGGCATCATGGCCGACCTGCAAGGCCCGAAAATCCGTGTCGGCAAGTTCGAAAACGGCAAGACCACGCTGAATGCCGGTAGCACGTTCATCCTCGACGCCGATTGCGAACTCGGCAACGAAGAGCGCGTCGGCCTCGACTACAAGGACCTGCCGCGCGACCTGAAAGCCGGCGACACGCTGCTTCTGAACGACGGCCTGATCGTGCTGACCGTCACGCGCGTGATCGGCAACGAGATCCATACCGTCGTGAAGATCGGCGGCGACCTGTCGAACAACAAGGGCATCAACCGCCAGGGCGGCGGCCTGACGGCGCCGGCGCTGACCGCGAAGGACATGGAAGACATCCGCACGGCGATGTCGCTCGGCGCGGACTACGTCGCCGTGTCGTTCCCGAAAAACGCGACCGACATGGAAATGGCGCGCCAGCTCGCGAACATCGCGGGCGCGCCTTACGGCATCAAGCCGAAGATGATCGCGAAGATCGAGCGCGCCGAGGCGATTCCGGCGCTGCAAGGCATTCTCGACGCATCGGACGGCATCATGGTCGCGCGCGGCGACCTCGCCGTCGAAGTCGGCAACGCGGCCGTGCCCGCGCTGCAAAAGCGCATGATCCGCATGGCGCGCGACGCGAACAAGTTCGTGATCACGGCCACGCAGATGATGGAATCGATGATCAACGCGCCCGTGCCGACGCGCGCGGAAGTGTCGGACGTCGCGAATGCGGTGCTGGACGGCACGGATGCCGTGATGCTGTCGGCGGAATCGGCGGCGGGCAAGTATCCCGTGCAGACCATCGAAACGATGGCGGCAATCTGCGTCGAAGCCGAGAAGTCGGAACACGTCGAGCTCGACAAGGATTTCCTCGACCGCACGTTCACGCGCATCGACCAGTCGATCGCGATGGGCGCGCTCTTCACCGCGTATCACCTCGGCGCGAAGGCGATCGTCGCGCTGACGGAGTCGGGCTCGACGGCGCTGTGGATGTCGCGTCACTGGACGCATGTCCCCATCTTCGCGCTCACGCCGCGCGAGGGCAGCGAGCGCGCGATGCAGATCTACCGCAACGTGACGCCGCTGCATCTCGATACCAGCAGCGACCGCGACATCGCGCTCGCGCAGGCGCTGGAAGTGGTGGTCGGCAAGGGCTACGCGGCGCGCGGCGACATGGTCGTGCTGACGGTCGGCGAGCCGATGGGCCAGGCGGGCGGCACGAACACGCTGAAGATCGTCCGCGTCGGCGAGCCGGTCTGAGCGAAAGCCAGAACGGCACGCGTGAAGCAGACAGCCGTGTCCCCGAAAGAGAGGCGGCGCACGCACTATCGGACGGTGCGCTCGGGACACGGTCTGCTTCACGATAAAATTGCATGAAATTGCATAAATAGATGCCGTCGGCACAGATTTCGTTTCAATCTATGGAGTAACTCAATGCCTCTCGTATCAATGCGTCAACTGCTGGACCATGCCGCCGAACACGGTTATGGCCTGCCGGCATTCAACGTAAACAATCTGGAGCAGGTGCAGGCGATCATGGCGGCCGCGGATCAGGTCAACGCGCCCGTCATCATGCAGGCGTCGGCGGGCGCGCGTAAGTACGCGGGCGAGCCGTTTCTGCGTCACCTGATCGAAGCCGCCGTCGAATCGTATCCGCACATTCCCGTCGTGATGCACCAGGATCACGGCCAGTCGCCAGCCGTCTGCATGGCGGCGATCCGCAGCGGCTTCACGAGCGTGATGATGGACGGCTCGCTCGAAGCCGACGGCAAGACGGTGGCATCGTACGAGTACAACGTCGACGTGTCGCGCAAGGTCGTCGAAGCGGCGCATTCGATCGGCGTGACGGTGGAAGCGGAACTCGGCGTGCTCGGCTCGCTGGAAACGATGAAGGGCGACAAGGAAGACGGCCACGGCGCGGAAGGCACGATGACGCGCGAGCAACTGCTGACCGACGTCGAGCAGGCGGCGGACTTCGTGAAGCTCACGCAATGCGACGCGCTCGCCATCGCGATCGGCACGTCGCATGGCGCGTACAAGTTTTCGAAGAAGCCGACGGGCGATATCCTGTCGATTCAGCGCATCAAGGAAATTCACCAGCGCATTCCGAACACGCATCTGGTGATGCACGGCTCATCGTCGGTTCCGCAGGAACTGCTCGCGGAAATCCGCGAATTCGGCGGCGACATGAAGGAAACCTACGGCGTGCCCGTCGAGGAAATCCAGGAAGGCATTAAGAACGGCGTGCGCAAGATCAACATCGACACCGATCTGCGTCTTGCGATCACGGGCGCGATCCGCCGCTACATGGCGGAGAACCGTTCGAAGTTCGATCCGCGCGACTACCTGAAGCCGGCTCGTGAAGCCGCGAAGAAGGTCTGCGTGGACCGTTATCTGGCGTTCGGCTGCGAAGGCCAGGCGTCGAAGATCAAGCCGATCTCGCTGGACAAGATCGCTGAGAAGTACAAGGCGGGCGAGCTCGCGCAAGTCGTTCGCTAAGCAGCACACGGGCGCGGCGTAGCGCCCGCCTGTGTGCGTTGTGCGTACTCACGCGCCTGGCCATCTGGCCAGGTTGTCGTCAGATCGCCGTTCCCGCATGATCCGGGGAACGGCGTTTCCCTTTTGTTCCGGGCAGTACTTGCCCCATTTTAGTGAATCACGACGATGTCTACCCTTTACGAATCCACGCTCCGCTCGCTGCCGCTGCTCGGCCGCGGCAAGGTCCGCGACAACTACGCGGTGGGCAACGACCAGCTGCTGATCGTCACGACGGACCGCCTGTCCGCGTTCGACGTCATCATGGGCGAGCCGATTCCGGGTAAGGGTCGCGTGCTGAACCAGATGGCGAACTTCTGGTTCGACAAGCTCAAGCATGTGGTGCCGAATCATTTGACGGGCGTCGCGCCCGAGTCCGTCGTCGCGCCGGACGAAGTCGAGCAGGTGAAGGGCCGCGCCGTGGTCGTCAAGCGCCTCGAGCCGATTCTCGTCGAAGCGGTCGTGCGCGGTTATCTGGCGGGGAGCGGCTGGAAGGACTATCAGGCGACGGGCGCCGTGTGCGGCGTGCAACTGCCGGAAGGCCTGCAAAACGCACAGAAGCTGCCCGAGCCGATCTTCACGCCGGCGGCAAAGGCCGAAATGGGCCACCACGACGAAAACATCACGTTTGATGAGATGGAGCGCCGCATCGGCACCGAACTGTCGGCGACGATCCGCGACATCTCCATCCGCCTGTACAAGGAAGCGGCGGATTATGCGGCGACGCGCGGCATCATCATCGCCGACACGAAGTTCGAGTTCGGTCTGGACGATAAAGGCCAGTTGTATCTGATGGACGAAGCGCTGACGGCTGACTCGTCGCGCTTCTGGCCGGCGGATCAATATCAGGTCGGCACGAATCCCCCTTCGTTCGACAAGCAATTCGTGCGCGACTGGCTCGAAACCCAGCCGTGGAAGAAGGAGCCTCCCGCGCCGAAGCTGCCGGACGAGGTCGTCACCAAGACGGCCGAAAAGTATCAGGAAGCGCTCGAGCGCCTGACGGGCCAAAAGCTCGCCTGAGCGCCACGCATACGGAACAAGCAAGATGAGTGAAGTTCAGGCACATACGCATAACGCGCCTCTCGTCGGCGTGCTGATGGGTTCCAGCTCCGACTGGGAAGTCATGAAGAACGCGGTCGCGATCCTGCAGGAATTCGGCGTCCCGTACGAAGCGAAAGTCGTTTCCGCGCACCGCATGCCGGACGAAATGTTCGCCTATGCTGAAAGCGCACGCGAGCGCGGCATCCGCGCGATCATTGCGGGCGCGGGCGGTGCCGCGCATCTGCCCGGCATGCTCGCCGCCAAGACGACGGTGCCCGTGCTGGGCGTGCCCGTCGCGAGCAGGTATCTGAAGGGTGTCGATTCGCTGCATTCGATCGTGCAAATGCCGAAGGGCGTGCCCGTCGCGACGTTCGCGATCGGCGAAGCGGGCGCGGCGAATGCGGCACTGTTCGCGGTGTCGCTGTTGAGCGGCACGTCGCCGGAATACGCGGAGAAGCTCGCTGCATTCCGCGTGCGCCAGAACGAAGCCGCTCACGCGATGACGCTGCCGCCGCTGTAAGCACTATTGTTCGAGAAAAGAGCAGTACTCGTAGAAGTCCAATGCATGACCCGGCCGATCCCGCATCGGCCGTGACCGACCACCAAGATGAATCCAGACAACACTCCGGTTTCACCGATTATGCCCGGCGCATGGCTCGGCATGGTCGGCGGCGGCCAACTCGGCCGCATGTTCTGTTTCGCCGCGCAGGCGATGGGCTATCGCGTCGCCGTGCTCGATCCGGATGAAGCCAGTCCGGCGGGCGCCGTCGCGGATCGCCACCTGCGCGCGCCCTACGATGATGAAGCGGCCCTCACCGAACTCGCGCGTTTGTGCGCGGCGGTATCGACCGAGTTCGAGAACGTGCCCGCCGCGAGTCTCGACTTTCTCGCGCGCACGACGTTCGTGAGCCCGGCAGGGCGTTGCGTGGCCGTCGCGCAGGACCGCATTGCGGAGAAGCGGTTCATCGCGTCGTCGGGTGTGCCCGTTGCGCCGCATGTCGTGATCGAAACCTCGGATGCGCTCGCTGCGCTCGACAACTCAACGCTCGAAGCCGTGCTGCCCGGCATCCTGAAGACGGCGCGCATGGGCTACGACGGCAAAGGCCAGGTGCGTGTCGGCAATGCGGCCGAAGTGCGCGCGGCGCATGCGTCGCTGGGCGGCGTCCCTTGCGTGCTCGAAAGGCGCTTGCCGCTGAAGTTCGAAGTGTCGGCGCTGATCGCGCGCGGTGCGAACGGTTGCTCTGCGGTGTATCCCCTCGCGCAGAACACACATCGCCACGGCGTGCTGTCGCATACCATCGTGCCCGCGCCCGACGCCAGCGCGACGCTCGTCGAACAGGCGCAGCAGGCCGCGCTGCAGATCGCGGACAAGCTCGGCTATGTCGGTGTGCTGTGTGTCGAGTTTTTCATTCTCGAAGACAGCACACTGGTCGCGAACGAGATGGCGCCGCGTCCGCACAACTCCGGCCACTACACGGTCGATGCGTGCGCAACCAGCCAGTTCGAGCAGCAGGTGCGCGCGATGACGGGCATGCCCCTCGGCGACGCGCGCCAGCATTCGCCCGCAGTGATGCTGAACATCCTCGGCGACGTGTGGTTTCCCGTCAATGCGAAGGGCGAGAAGCCGGGCGCCGCCGTCACGCCGCCGTGGCATGAAGTGGCTGCGATGCCGGAAGCGCGTCTGCATCTGTACGGCAAGGAAGAGGCGCGTCCTGGCCGCAAGATGGGCCACGTGAACTTCACGGCCGCTACGCTCGAGCGTGCGCGCGCGGCCGCGCGCGATTGCGCGCGCCTGTTGCATATTCCGACGAGCTGAGCGGTAGCCTCCATGCCGGATCAAATGAAACCTGCCGACGCGGCATCGAGCGTCGGCGCCGATGAGATCGCGCAGGCCGCAGCGCTGCTCGATGCGGGACAGCTCGTCGCGTTTCCCACTGAGACGGTCTATGGGCTCGGCGGCGACGCCGAAAGCCCCGAGGCCGTGGCGCGCATTTACGCCGCTAAAGGCAGGCCGGCGACTCATCCCGTCATCGTGCATCTCGCGCCGAACGGCGATCCGAGTTACTGGGTCGAACAATTGCCGTCCGACGCGCAGCGTCTGATCGATGCGTTCTGGCCTGGTCCGCTCACGTTGATTCTCAAACGCGCCGCGCATATTCCCGCTGCTGTCAGCGGCGGCCAGGATTCGGTCGGATTGCGTTGTCCGTCGCATCCCGTCGCGCAGGCGCTGCTCACCGCGTTCAGCGCGCGACGCAACGGGCATGGCGGCGTCGCGGCGCCGTCGGCGAACCGTTTTGGTCATGTGAGTCCGACCACCGCGCAGCATGTGCGCGACGAGTTCGGCGATGCGATTCATGTGCTCGATGGCGGCCCGTCGGACGTCGGTATTGAATCGACGATCATCGACCTGTCGCGCGGTTTTCCCGCGTTGCTGCGGCCGGGCCATGTGACGCCGCAAGACATCGCCGACGTGCTCGGCGAAATGCCGCGCCTGCCTGACGGATCGGACGCGAGCGCACCGCGCGCGTCCGGCACGTTGAAGGCGCACTATGCGCCGCGCACGCCGCTCGCGCTGCTGCCGTTCGATGTGCTCGAACCGATGCTGGCCGCGCGCGCCCCTGACGAACGCGTTGCACTCGTCGCGCGTGCATCGCGCGCGGGACGCTGGGCGCAAGCGGAGGGCGTGCATTTCGTCGCCGCGCCGGAAGATCCGCATCTATACGCGCGCGACTTGTACGGCCTGCTACGCGCACTGGATCGCGCGAATGTCTCGCGCATTCTGATCGAGAAGTTGCCCGATACGATCGAATGGATTGCCGTCAACGACCGGCTTGGACGTGCCGCCGCGGCCTTCGAGGCGCACGAGACCTGACGTGCTGTCGCGCGGTGCGCAGCGGGTCATTCACATGACGTGCGAAACCCGGTGCGCAAAGTCCGATACGCGAAACTAAAAAGCCCGACTCGCAAGAGCCGGGCTTTTTCGTATCGAACGAGGCGGGAGGTGACGTCCGGCGAGAACCCGGCTCCCCCCAGGCGTCGAGCGCCGCTTACTTGCCGAGACCCGTCGCCGCGATCTTGCCTTCGATGAACGTCGCGATTGCGGCGTGCGCGTGCGTCGTCGGGTGGATCGCGTCGGCGAAGACGTACGACTGGTCCGCGCCTGCCGCGACCAACGTATTCGGCGAGCAGAACAGCGACGAGCCAAACAGCTGGCCGTACTGTTCGGCTGTGATACCGCCCGTCAGCACGGACGGGTTCGCCTTCGCGTAAGCCGTCGCGTTTGCGGACATCTGCGCGACGTTGCACGCCGTGCCCGTCGTATTGCTGAAGCCTTGCGCCGCCGGGTTGGCGAGCACGGGCGTGAACAAGTCGCTCATCGCGATGTAGACGACCTTGGTGGAGACGCCGGCGGCTGCCAGCGCTTGCTGCAGCACGCCGTTATACGTCGCGACGATGCCGGAGATCACCTGCGGAATCTGCGACGAGCCGAACTGCGCGGCAAGACTGGTCGCCAGCGGCGTCTTGCCGATGTCGGGCACGTCCATGACAACCACGTGCGTCGCGCCCTTGGCAACGATCGTGGCGATCTGGACGGCGAGCGTCTTGGCCATCGGGCCGACCGTGTTCAGCGCGACCGACTGGACGACGCCGGGCGCCTGGGTCGGATCGGTCAGCTTCGCGACTTGCGTCTCGATCGTCGTCAGCATCGCGGTCAGGTTTTGCAGAACGTCGTTGGCGCCGCCGTTGATCAGCACGAGCTGATTCGCATTGAAGTTGCCGTGGTCCGTCAGATACTGCTGCACCTGCTGCGTGACGGGCCATGTCGTTTGCGCCATGTTGTTGGGCGCGAAACCGATGCCGTCCACGCGCGACACATCCGAGCCGCCTTGCGCGTAGCCGAAGCCGCCATTTGCCTTCAGAGGCTGGCCGAACCCGCCCACATAGGCCGGCGTCAGCGTGTCGCCGTAGTACTCGGCGATCTTCTGGGTCCAGACTTCACCGGGGTTCGTCGTGTAGCGTCCGCCACCGAAGCTGGCCGTGATCACAGGCGAATACGTGCCGACGTCCGACAGACTGTCCCCGAACGAGACCACCTGCAGTTTGACCCCGCCCGCAGGCGTGGTGCTCGCATTGCTGCTGTTGTTGTTGTCACTGCCGCCGCACGCGACGAGCGTCGCGAATGCCGCGCACGCGACGGCGATCCGTGCGAAGCGCACGACGCCAGTGTTGTTTGATGCTTGCTTCATAAGATCCTCATCTCCTCATGTTGTACTTGGCCTTGAGTCAGGTGGCTCGTGAGCCATTTGATGCAGGCAGCGCCGTCGAGCGGACGTCGCGGCAGATTGCAAAGCCTACCCTGGTTCTTGCGGCGTCTAACGATCCGCGTTGTTATTTCGTTGTGCTCGTGATGCGAAGGATAAACCGACGGCGTGTTCAGCACGTATCCGAGCAAGCCGGGCTTGTCGATCGACTGCGTAGGCACGAGGAACCGAAACGCCAGATCGAGCAGCACGACGCCAACGATGTGCTGCGGCGCAAAGCCGAGAAACGCGAGTGGAATCCAGAAGACCCCCATGCCCACGACGGGATCCATGAGGCTGCGGCGAAACGCCGAAGAGAAGTTCATTCGCCCGGACGAGTGACGTACGACATGCGTGGCCCACAGCCAGCGCATGGGATGGCTGCATCGTTGAAACCGGGGCATCGACGCGAGCGCTGTGTTGCATGACGTGTCGCGCCAGCCGTGCATGCGTGCTTCGGGATGCATGCGCCGCGCGTGCCGCGCTTCCCGGCCGATGCACGCGAGAAACATCGGCGCCATGGCGAGCAGTAGCAATTCGGCATCGAATTGCATTGACGTCTCCCTCCGAGTCTCTGCGGCCTCCTTCGAGAAGGCCTGCATTGTCGTTATTGTTTGAATGCGGCGCTGTCCGGCAACGGGCAGATATCGCGCGCGCCGTCATGCGCGCTTGTTTGCGTCCGCTTGTCTGTGTCTATTGCAACTGCCCGACAGCGTACAACGCCAGGCGGCACGCCGCGCACCGCTTCAATAGAAGGAATCCTCAGTGCGCACCGCGCCGCTGAGGGTTTTTCCTGACTTTACGACGCGGCTCTTCGGCGGTTTCGTCAGCGGCGGCCGCGGCCGCACTGGCAAGCATCGCCGAGGGTCCCTGGTACACCCATTCGAGCAGTTCATCGTGCGCGGCGCGCGCGGCTTCCGCGTGCGGATCGTTGATCAGGCTGACGACCACATAGCTCTGGCCGTCGGCTGACGCGACATAGCCCGCGATCGCGCGCACGTCGCGCAGCGTGCCCGTCTTGATGTGCGCGTTGCCGTTGACGGGCTTCGACGTCAGCCGGTTGCGCATCGTGCCGTCCACGCCGACCACGGGCAGCGAATCGACGAACACCTGCGCGACAGGGCTCGCGTTCGCGCTTTGCAGCAGGTCGGCGAGCGCGAGCGCCGTGATGTGTTCGTCGCGCGAGAGACCCGAGCCGTTGTCGAGCGACAGGTATTCCATCGGCAGCGCACTGCGATGCAGGAACGATTCGATCGCCGATGCCGACTTCGCGGGCGTGGCGGGCGGCCGGTTCGTGACGGCGCCGATCGTCAGGAACAGGTTGCGCGCCATCGTGTTGTTGCTGAACTTGTTGATGTCGTGAACGATGTCGGACAGCACCGGCCCCTGGTGAGTCGCGACGAGTTTTGCATCGATGGGCACCGCGCCTTCGCGCGTCGTGCCGGTGAACGTGCCGCCCGTCTGCTGCCACAGCGCTAGGAAGCCGCCCGCGAAGAACGCCGTGTGATCGAGCACGGCCACGTTGACCGTGCGCTCGCCGCAGCGCAACGGATAATCGCCGACGAACGATGCATTGACGACGCCGTTCGATGCCGGCGTGACGGCGGGCGTCACGAGCTCGCCGCGACACGGGCCGCGCGTCGCGCGCAGTTCGTTGTCGATCTGCAGCTGCGCGAGCGCGGGCAGCACGTCGATCTGCACCTTGCCGTCGTCGGACGGCGACATCGTGAACGACAGCGACTTGAAGGCGTACAGCAGCGGATCGGGGCCGACGTTGTACGGCGCGTTGGCGTCTTCGTCGAAGGCGGGCAGGTCGCGCGTCGACGGGTCGAAGAAGCGCTTGTCGAGCACGAGCGCGCCGTCGATCCCTGTGATTCCCGACTTGCGAATTTTCTGGACGAGATCGATCAGCTCCTCGGGCACGAGCTTTGGATCGCCCGTGCCCTGGACGTACAGATTGCCGTGCAGCACGCCGTTGCCGTCCACGTTGCCCTGCGCGTAGGCCGTGGTTTTCCAGCGGTAGTCGGGGCCGAGCATCGACAGGCCCGCGTAGGTGGTGACGAGCTTCATCGTCGAGGCGGGCATCATCGGCTTGCCTGCGTTGAGCGCGAGGATCGGCGTGCGGTCGCCGATCTTCTCGACCACCACGCTGATCGACGACAGCGGCACCTGCGCGCGCTGCAGGCCTGCCATCACGGGTGGGGGCAACACCGTGCTGACGTTGACGGCGGGATGCAGCGCTTTCTTGCGCGCGTCGGCGGGCGCGGCGGCGGCGAGCGCCGCACAGGTGAACAGCACGGCGGCGGCGCGCGCCGATACACGCGGGCGGGAGTGCAATGGCGATGGCGACGCGGGATCAGCGTGGGCAGACCTCAGCGAGGCGATACGGCGCCTGAGCGAGCAGGCATACGACGAAGCAAGTGAAACAAAGGCAAGCGGCATGTACGGACACTATCGGCGAAGTGACGGCGCGCAAAGGCAATTGCAAGCGCGCGGCAAGGCGGGAACGACCCGCTACGTCCTGCAAAAGCGCTCATTGTAGAGAGTTGCGGTGGCACGGAGAAAAAAATGATCGCAGGTGGTTGTTGTGTTGCTTGCAGATTGCATGGGCATGGTGCGATGTGGGTTGCATTGCCGTTGCGCGGGCGTCCGCGATGCGGTCTGCTTTGCCCCTGCGCGGGCATCCGCGTTGCGGTCTGCTTTACCCCTGCGCGGGCATCCGCGATGCGCCTCGCGGCGCGGAGGTTGCCCCTGTGCGGGGCGGCACTTACTTTCTTTGCCGCCGCAAAGAAAGTAAGCAAAGAAAGCGGCTCACACCGTCAGTGCTTGACGTTTATCCACGGGTTCTTGGCGTCCCCGCACTTCGCGCGGCGGCGTGCTCGCCATGCCCGATGCCAGCGCGCTGATGAGATGCCTCTCCCGCGTCGGGCACGCGTACGACAGCAAACGGGCTAGAGCGTTTCACGCCCAATTGCGGCAAACATATGCAGGTTGCCGCGACGTACACGGCAACGCACGTATAAGAGAAGACCTCGCTGTGCGATGGTTTCCTGTGCAGCGCGATCGCCAACACAGAGTTGGCCGCAAACGGCGCGGGAGATTCGATTTGGCTGGCTGTGTCGCGGGTGCATGAACGGGGGAGCCAGTCCGCCGAAGCGCTGGCAACGGACATCGAAATGAACGCCGCCGCGCGATGTATGGGGCCGTTGAGAGCCCGCGGATAAACGTCAAGTACTGACGGTGTGAGCCGCTTTCTTTGCTTACTTTCTTTGCGGCGGCAAAGAAAGTAAGTGCCGCCCCGCACAGGGGCAACGCCGGCGCCGGTAGGCGCGTCGCGGATGCCTGCGAAAGGGCAAAGCAAACAGCATCGCGGATGCATCGCGGATGTCGGCGCAAGGGCAAGGCAGACCGCATCGCGGATGATCGCGCAAGTGCAAAGCAAACCGCATCGCGAATGCCCACGCAAGGCAAAACAGGCCACATCGCGGATGCCCGCGCAAGGGCAAAGCAAACCGCACGGATAAAAAAAGCACCCGGACGCTAGAATGCTGCCATCGGCAACCACTGCCGGAACGGACGGAACAAACGCGATGCGCATACTTCTCGTTGAAGACGACCGCATGATCGCCGAAGGCGTACGCAAGGCGCTGCGCGGCGACGGCTTCGCGGTCGATTGGGTGCAGGACGGCGAGTCCGCGCTGAACGCGGTCGAGGGCCAGCCATACGATCTCGTGCTGCTCGATCTCGGCCTGCCGAAGCGCGACGGTCTCGACGTGTTGCGCACGTTGCGCGCGCGAGGCCGGGCCTTGCCCGTGCTGATCGTCACCGCGCGCGACGCCGTCGCCGATCGCGTGAAGGGGCTCGACGCGGGCGCCGACGACTATCTCGTGAAGCCCTTCGATCTCGACGAACTCGGCGCCCGGATGCGCGCGCTGATCCGCCGCCAGTCGGGGCGCAGCGAATCGACGATCCGTCACGGCAATCTCACGCTCGACCCCGCTTCGCATCAGGTGACGCTCGACGGCGCGCCTGTCGCGTTGTCGGCGCGTGAATTCGCGCTGCTCGCCGCGTTGCTCGCGCGTCCGGGCGCGGTGCTGTCGAAGAGCCAGCTCGAAGAAAAGATGTACGGCTGGGGCGAGGAGATCGGCAGCAATACCGTCGAGGTCTACATCCACGCGCTGCGCAAGAAGCTCGGCGCGGAGCTGATCCGCAACGTGCGCGGTCTCGGCTACATGATCGCGAAGGAAGCCTGACACGATGCGTTCGATTCGCCGTCAACTGCTGTTCTGGCTGCTCGCCATCGTGTTGCTCGGCGTCGGCATCGCGGGCTGGCTGATCTACCGCCAGGCGCTCGCCGAAGCCAACGAACTGTTCGATTACCAGTTGCAGGAAATCGCCGCCGCATTGCCCGCCGAGCCGTTCTCGCAGGTGCTCAGCTCACGCGACACGGGCGAAGAAGGCATCGTGCTGCAAATCTGGAATCGCAACGGCGTGCTGATGTACTACTCGCATCCGCGCGCGCCGCTCGCGCCGCGCGCCGAGCTCGGCTTTTCGACGGAACGCACCGAACGCGGCGACTGGCGCGTGTATGGTGCGATCGTCGGCGACAACGTCGTGCAGCTGGCGCAGCCGCTGTCGGTGCGCAACCGGCTCGCGGCCAACGTCGCGCTGCGCACGCTCTGGCCGCTAATCGTGTTGCTGCCGCTGATGGGCGTGGCCGTGTGGGGCGTCGTCGGGCGCGGGCTTGCGCCTTTGCGGCGCGTGACGGGCGCACTCGACACGCGTCACCCCGAAGCGCTCGATCCGTTGCCCGACTCGCGCCTGCCGCTCGAAGTGCAGCCGCTCGTGCGCGCGCTGAATGGCCTGCTCGAACGGCTTGCCGTCGCGCTCGATACGCAGAAGGCCTTTGTCGCCGATGCCGCGCACGAGTTGCGCACGCCGCTTGCCGCCGTGCAGATTCAGGCGCAACTGGTGGCGCGCGCGCACGACGAAACGGAGCGTCGCGAAGCGCTCGGCGATTTGCAGGCAGGCGTCACGCGCGCGACGCGTCTTGCCGAGCAACTGCTCGCGCTCGCGCGCTCCGAACCGGATGGACATGCGACGACTGCGACGGTCGACCTCGATGCGCTCGTCAATGATTGTGTGACCGCGTATCTGCCGCTCGCGCAGGAGCGCCGCGTCGATCTGGGCATCGAGGCGAGCGAGCCGGCAACCGTGGCGGGCGACGCGGAAGCGCTGCGCGTGATGCTCAACAACCTGATCGACAACGCGACCAAATACACACCAGAGGGCGGGCGGGTCGACGTGTGCCTGCGCGTCGAAGACGGCCGGCCCGTCGTGCAGATTGCCGATAGCGGCCCGGGCATTCCGGCTGCCGAGCGCGCGCGGGTGTTCGACCGTTTCTACCGCGTCGGCACGGGGGCGAGCCGCGCGCGCACGGATGTCTCAGGCAGCGGCCTCGGGCTTGCGATCGTACGGCGCGTCGCGCTTCAGCATCACGCGACTGTCGCACTCGACGATTCGTCCACAGGCGGCCTGCGGGTCACCGTGCGCTTCTGAACCCCTTCGCCGGCAAGGCTTTCATCCTGTCAGCGTTGTTTAAGATTGATTTAAGCGACGCCACGTACTCTCCGATTCATCAAGAGTCAACTCTCGCAATCAGGAGTACACGATGAAAGCAAAAATGCTGACCCGCAGCGCCGTCGCTGCAGCCGTCGTTGTCGCGCTGTCGGCGGGCTACGTGGCCGGCCACCGCGATGTGCCCGCTCCGCAGGTCATCTCGCCCGCGGCCGCCGCGATGATGCCCGCCGAGGCCGCGGCGAAAACGGGCATTCCCGATTTTTCGGGTCTCGTGGAAACATACGGCCCCGCCGTCGTCAACATCAGCGCGAAGCACGTCGTCAAGCGGACGGCGATGCGCGGCAACGGCAACGGCCAACAGCTGCCCATCGATCCGAGCGACCCGTTCTATCAGTTCTACCGTCACTTCTTCGGCCAGATGCCGGGCATGCAAGGCCCGAACGGCGGTGGCGGCGACGACGATGGCGGCGGTGACCAGCCGAGCGCGAGCCTTGGGTCGGGCTTCATCATCAGCAGCGATGGCTACGTGCTGACCAATGCGCACGTCGTCGACGGGGCGAACGTCGTCACGGTGAAGCTCACCGACAAGCGCGAGTACAAGGCGAAAGTGGTCGGCGCGGACAAGCAGTCGGACGTCGCAGTCCTGAAGATCGACGCGAAGGATCTGCCGACCGTGAAGATCGGCGATCCGCGCCAGAGCAAGGTCGGTCAGTGGGTCGTCGCGATCGGCTCGCCGTACGGCTTCGACAACACGGTGACCTCGGGCATCATCAGCGCGAAGTCGCGCTCGCTGCCCAATGAGAACTACACGCCGTTCATCCAGACTGACGTGCCCGTGAATCCGGGCAACTCGGGCGGACCGCTGTTCAATCTGCAAGGTGAAGTGATCGGCATCAATTCGATGATCTACTCGCAGACGGGCGGCTTCCAGGGCCTTTCATTCGCTATCCCGATCAATGAGGCGATCAAGGTCAAGGACGATCTCGTGAAGACGGGCCATGTGAGCCGCGGACGTCTCGGCGTCTCGGTGCAGAGCGTGAACCAGACGCTTGCCGATTCGTTCGGCATGAAGAAGCCGCGAGGCGCGCTCGTCAGCTCCGTCGAGGCGGGCGGTCCCGCCGCGAAGGCAGGGTTGCAGCCGGGTGACGTGATCCTGTCGGTGAACGGCACGGACGTCACGGACTCTTCGGACCTGCCGTCGCAGATCGCCTCGATTAAGCCGGGCACGCAGGCCGACGTCCAGGTATGGCGCGACAAGTCGACGAAGGACCTGAAGGTGACGATCGGTTCGCTGTCCGACGCGAAGCTGGCGTCTAACGACGACGGCGGCGCCGCGCAGATGCAAGGGCGTCTCGGCGTCGCGGTACGTCCGCTCACGCCGCAGGAGAAGAGCAGCGCGTCGGTGTCGCACGGTCTGCTGGTGCAGGATTCGGGCGGCGCGGCGGCGAGTGCGGGCATTCAGCCGGGCGACGTGATTCTGGCTGTCAATGGACGTCCCGTGGCGAACGTCGAGCAACTGAAGCAGGCGGTATCGGCGGCCGGCAACAGTCTCGCGCTTTTGATCCAGCGCGACAACGCGCAGATCTTCGTGCCCGTCGACCTGGGCTGATCCGAGAACGAAGGCAGTACCGGCCGGCGCGCAATGCGCCGGCCGGTAAAAGCTGCCGGGTAATGGGAAAAAGTACAGCGGCGGCGAAGGGTGCAACGTGCTATCGGCCTCGGGCGCCAACGACGGTGCATGCGGATGCGGCGGCACAGTTACGCTCTGGACGGGCATGCAGATTGCGTGCGGACAGTCGTCAGGACTGTTTGGGATCGCCCCGAAAAAGGAGCCACGCAAATGATGCCTCGTCGTATCGTCTCACGCGCCGTGTCGGCCGCGGCCGCGACTATCTTCACGCTCGGTCTGGCAGGTGGCGCGTACGCGCAGCAATCAAATGAAGTCACGGGCGGCAGCACCACCGACAGCACCAGCGCGGGCAATGACAACGGCGGCGGCCTGCCGCAGGTACAGCAGCAGGGCGACGTGTCGTACACGTCGGGTGGCGTCGGCCTCGATGAATCGAAGGCGCTGCAATCCGCTCAAAGCCAGTGGCCGTTGTCGCTGCGCTTCACGGGCCCCGGCTCGGACTTTCTCGCAGACGTCAAGGTGAAGATCGTCGACGCACACGGCGGGAACGTGCTGGATACGACCTCGCGCGGGCCCTACATGCTGGTGCGGCTGCGCCCCGGCCGCTATACCGTACACGCCGCTTACAAGGATAACGACCAGACCAGGCCCGTCACGATTCCGGCCAAGGGCACGGCGAAGGCGGCCTTCTACTGGAACACGCAGTAAGAGCACGCCTCAACGCGCGCGCGGCGGCAATCGGTAGTGACCCGATGCAGTCAACGAAGGGCGCGCAATCCCGACGCGTTTGGTCAATAATTGAAGCCACGGACACGCTCCGTGGCTTTTGCGTTTCGAAGCCGACGCTGGGTGGACGGGCGGGCGCACCGCAGAATCACAACGAGGCGGCGCGCGCCGCGAGTGCCGGGCTGACGGTTCAGCCGGGCGGCCGAACGGAGAGCGCACGCGGGTGCCACCAACGGAGCGGACGAGACATGAACGATGCACCAGCCAGCGCAAGCCCTGGCGACGCTGACAGAGACGCTGCCGGACAGCCAGGCGGCGAGGATGCATCCGGCGGTGCGCCAGCGCACGGCGGAAACGGGCGGTCGGCTCATAAGATCGTTATCACGGTCAACCGGCATCGGGTGCGCGTGATCCATCAGGGCGTGACGTTCGCGGATACTCACGGGGCGCTCACAGTGAGTGAAACCGGTTATCCCGATGTGTTTTACTTTCCCCGCGCCGATGTCAACATGGCGCGGCTCGAACGATCGGCTCATACGTCGCAGTGCCCGTTCAAGGGCGAGGCATCGTACTTTCACCTGCACACGGAAGACGAGTTGATCGAGAACGCCGTCTGGAGCTATGAAAACCCGTTGGACGGGGTGAAGCAGATCGCAGGGTATCTGGCGTTTTATGCATCGCATGTCGACCGCATCGATCAGACGTCCTGATCCCGCAGTCGCACGTCAATCCGGGAGGCTGCCATGGAGTTGAACGACGCGTTGAGGGTGCCGCTCGCGCCGTCCGAAGTCTGGGACGCGCTGCAGGATCTCGCGTTGCTGCGCGCGAGTCTCGACAATTGCGAGTCGTTGCGTCGGCTCCCCGGCGGCGAGTATTCGCTGACGATGACAGTGCCGCTGGGACCGTTGCGCGCGCATTACCAGGTGCGCGCGCATGTTGCGAACGAGGAGGGCGCACACAGCGCCGCGCGGCATCGCACGCTGAACTTCAAGGCGCGCGCGGAGGGCGTCGGCTCGCTGCGCGGGCAGATCGACGTGGCGCTGCGCACCGACGAATCGCTGCTGTTGCCGGGCGGCGAGCCGACCACGCGCATCGACTATTCGGTGTGGGCAACCTCGACGGGGCCGCTGTCCGAACTGCCCGCGCGACAGATCGAGAATGCGCTGCATGAACTCGCCGACGATTTCTTCACCGAGTTCTGCGCAGTCGTGCAGGCCAAGCACGGCAAAGGGCCGAACCGCGCACCGGGCGGGCAAAGCCGCCGCCAGCATGTGTTTCTGCGGCCGATCAGCCTTTCGGGCGTCGCGCGCCGAGCGAGGCTGCACGACCATCATCATGGCGGCACGCTCACCGGGCGCGCCGTGCATTCGCTGCTGCACGGTCTGCATCACGAGCACGATCCACATGTGCTGCCGCATTGGGCTTGGGCCGCGATGATTTTTTTCGTCGCGTTGCTGCTGTACGTCGCGCGCTACTTCACGCAGGGCTGACAGGTTTTGCTGGCCTGTCGGCCATGCGGCCCGAACGCGTGACGCCCACATCCTTCAGACGCCGCGAAATTCCCGCCGCCATGCGGACGGCGAGGTTCTGAACGCGTCGGTGAAATGCTGCCGCAGCGACGCCGTCGAGCCGAACCCCGCCATGCCCGCAATCGACTCGATCGACTCGTCGGTGCTCTCGAGTAGCTGCTGCGCGCGTGCGAGCCGTTGCGACAGCAGCCATGCGCCGACCGTCGTGCCCGTCGCCGCCTTGAAATGCCGCGTGAACGTGCGCCGGCTCATCGCCGCGCGCGCCGCGAGCGAATCGAGCGTATGCGACGCATCCAGTGAGCCGTTCACCCAGTCGATCAGCGCCGACAGCCGATTGCCGCGCATGTCCTGCGGCATCGGCTGCTGCACGTATTGCGCCTGGCCGCCCTGTCGATGCGGCGGCACCACGAGGCGCCGGGCGACGAAGCTGGCGCTCTGCGCGCCGCACAGCTTGCGCACGACATGCAGACAGCAGTCGAGTCCCGCCGCCGTGCCCGCCGACGTGAGAATGTCGCCGTCGTCGACGTACAGCACCTGGGGATCGACCTTCACGTTGGGGAAGCGGCGCGCGAAGTCGCCCGTCCAGGCCCAGTGCGTGGTCGCCGGACGGCCGTCGAGCAAACCCGCGGCGCCGAGCACGAACGCGCCCAGGCACAGGCCGACCAGCAGCGCGCCGCGTGCGTGCGCGATGCGCAATGCGTCGAGCAGCGCGGCGGGCGGATCTTCGTGCGGATCGCGCCAACTGGGCACGATGATGATGTCCGCGTCGCCGAGCGCATCGAGGCCATGCGTCGCGGCGATCGAAAATCCGGCCGTCGTCGACAGCGGGCCCGGCTCGATCGAGCAGACGCGGAAATCGAACGCGGGCACGCCGCCGTCGCTGCGGTCTTCGCCGAACACGACGCACGGCACGGACAGATGAAACGGACTGATGCCATCGAAGGCGATGGTGGCGACAACGTGCATGCGCGGCTCTTTCGCCGCGCCGCGACGCTTGACGACGCCGGACGGGCGAGAAGCTGAGCGGGCCATCGCGGCCTCCCGTGTGGAAATACGAATGGCCCGATCCTAGCGAAAATTGTCGTTCGGGTCACTGTTGCCGTATCGGTCCAAAGCGAACAATGCGCACATCGCGGCTGCAACCGCCCGCCGCCCGATGCCAACTTCAAAAAGGAGCCACCATGTCGACGCCCCGCCGCGCCCTGATCGTCATCGATGTCCAGAACGAATACGTCACGGGCGATCTGCCCATCGAATACCCTGATGTGCAGACTTCGCTCGCGAACATCGGCCGCGCGATCGACGCGGCGCGCGCCGCGCATATTCCCGTCGTCGTCGTGCAGAACTTCGCACCGCCGACGTCGCCGATCTTCGCGCGCGGCAGCGATGGCGCCGAGCTGCATCCCGTGGTGGCGTCGCGCGAGCGCGATCACTACGTCGAGAAAGGCCTGCCGAGTGCGTTCACGAACACGGATCTGGCCGACTGGCTTGCCGCGCGCGACATCGATACGTTGACGGTGGTCGGCTACATGACGCACAACTGCGATGCGTCGACGATCGTTCATGCGCTGCACATGGGGCTGGCCGTCGAGTTCCTGCATGACGCAACGGGTTCGGTGCCCTATGAGAACAGCGCGGGCTTCGCGAGCGCCGAGGAAATACATCGCGTGTTCAGCGTGGTGCTGCAGTCGCGCTTCGCGGCGGTCGCGGACACGCAGGCGTGGATTGCCGCCGTGCAGTCCGGCGCGCAACTGGAGCGCGGCTCGATCTACGCGTCGAATCAGAAGGCGCGCGCCAGGACCGCTGCCTGAGTGAAGGAAGAGGGCGTCCGGCTTGCGGCGGACGGCGAGGCTGGCCGGCGCCTGTGCCGGCTCGGCATGTCGGGTGCCGGGCGGAATAAAGCAGGGAATGCGGCGAGAAGCGAAGCGGCGCCGCAAAGGACGCTGCAAAAAAGCGTTGCCGTCAGTCACCCATGCGCAGAGCGGGACTGCGCAGCGCGTCGATCATGCCTTCGACCATCCGCCGCGCGTGCCTGCCGAAGTCGAGGGCTTCCGGCACGAACAGCATGTCTCGAAGCGACCCGCTGACGAACGCATGCACCATCGACGCGGCAACAGGCACATTCATATCGGCCGGCAACTGCCCCTTCGAAATCGCGTTGCGCATGCACGCCTGAATGTTCGCCAGGCCCTCGCGCATGTTGTTCTGATAGCGCGCCATCACGGGCCCCATCTCCTCGACGAACTCGCACTTGTGAAACAGGATGTCGAACACGCGGCGGCGATGCGGGTCAATGGCCGTGTTGCGCAGACACACCGTACAGATATCGATCAGGCGGCCGAGCGGATCGGCCTCGTTGGGATCGACGGAAGCCGCTTTCAATTCATCGAGCGGCAGCAGGGCGCGGTCGAACATTTCCGTGAAAAGTTCGCCCTTGTTGGCGAAATGCCAGTAGATCGCCCCGCGCGTGACGCCCGCCATCTGCGCGATATCGGCGAGCGAAGTGCGCGACACCCCTTTCTCAGAAAAGACCTGTTCGGCTGCATCGAGAATGCGGGTGCGCGTCTCCTGCGCTTCTTCCTTGGTTCGACGGACCATTCGTTTGACCTGCTGCGGTGATTACGGGGTTTCCCTGACGCTTTTAAACGCGCCTGATAAAGATCGTTTCACATGCCGGGTTAATGCGCGCAGGATCTTTTCGGGAAGGCGTTCTTTCAAAGCTGAACGCACTTTTACGTGCATTCATGAATGTATATATAATAGCACCCCATCGATCGGATGACTCATGTTGGAGTGAACGGTTAATATCCGTCTCTGTTGTTCTTCCAGGTACTTGCGCTGTCTCGAATAATGGGACGGCGCAGTGCGGCATTTCCCGGTTTGGCGCATTTCGCAATGGGTGCACCCGCAGGAAAAGCATTCGTGAGCGTCCGGTCATGGCGTCGACAAGCCGCCAATGTGCGCAGCCTTCTCCGGAGAGAGTTGCACGCACTTTTTCCTTCTCAGTCTTTGACAGAGGTCGCTCCATGCGCGTCGAACGGGTTCCATTCCGCTTACTCACTGCCGCGACGGCTGCCGTAATGCTGGCAGCGTGCGGACAAAAACAATCAGCACCTCCGCCTCAAACCCCCGAAGTCGGCGTCGTCACGGTAGAGCCGCAATCCGTGCCCGTCGTCACCGAATTGCCGGGCCGCACCAGCGCGTTCCTCGTCGCGCAGGTGCGCGCGCGGGTCGACGGCATCGTGCTGCGCCGCGAATTTACGGAAGGCACGCAGGTCCAGGCCGGCCAGCGTCTCTACAAGATCGACCCGGCGCCGTACATTGCCGCGCTGAACAACGCGAAGGCGTCGCTGGCGAAGGCGCAGGCGAATCTCGCGTCGACGACTGCGCAGGCGAACCGCTACAAGGTGCTGGTCGCCGCGAATGCCGTGTCGAAACAGGATTACGACAACGCCGTGGCGGCCGAAGGCCAGGCGGCAGCCGATGTCGCGGCAGGCAAGGCCGCCGTCGATACCGCGCAGATCAACCTCGGCTACACGGACGTCGTGTCTCCCGTGACGGGCCAGGTCGGCATCTCGCAGGTGACGCCGGGCGCATACGTGCAGGCAAGCCAGGCGACGCTGATGTCGACGGTGCAGCAACTGGACCCCGTCTACGTCGACGTCACGCAATCGAGCCTCGCGGGCCTGAAGCTTCGCCGCGACATTCAGGCGGGCAAGCTGAAGACGAACGGCCCGAACGCCGCCAAAGTCGAGCTGGTGCTCGAAGACGGCCGCGTCTATTCGGAGAAGGGCAAGCTGCAGTTCACCGACGTGACCGTCGATCAGACCACGGGCTCCGTGACGATCCGCGCGATCTTCCAGAACAGGGACCACGTGCTGCTGCCGGGCATGTTCGTGCGTGCGCGCATCGAGGAAGGCGTCAACGACAACGCGCTGCTCGTGCCGCAAGTGGGCGTCACGCACGACCAGAAGGGCCAGCCAACGTCACTCGTCCTCGGCAAGGACGGCAAGGTCGAACTGCACACGCTGCAGACGACGGCGACGTACGGCCAGTACTGGGTCGTCGAAGGCGGCCTGAACCCCGGCGACCGCGTGATCGTGCAGGGCACCGACAAGGTTCGTCCGGGCATGCAGGCGAAGGGCGTGCCGGCGCAACTGCCGCCGGCGCCGCCGGCGTCGGGCCCAGCCGTGGCAGGCGCACCGGGCTCGTCCGCAGCGGGCGGCGAACAGGCAGCCAGCGGCGCGGCCGCCGCCTCCGCGGCGTCGGGCGCGTAATCAAAGGGAGCCTGCTTCATGGCAAAGTTTTTTATCGATCGCCCGATCTTCGCGTGGGTGATCGCCATCATTCTGATGCTGGCCGGTCTGGCGTCGATCTTCACGCTGCCGGTCGCGCAATATCCGACTATTGCGCCGCCCGCCGTGCAGATCAGCGCGACGTATCCGGGCGCATCGGCCAAGACGGTTGAAAACACCGTCACCCAGGTGATCGAGCAGCAGATGAGCGGTCTCGATCACCTGCTGTATCTGTCGTCGACTTCGGACGATTCGGGCACGGCAACCATCACGCTGACGTTCGCACCCGGCACCAACCCGGACATCGCGCAGGTGCAGGTGCAGAACAAGCTGCAGCTCGCCACGCCGCTGTTGCCGCAGGTGGTGCAGCAGCTCGGCACGAAGGTGACGAAGTCGAGCAGCAGCTTCCTGCTGGTGCTGGCGTTCGTGTCGACGGACGGCAGCATGAGCAAGTATGACCTCGCGAACTACGTTGCGTCGAACGTGCAGGACCCTGTCAGCCGTATCAACGGCGTCGGCACGGTCACGCTGTTCGGCACGCAGTACGCGATGCGGATCTGGCTCGACGCGCACAAGCTGACCAACTACGGGCTCACGCCCGTCGACGTCCAGGTCGCGCTGCAGGCACAGAACGTCCAGGTCGCGGGCGGCTCGCTCGGCGGCACGCCGTCGGTTCCGGGCCAGCTGCTGCAGGCGACGATCACCGAGGCGACGCTGCTGCAAACGCCCGAGCAGTTCGGCAACGTGTTGCTGAAGGTCAACCAGGACGGGTCGCAGGTGCGCATCAAGGACGTCGCGCGCATCGAGCTCGGCGGCGAAAACTACAACTTCGACACGAAGTACAACGGTCAGCCGACGGCGGGCTTCGGTATCCAGCTGGCGACGGGCGCGAACGCGCTGGCCACGGCGAAGGCCGTGCGCGACAAGATCGACCAGTTGTCGAAGTACTTCCCGCACGGTCTCGTCGTGAAGTACCCGTACGACACGACGCCCTTCGTGCGCCTGTCGATCGAGGAAGTGGTCAAGACGCTGCTCGAAGGTATCGTGCTGGTGTTCCTGGTCATGTACCTGTTCCTGCAGAACCTGCGCGCCACGTTGATTCCGACGATCGCCGTGCCCGTGGTGCTGCTCGGCACGTTCGCGATCATGAGCGCGGTGGGCTTCTCGATCAACGTGCTGTCGATGTTCGGCCTCGTGCTCGCGATCGGCCTGCTGGTGGATGACGCGATCGTGGTGGTGGAGAACGTCGAGCGGGTGATGTCGGAAGAAGGGTTGCCGCCGCGCGAGGCAACCCGCAAGGCGATGGAGCAGATCACGGGCGCGCTGATCGGCGTGGCGCTGGTGCTGTCCGCCGTGTTCGTGCCCGTGGCTTTCTCGGGCGGCTCGGTCGGCGCGATCTACCGTCAGTTCTCGCTGACCATCGTGGCGGCGATGGTGCTGTCCGTGCTGGTCGCGCTGATTCTGACGCCGGCGCTGTGCGCGACGATCCTCAAGCCGATTCCGCAGGGCCATCACGAAGAGAAGAAGGGCTTCTTTGGCTGGTTCAACCGCACCTTCGACAAGAGCCGCGACAAGTATCACTCGGGCGTGCACCACGTCATCAAGCGCTCGGGCCGCTGGCTCCTCATCTATCTGGTGGTGATCGTCGCGGTGGGCCTGCTGTTCGTGCGTCTGCCGAAGTCGTTCCTGCCGGATGAAGACCAGGGCACGATGTTCGTGCTGGTGCAGACGCCCGCGGGCTCGACGCAGGAGACCACGGCGCGCGCGCTGAAGGACGTGTCCGACTATCTGCTGAACGACGAGAAATCGATCGTCGAATCGGCATTTACCGTGAACGGCTTCAGCTTCGCGGGCCGCGGCCAGAACGCGGGTCTCGTGTTCGTGCGGATGAAGGACTACGCCGAGCGTCAGCATGCGAATCAGAAGGTGCAGGCGCTCGTCGGGCGGATGTTCATGCACTTCTCGTCGTACAAGAACGCATTGGTGTATCCCGTGAATCCGCCGTCGATTCCCGAACTCGGCACGGCATCGGGCTTCGACTTCGAACTGCAGGATCGCGCGGGTCTCGGCCATGAAAAGCTGATGGCGGCGCGTGCCCAGTTGCTCGGCATGGCCGCGAAGGACCCGACGCTCGCGCAGGTGCGTCCGAACGGCCTGAACGATACGCCGCAGTTCAAAGTGTCGATCGACCACGAGAAGGCGGCGGCGCAGGGCGTGAGCCTCGCGGCCATCGACCAGACGTTCTCGATTGCCTGGGCATCGGCGTTCGTGAACAACTTCCTCGATACCGACAGCCGGATCAAGAAGGTGTATCTGCAAGGCGACTCGCCGTTCCGCATGACGCCGGAGAACCTGAACGACTGGTACGTGCGCAATTCGACGGGCTCGATGGTGCCGTTCACGGCGTTCTCCACGGGCCAATGGATCTACGGCTCGCCGAAGCTCGAACGCTACAACGGCATCTCGTCGATCGAAATCCAGGGCCAGGCGGCGCCGGGCAAATCGACGGGTCAGGCGATGACGGCGATGGAAGCGCTCGCGGCGAAGCTGCCGGCGGGTATCGGCTACGAATGGACGGGGCTGTCATTCCAGGAGCGCCAGTCCGGTTCGCAGGCGCCGATCCTGTACGGCATCTCGATCCTCGTCGTGTTCCTGTGTCTCGCGGCGCTGTATGAAAGCTGGTCGATTCCGTTCTCGGTGATCATGGTCGTGCCGCTCGGCGTGCTGGGCGCGCTGCTCGCCGCGACGCTGCGCGGACTCGAAAACGACGTGTTCTTCCAGGTCGGTCTGCTGACCACGGTGGGTCTGTCCGCGAAGAACGCGATTCTGATCGTGGAGTTCGCCCGCGAGCTGCAGCAGGGCGAAGGCATGGGACCGATCGAAGCGGCGCTCGAAGCGGCGCGTCTGCGGTTGCGCCCGATCCTGATGACGTCGCTCGCGTTCATTCTCGGCGTGCTGCCGCTCGCGATCAGTAACGGCGCGGGTTCGGCGAGCCAGCACGCGATCGGTACGGGCGTGATCGGCGGGATGCTGACGGCGACCTTCCTCGCGATTTTCATGATCCCGATGTTCTTCGTCGTCATTCGCGCGAAGTTCACCGGCGAGAAGGAAGATCCCGATGAAGCGCTGAAACACTACAACGAGCACCATCCGCATGATCCGCAGGGCGGCGGCGGCTCGGGCAACGCCAGCTGAGGACATTGAGATGCATAAGTATTCTTTGATGGCAGTAGCCGTCGCGCTCTTCGCCGCGGGCTGCACGATGGAGCCGAAGTACGAGCGTCCGGCCGCCCCGGTTTCCGGCGCGTTCCCGAGCGAAGGCGTCTACGCGACGCAGCCCGCGCCCGGTGCGGGCGCGCGCTCGGCGAGCGGCCAGGCGGCAGTGGATATCGGCTGGCGCGACTTCTTCATCGATCAGCGCCTGCAACAGCTGATCGAGATCGCACTGAAGAACAATCGCGATCTGCGCGTGTCGGTCCTCAATATCGAGGCTTCGCGCGCGCAGTACCAGATCGTGCGCGCGGCGCTGATGCCGACCGTCGATGCTTCAGCGTCGCAGTCGAAGCAGCGCACGCCGAAGAACCTGTCGTTCCTGGACAGGACGATCTCCAACCAGTATTCGGTCGGCTTGAACGCATCGTGGGAAATCGACTTCTTCGGCCGCATTCGCAGCCTGAAAGACCAGGCGTTGGCGCAATATCTGGCGACCGCCCAGGCGCGCAAGGCGACAGAGATCGCACTGGTCGCGTCGGTCGCGGATCAGTATTTGACGGTGCTCGCGTTTGACGATCTGTTGAAGGTCACGCAGGACACGCTCAAGACCGCGCAAGACTCGTATCGCATCACCAAGCTGCAATACGAGACCGGTACTGGCTCTGAACTCGACCTGCGTCAGGCTGAGACGGTCGTCGAACAGGCGAAGGCGAATCTGCAGTCGCAGGCGCGTCTGCGGGCTCAGGCTGAGAATGCGCTGGTTCTGCTGATCGGCGAGCCGTTGCCGACCGATCTTCCGGGTGGTCTGGCGCTCAACGACCAGGACCTGTTGACCGACATCCCTGCGGGCTTGCCGTCGGATCTGCTGACCCGCCGTCCCGACATCATGGAAGCCGAGCAGAACCTGCTGGCGGCCAATGCGAATATCGGCGCGGCGCGTGCGGCATTCTTTCCACGCGTTTCGCTGACGGGCAGCTTCGGCACGTTGAGCCCCACGCTGGGCGGGCTGTTCAAGCCGGGTTCGGCGGCATGGAGTTTCGCGCCGCAAATCACGCTGCCGATTTTCCAGGGCGGTGAAAACAAGGCCAACCTCGATCTCGCGAACGTGGAGAAGAACATTCAGATCGCGCAGTACGAGAAGGCGATTCAGGCCGCGTTTCGCGAAGTGGCCGACGGGCTTGCCGCACGTGGCACTTACGACGAGCAGATCAAGGCGCTCGAACGCAATACGTTTGCGGAACAGCGCCGTCTCGATCTGTCGGATCTGCGTTACAGAAACGGCGTCGACAGCTATCTCGCGGTGCTGACTGCGCAGACGGATCTGTACACGTCGCAGCAGTCGCTGATCACCGCGCGTGTACAGCGTCTGACGAACCTCGTCGATCTGTACAAGGCGCTCGGCGGCGGCTGGATCGAGCGCGCGGGCGAACAGCCGCGTCCCGCCGACGCACCCGTCGACTACGGCGCGGCCAGCGCGCCCGCTGCGGCATCGGCTGCAACGGCGGGCTGAGCAGCTGGGCCGCATGCGCGGCCGCTTCTGTCTTTTCCACTGCTGTCAACAGGACGCCACGGCATGCCGTGGCGTTTTTTATTGCCGTCCCGCAAAACCTTGTCCGAATGGCTAATTAAGGTATCCAAAGCGTTATTCGATCGTGTCAGCGGCTAGCATCTAAACCTGGAAGACGGAGTTTGAACATTCGTCTATTGGTTGTCAATTGACAACCAACTGGAAACGCTATAGGCTGGAGTTGTTTATGAATCGTCGAATTCATTCGAAGAAAGAAGTCGAATCTGCACTTGGCTATGCGGAAGCGAACGGTTGGCGAGTCGTGCCCGGCACGGGCACCGGGCACGCGTGGGGAAGAATGTATTGCACCTACAACGACAGCGAATGCAGGTGCGCAGAGTTCTGTATCACCAGCATCTGGTGTACGCCGCGCAATGCATTCGGCCATGCAAGGACATTGCGCCGCATCGTGGAGAATTGCGCGCCGCACCGTCACAGGGTTGTGTCCTTGCGCGTGATCGCCGAAGCGAAAAAACGTGCCCGCGCGCTCGCGCAGCAGGAGCAGCAAGGGCAGCAGCACGAGCAGTAGCAACAACGGAAGGAAAAGGAGCAAGCATGGAATACACCTTCACGCTGAAGTACCGCCTGAGCGCGGAAGACTGCGATCACGACAGCATCGTCGAACGCCTTGCGGCAGAAGGCTGCGACGATGCAACCATCGGCGTTGGCCAACCAGGGCGTCTGGCGCTCGCATTTGCACGCGAGGCAAGGAGCGCGACGCATGCCCTCGTCAGCGCGCTAAGGGAGGTGCGTCGCGCCGTGCCGACGGCGCAACTGGTCGAGGCCGCGCCGGATTTTGTCGGGCTGACCGACGTCGCCGAAGTGGCAGGGGTATCGCGCCAGAACATGCGCAAGCTGATGCAATCGCACGCAACGGAATTTCCGGCGCCCGTTCATGAAGGCAGCACGTCGCTGTGGCATCTGTCGGACGTGCTGGAGTGGATGCACGATCGCGGCGGCTACGCTATTGCGCCGGAGGTGTTTGAAATCGCCCGCTCGGCGAAACAGATCAATCTGATCAAGGAGGCTCGCGACCTGGAGCCCAAGGTGACGCGACACTTCAACAATCTGGTCGCCTGAGTCGAGGTAAAGCTGGGTTCGGTGAAAGCTGCGTGCGCACAACCCTGGCCATGCGCACGCATACGGCATGGGTGCCGCTCAGGGTTTAGTGCATGTCGGCGGCGCGCAGCATCTCATCGCCGGCAATCGCATCGTCGTTGCCGCCGCGTCCGTCGAAGTCATGACCGGCGCGACGAATGTCCCGCGTCGCGGCGCGTTCGCCCTTTACGCCGTTGAAGATCACGTTCAGCACGACCGCCGAAACCGACGCCAGCAGAATCCCGCTGTGCAGCAACGGCGACAGCGCGGGCGGCAGTTTGGCGAAGAAGTGCGGCGAAACGACGGGCACGAGTCCAAGGCCGATGCTAACCGCGACGATGAAGAGGTTGTGATGGTTTCTCACGAAGTCGACTTTGGACAGCACCTTGATGCCGTTCGCCGCGACCATGCCGAACATCACGATGCCGGCGCCGCCCAGCACGAACGCGGGGACGGAAGCGACAACCTGCGCCATCTTCGGGAACAGGCCGAGCAGCACGAGGATCACGCCGCCCGTCGCGCAGACAAAGCGGCTCTTGACGCCCGTCACGCCAATCAGGCCGACATTCTGCGAGAACGACGTATGCGGAAACGAGTTGAAGATACCGCCGATCAGCGTGCCGAGGCCGTCCACACGCAGGCCTCGCACAAGCGTCTTCTGGTCGACGGGGCGTTCCACCATGTCGCCGACCGCGAGAAACATCCCCGTCGACTCGATGAACGTGACGAACATGACGGTGACCATTGTCGCAATCGAAAGCGGGTCGAAGTGCGGCAAGCCGAAGTGGAAGGGCATCACGAAACCGACCCATGGCGCACTCGTCACGCCTTCCATGTTCACGCGGCCGAGCAGCGCGGCAATCACGAAGCCCGCCACGATGCCGAGCAACACCGAGATATTCGCGACGAAGCCCTTGCCGAACTTGTTGATCAGCAGGATCAGCGTGAGGACGACGAGCGACAGGCCGAGGTAGACGGGGTTGCCGTAGTCGGGATTGCCCACGCCGCCCGCAGCCCAGTTGATGCCGACTTCCATCAACGAAAGGCCGATAACCGAGATCACGACGCCCACTACGACGGGCGGGAAGAAGCGCAACAGCTTGCCGATCAATGGCGCGGCCACGATGCCGATCACGCCGGCGGCGATGGTCGAGCCGAAGATATCGAGTATGCCGAGGTTGGGGTTGGTGCCGATCGCGACCATAGGGCCGACGGCAGCGAACGTGCAACCCATGATGACGGGCAGCCTGATGCCGAAGATCCACAGGCCGAGCGTCTGGATCAGCGTGGCGATGCCGCACGAGAAAAGGTCGGCGCTGATAAGAAAGGCGATTTGCTCTTTCGGCAGGTTGAGCGCACTGCCAACGATCAGTGGCACCGCAACGGCCCCTGCATACATCACCAGTACGTGCTGAATGCCGAGCGTCAGCAACTGGCCGAAGGGCAGTCGCTCGTCGCACGGATGAACCGTGTTCGAGTGCATCTTGTCTCTCTCCACATGTGTGATTTTGGGATGACTCCAAGGTATGCGGGACGAAAAAGCGCGACAAGACCACGGCGTCCTATTTCAACCTTTGCCGGGACGATATGCGCGAACCAGTTTTGGAACGGGGGTCTTATACGAAATCGGGAAAATTCGCCGGGCAGCCCTTGCGCGATGGGCCATTGCAGGATTCACATCAATGCGGCGCTACATGGCGACGTGTGGGCGCCCATATGATGTGTATTGCAGTTCGCACATAATGCGTTCTCGGCAGGTCGTCGGGCGGGGGCGGGTTAACCCGCGTCGGGCGGTTGTATGGCCGCATTTGAGACGCCTCGCATCTGCTGCGCGCAGGTGGTCCGCAGTAACGCGCACGTCGTCATCGTCATGTGCGCGCTGACCGTCGGCACCAACGTTCAACCCGTATTCAACATATTGCATTCATGTCCTTTCTTGGCATCGATCTCGGCACTGGTTCACTGAAATTCGCGATCATCGACGACGAAGGCCGCGAGCAATGCGCGTCGAGCGTTGCGTACGCTATCGACACGCCGCAGCCGGGCTGGGCGGAGATCGATCCGACCGTGTGGTGGCGTGCGCTGTGCGAAGCCGCTGCGCGGCTGCCTGAGGCGCGGCGCAGCGCCGTTCGCGCGATTGGGTTCTCAGGCCAGATGCACGGTGTCGTGCTGAGCGACGCGCAAGGCAACGCCGTGCGGCCCGCGATGCTTTGGCCCGATACGCGCGCGTTGCCGGTGCTCGATGCATGGCCCGCGCCGCAGCCGAACCCCGTTGCGCCAGGCATGGCGGGGCCGCTGCTGCGCTGGGTCGCGCTGCATGAGCCGCGATCGGTGCAAGCGGCGCGCTGGGCGTTGCAGCCCAAAGACTGGCTGCGTTTCAAGCTGGGCGGCGCAGTCGCGACCGATCCGTCCGATGCCTGCGCGACAGCGCTCGCCGATCCCGCGGGCGTCTGGGATCGCGCGTTGTCCGAGCGGCTCGGGTTACCTCATGACTGGTTCGCGCCGCTTGCGCCGTCGTATGCCGCAGGCGGCACGTTGTCGGGCGAAGCAGCGCGCGCGCTCGGCTTGCGAGCAGGCATCGTGCTTGCGACGGGTGCGGGCGACACGCCATGCGCGGCGCTCGGCAGCGGGCTCGCGAGCGACGGTGACGCGCTGCTCACCACCGGCACGGGCGGCCAGATTCTCGTACTCGCCACGCAAGAGCCGGATGCCGCGCCCGGCCTGCATCGCTATCGCGCGGCGACCGATCATTGGTATCGGATGGCAGCGATGCAGAACGTCGGTGTCGCACTCGAAGCTGTGCGTGGCTGGCTGTCCTATGACTGGAGGGATGCGTATCGCGACGCGTTCGAGTCCGATGCCGCGCCGGGCCTCACGTTCTTGCCCTATCTGACGGGCGAGCGCACGCCCTGGCTCAATCCCGCTGCGCGCGGCGGATGGCTTGGCCTCGCGCTCGGCACGTCGCGCGGCGCGATGATGCGTGCCGCATTCGAAGGCGTCGCGTTTTCGTTGCGCGCGGGGCTCGACGCGATCCGCCGCAGTGGAGCGCGGGTGCCCGCGCTGCGTCTCGCGGGCGGCGGTTCCGTCGATGCACGGTGGAGGCAGTTGCTCGCCGATGCGCTGGAGGTCGAACTGCATGCCGTCGATTGTCCGAACGCTGCGGCGCGCGGCGCGGCAATGCTCGGCGGGATTGCATGTGGACACTGGCAGGCGGGCGACCTCGCCACGCTCGCACCTGTCGCGACGCGTGTCGCGGGCCCGCTGGGCAACGCGGAGCTTGCGCAACGTTATGCGCGCTTTATCGATCTGTACGAGCGCGTCGAACCCTGGTTTGCGCCGCCGCCCGCGTGACGGGCGCTAACCATGTCCCGTCGCATGGCGACAATCGCGCGGCGCGGCACGCCATCCGCGCGTCGTGCGTTTCGGCGATCATGTCCGGAGCGCGGCGCGCGAACATCAGCGACAATCCGGGCCGCAACCGTCCACGGCAGTAGTGAACAGACCAGATTCACGGAACCACAGGAGCATTCACGATGAAAACGAAAGCAGCAATCGCATGGAAGGCCGGCGCACCGTTGACGATCGAAGAAGTCGATCTCGAAGGGCCGCGCGCGGGTGAGGTGCTGATCGAAGTGAAGGCAACGGGCATCTGCCACACCGACTACTACACGCTGTCGGGCGCCGACCCCGAAGGCATCTTCCCCGCCATTCTCGGCCACGAAGGGGCGGGCGTCGTCGTCGATACCGGGCCGGGTGTCGGCACGCTGAAGAAGGGCGATCACGTGATTCCGCTTTACACGCCCGAGTGCCGTCAATGCAAGTTCTGTCTGTCGCGCAAGACGAACCTGTGTCAGGCGATTCGCGCGACGCAAGGCAAGGGCCTGATGCCCGATGCCACGTCGCGCTTCTCGATCGACGGCAAGCCTTTGTTCCACTACATGGGCACGTCCACGTTCTCGAACTACATCGTGGTGCCGGAGATCGCAGTGGCGAAGATCCGCGAAGACGCGCCGTTCGACAAGGTCTGCTACATCGGCTGCGGCGTGACCACGGGCGTCGGCGCCGTCGTGTATTCGGCGAAGGTCGAGGCGGGCGCGAATGTCGTCGTGTTCGGTCTCGGCGGCATCGGCCTGAATGTCATTCAGGGCGCGAAGATGGTCGGCGCGGACAAGATCATCGGTGTCGACATCAATCCGGGCCGCGTCGAACTGGCGAAGAAGTTCGGCATGACGCACTTCATCAACCCGAAGGAAGTCGGGAATGTCGTCGACCATATCGTGCAGCTGACGGACGGCGGCGCGGACTACTCATTCGAGTGCGTGGGCAATACGAAGCTGATGCGCGAGGCGCTCGAATGCACGCACAAGGGCTGGGGCCAGTCGTTCATCATCGGCGTGGCGGCGGCGGGCGAAGAGATCAGCACGCGACCGTTCCAGCTGGTCACGGGCCGTCAATGGAAGGGCTCGGCGTTCGGCGGCGCGCGTGGCCGCACCGATGTGCCGAAGATCGTCGACTGGTACATGGAAGGCAAGATCAACATCGACGATCTGATTACGCACCACCTGAAGCTCGATCAGATCAACGAAGGCTTCGACCTGATGAAAAAAGGCGAATCGATCCGCTCGGTCGTCATCTACTGAAGGAGCGCGCGATGCTCGAACTGATCGAATCGCACGCGTCGTTCGGCGGCACGCAGCGCATCTACAAGCACGCGTCGAAGGCGATCGGCCTGCCGATGCGCTTCTCCGTTTTCATGCCCAAAGAGGGATCGCAGAAGAAAGTGCCGGCGCTGTTTTATCTCGCCGGACTGACCTGCACCGAAGAGACGTTTCCGATCAAGGCGGGCGCGCAGCGCTTCGCCGCGCAACACGGCATCGCGCTGATCTCGCCGGATACGAGCCCGCGTGGCGCAGGCGTGCCGGGCGAGACGGATGCGTGGGACTTCGGCGTCGGCGCGGGCTTCTATGTCGATGCGACGCGGGAACCCTGGTCGAAGCATTACCGGATGTACTCGTACGTGCGCGACGAGTTGCGCGAGACGGCCTTGAACGAGTTGCCGATAGACGGCGCGCGGCTCGGCATCTTTGGCCATTCGATGGGCGGGCACGGCGCGCTGATGCTTGCGCTGCGCAATCCCGACATCTATCGGTCGGTGTCGGCGTTCGCGCCGATTGCCGCGCCGATGCGCTGTCCGTGGGGCGAGAAGGCGTTTAGCGGCTACCTGGGCGCGGATCGAGAAGCGTGGAAGCAGTACGACGCAAGCGAACTCGTCGGCAAGGCGGCGCGCAAGTTCGCGCAAGGGATTCTGGTCGATCAAGGTCTCGCCGATCAGTTTCTCGCCGAGCAGCTGAACCCCGATCTATTCGAAGCCGCGTGCAAGGCCGCGGGTCAGCCGCTCACGCTACGACGTCATGAGGGCTACGACCACGGCTACTTCTTTATCTCGACGTTCATCGAGGATCATCTCGCTCATCACGCGAAGGTGCTGATCGGCTGATCGCCGTTGCGCGTAGCTTCAACGCAAAACGGGATGGCTTGCAAAGGCCGCCCGTTTTTTTATCGGCGCACGTGCGCGACCAGCAAGCTCGCGCCATAAACGAGCGCCGCGAGCAACGTGATCCCGAAGCTCGTCGGCCAGTCGGTGTAGAAAGCGAGCGTCACGCCGATCCACGCCTGAGCCAGCGCGAGCAGCGCGGCGAGCACGAGTCCAATGGACAGCCGCGTCGACAGATTCTGCGCGGCCGCCGCCGGTCCGACCATCAGCGTGAACACGAGCAGCACGCCGACGATCTGCGTGCACGCGGCCACGGCGAGCGCTGCGATCGCCAGAAACAGCACCGACACGAGCCGCAGCGAGACGCCCTTCGCTTCAGCCAGCTCCGGCTGCAACGAAGCGAATAGCAAAGGCCGCATGATCGCGGCCAACGCGATCAGACTGACGACGCCAATCGCCGCGAGCACCGCGAGCGTCGACGAACTCACGCCGAGCACGTTGCCGAACAGCAGCGCCGTCACCTGCGTCGCGTATGCGGTAAAGAAGTGCAGAAACAGCAGACCAAAGCCGAGCGAAAGCGACAGCGTCACGCCGATCGCCACGTCGCGTCCTGCGAGTTTTTCGCCGAGCGCGCCCATCCCGACCCCGGCCGCGAGCGTGAAACCGATCATCCCCCAGATCGGCGAAATGCCGATCAGCACCGCGCCTGTCGCGCCCGTGAAGCCGACGTGCGACAGCGCGTGTCCCGCGAAGGTCTGCCCGCGCATCACGAGGAAGTAGCCGACGATGCCCGACAGCACCGCGACAATCCCCGACGCTGCGAAGGCGTTCACCATGAAATCGTATTCAAACATCGTGCGTGTGTCCGTCGCGTGACGCGTGATGATGCGCGTGGCCGTGCCCGTGGCCATGCGAATGCCCATGACCGTGCGGCTCGCCATGCTGATGATCGTCGTCTTCGTGCTCGTGATCGTGCTTTTCGACATCGAAGTCGCCCGACATCACGAAGATGCGGCCGTTCACGCGCATCACGTCGATGGTCGAGCCGTACAGACGCGACAGCACCGGCTTCGTGATTACTTCGTCGACGGTGCCGAGCGCGGCGACGCCATTGCCGAGATACAGCACGCGATCGAGCGCATGCAGCAGCGGATTGAGCTCGTGCGCCGAAAACAGCACGGCGATGCCGAGATCCTTCTGCACACGCTTCACTAGTTCGACGACCGTCTTCTGATGATGCGGATCGAGACTGATCAGCGGCTCGTCGAGCAGCAGCAGACGCGGATTGGAAAGCAGGCATTGCGCTAGCAGGAGCCGCTGCCGCTCGCCGCCCGATAACTCCGACAAAGGCCGTGCGGCCAGTGCGCTGCCGCCGACCAGGTCCAGCACGCGATCGACATCCGCGCGCGCTTTCGCATCGGCGTGCGGCAGGCCCCAACGATGCCCGTCAGCCGCCATCGCGACGAAATCGCGGCCGCGCACCCGCCGGCCCGCGAGGGCGGTGCGCGTCTGCGGCATATAGCCGATCGACGGATTGCCGCGCATCACCGGCTCGCCGAGCACGCGCACTTCGCCGCTCGCAGCCGGCACGAGCCCGAGCACGGCGCGCATCAGCGTGGTCTTGCCCGCGCCGTTCGGCCCGAGCACGCCGATGAATTCGCCCTGATTGATCGTGAAGCTCGTGTCGCGCAGGATCGTGCGGTCGCCGAGCTCGAGCGTCACGCGATCGAGTTCGAGCACGGGCGCGTTGCCCGGCGACACTGGCGGTGGCGGGCGGCGAGGCATGTTCATGGAGTCTTTCCCTGGTTCGCGCCGCCCGTCTTGCCGGCATTCCCGGCGGCGAGCGCGTTGCCGAGCGCGTCGAGCTGCGCCAGCATCCATTGCTGGTAGTTTGTGCCGGCGGGCTGGGTTTCCGTCACGCTCACCGTCGGCACATGCGATTGCTGCGCGAGTTTCAGCATGCGTTTCGTCAATGCCTCGCTAGCCTGGCTGTTGTAGATCAGAACGCGCACGCGCTGCTCGCGCAAATCGCGTTCGAATGCGGCGATGTCCGACGCGCTCGCTTCCGTGTCGTTCATCGCGGCAAGCTGAAAGCGCTGGTTACGCATGTCGAGCCCGATCGCATCCGACATATAGCCAAACACCGGCTCGGTTGCCGTGACGGGCGTATGCGCGTACTGGCTGCGCAGCGCGGCGACCTTGTCGCCGACCGGCCTGAGCGAATCGAGAAACTTTGCGAGGTTCGCATCGTACATGGCTTTGTGCGAAGGGTCAGCCGAGGCGAGCGCCGCGCTCACCGCGCGTGCGACGGCGGGCATCGTCAGCGGGTCGTACCACAGGTGCGGATTGTCGCCGCTCTTTTTGCCTGCGAGTTCCGCCGCGACGATCGTCTTGCGCTGGTCGCTCTTCGACGCATTCAACAGCTTCGCCATCCACGGATCGTAGTCGGCCCCGTTGTACACAACAAGGCTTGCATGCTGCAGCGCGCGGGCCGTCTTCGGGCTCGCTTCGAACAGATGCGGGTCCTGGTCCGGATTGCTCAGAATGCTCGTGACGTCGACGCGGTCGCCGCCGAGTTGCCGCACGACATCTCCGTAGAAATTCTCCGCGGCGACGACGGGAATCTTCACGTCCTGCGCATGCGCGGCATGACCGAACGCGAAGGCCATGACCATCGAAGCGGCGGCGTGCGTCAGAAACGTCCACAGCGGGTTGTTCTTCTTCATCGGGATGACCTGTGGTTTGAGAGGCGTCGGGTTCAACGGGTTGCTCGCGGCGTCACGCATGCGCGCGTTTGCAGGCCGCGCACAGCCCGCTGAGCTCGACCACCTGGTGATGCACTTCGAAGCCGTGCGCGGGCGCGCTCTTCGACAGTTGGGCGGCGAGTGCGTCGCCGGGAATCTCGACGGTTTCGCCGCACGCGTCGCACATCAGGAACTGGCTTTGATGCGGCTCGCCCATCTGGCAGCACGCAAAAAACGCGTTCTTCGATTCGATCCGGTGCACGAAACCATGCTCGACGAGGAAATCGAGCACCCGATAAACAGTCGTCGGCGGCACGCGGCCGCGCTGCGGCTCCAGCGCGGCGAGCAGCTCGTACGCGCCGACGGGGCGTTCGCTTTGTGCGATCAGCGTGTAGACCTGGCGGCGCAGCGTCGTCAGCGCGAGACCGCGCCCGGCAGCGAGCGCATCGGCGCATGCGAGCTTGTGTGCGAGCTTCTGCGCAACTCGGGCGGCCTGCTTGACAGGCGCGGCGGCGTGCGTGTTCTGAGCGTCTGATGAACGGGCCATAGCGCGACCTCCGGTAACCATCGGGCGAGTCGGTGAACGAAGGCGCAATGATATAACGTATCTCGAAAAATTGTCATTGCCCGATGCAAAGTCATCGCCGATTCTTAAGAAACAAGCGACCGTAGCGGACTTGCGACGCTGCCGCGCTGCACCATCGAAATTGCGCGGCGCGCCTTGACATCACAGGACTCGTATCCGATCATTCGATCACAACGAGAGCAATTGCTCGGCAAACGAGCGTTAGCTCATGCTGATTCGAAGAATCAAACGAACCGGAGACAGGTTGTGGCCCGACTGCAACGCAAAGTGGCGATTTTGACGGGCGCGGCGAGCGGTATCGGCGAGGCGGTGGCGCGCCGGTATCTCGAGGAGGGCGCGCGTTGCGTGCTGGTGGACGTGAAACCAGCAGGCGAATTCGCGCACGCGCTGCGCGAAACGGACGCCGACCGTGTGCTGACGATCAGCGCGGACGTCACGAAGCGTGACGACATCGCACGCATCGTCGACCAAACGGTGCAGCGTTTCGGCCAGATCGACATTCTCTTCAACAACGCGGCGCTATTCGACATGCGCCCGATCCTCGACGAATCCTGGGACATCTTCGACAAGCTCTTCGCCGTCAACGTGAAGGGCATGTTCTTCCTGATGCAGGCGGTCGCGCGGCGCATGGTCGAGCAGGGGCACGGCGGCAAGATCATCAATATGTCGTCGCAGGCGGGCCGCCGCGGCGAGGCGCTCGTGTCGCACTACTGCGCGACGAAGGCGGCCGTACTCAGCTATACGCAATCGGCGGCGCTCGCGCTGGCACCTCACGGGATCAACGTGAACGGCATCGCACCGGGCGTCGTCGATACGCCGATGTGGGATCAGGTCGATGCGCTCTTCGCGCGTTACGAGAACCGGCCGCTTGGCGAGAAGAAGCGTCTCGTCGGTGAAGCGGTGCCGCTGGGCAGGATGGGGCTGCCGGCGGATCTGACCGGGGCGGCGTTGTTCCTCGCATCGTCCGATGCGGATTACATCACCGCGCAGACCCTGAACGTCGACGGCGGCAACTGGATGAGCTGACCGTCATTCATCCACCGGCACCCGGCACCGGCACCCGTTACCCGGCGTCCGGCGCAGGCGTGCGCAAGCGCCGATCAAAACGCAAGTACGAATAAAGGAGACAAACGATGAAGCCCACCTTCAAACCCGCGCTCAATGCATTCGGCGCTGCGGCGCTCGCGTGCGCCACATTCAGCGCCAACGCGGCGACCGTGACGATCGCGACGTTGAACAACCCGGACATGATCGAGCTGAAGAAGCTGTCGCCGGCATTCGAGAAAGCGAATCCCGACATCAAGCTCAACTGGGTGATTCTGGAAGAGAACGTGCTGCGTCAGCGCGCAACGACCGATATCACGACGGGCAGCGGCCAGTTCGACGTGATGACGATCGGCGCCTATGAAACGCCGCAGTGGGGCAAGCGCGGCTGGCTCACGCCGCTCACGAACCTGCCCGCCGATTACGACCTGAACGACGTCGTGAAGACGGCTCGCGACGGCCTGTCGTACAACGGCTCGCTGTACGCGCTGCCGTTCTACGTCGAAAGCTCGATGACGTATTACCGCAAGGATCTGTTCGCGGCGAAGGGCCTGAAGATGCCCGATAACCCGACCTACGACCAGATCGCCCAGTTCGCCGACAAGCTCACCGACAAGTCCGCGGGCACCTACGGCATCTGCCTGCGCGGCAAGGCGGGCTGGGGCGAGAACATGGCGTATGTGACGACGCTCGTCAATACGTTCGGCGGCCGCTGGTTCGACGAGCAGTGGCGTGCGCAGCTGACCACGCCGGAATGGAAGAAGGCCGTCTCGTTCTACGTCGATCTGCTGAAAAAGGACGGTCCCCCGGGGGCGAGCTCGAACGGCTTCAACGAAAACCTCACGCTGATGTCGTCCGGCAAGTGCGCGATGTGGATCGACGCGACGGTCGCGGCGGGCATGCTGTACAACAAGCAACAGTCGCAGATCGCCGACAAGGTCGGGTTCGCGGCGGCGCCGACCCAGGCCACGCCGAACGGCTCGCACTGGCTGTGGGCGTGGGCGCTGGCGATTCCGAAGTCGTCGAAGCAGGCCGATGCCGCGAAGAAGTTCATCGCGTGGGCGACGTCGAAGCAGTACATCGAACTGGCCGCGAAGGACGAAGGCTGGGCCTCGGTGCCGCCGGGCACGCGCCAGTCAACCTATGCGCGCCCCGAGTACAAGCAGGCCGCGCCGTTCGCGGACTTCGTGCTGAAGGCCATCGAGACGGCTGACCCGAACCATCCGACCGCAAAACCGGTGCCGTACACGGGCGTGCAGTTCGTCGGCATTCCGGAGTTCCAGTCGTTCGGCACGGTGGTCGGCCAGAGCATTTCGGGTGCCGTGGCGGGCCAGATGTCCGTCGATCAGGCGCTCGCAGCCGGCAACGCGACCGCGGATCGCGCCGCCAAGCAGGCCGGCTACCAGAAGTAATGCAGGAACGTAGTATCGGCACGCCGTCTGCTTTGATGTGACGCGGACGGCGGGTCCGAAGCAGCACTCAGACCGAACCGATGCAAAGCGCCGGCTGACAGCGCACCGTCAGCCGGACCCTGGCAGCAAAGCGTGCCGCAGCCCCCGCGGTTCGCGCACTACCGAAGAGGTGGTCCATCATGCGTCAACACTTGCGTCTACCCCTCATGCATGCCCATCCCCAAACCGAACACGAGCGAGAAGAGCGCAAGGCCGCGCACGCGCGCTGGCTCGTGACTCCGTCCGTAGGCGTTCTCGTGCTATGGATGGCGATCCCGCTTGCGATGACGATCTGGTTTTCGTTCTCGCGCTACAACCTGCTGAACCCCGATCAGAAAGGGTTCGCGGGCATCGACAACTACCGGTTTCTGGCCGGCGACCCGGCATTCGGCCCATCCATCGCCCATACGCTGGAATTGATCATCGCCGTGCTCGTCATCACCGTGGTCGGCGGCGTGCTGCTCGCGGTGCTGTTCGACCGCAAGTTCTACGGGCAGGGCATCGCGCGGCTGCTGGCGATCGCACCATTCTTTGTGATGCCGACCGTCTCCGCGCTGATCTGGAAGAACATGATCCTGCATCCCGTGTACGGGCTCGTCGCGAGCGGCATGCGCACGGTCGGCCTCACGCCGATCGACTGGTTCGCCGACTATCCACTGACGGCCGTGATCATCATCGTCGCGTGGCAGTGGCTGCCGTTCGCGTTCCTGATCCTGTTCACGGCGATCCAGTCGCTCGACCAGGAACAGAAGGAAGCGGCGAAGATCGACGGCGCCGGTGCGTTCTCGATGTTCTTCTACATCACGCTGCCGCACCTGAGGCGCGCGATCGCCGTGGTCGTGATGATGGAAACCATTTTCCTGCTGTCGATCTTCGCCGAAATCTACACGACGACGGGCGGCGGTCCGGGCAACGCGACGACCAACCTGTCGTACCTGATCTACGCGCTCGGCCTGCAACAGTTCGACGTCGGCCTCGCATCGGCAGGCGGCATTCTCGCCGTGGTGCTCGCGAATATCGTGTCGTTCTTCCTCGTGCGTATGCTCGCGAAGAACCTGAAAGGGGAGTACGAAAAATGAGCCAGATTGCTGCTACACCCGTTACGACTCATGTGTCGAAGTCCGATTCGCCGCTCGCCATCGTCCGGCGCAGCATTCCGGGCATCCTGGCATGGCTGATCGCGCTGCTGCTGTTCTTCCCGATCTTCTGGATGACGATCACGGCATTCAAGACCGAGCAGCAGGCGTACGCGTCGTCGCTGTTCTTCATCCCGACGCTCGAGAGCTTCCGCGAAGTGTTCGCGCGCAGCAATTACTTCGGCTTCGCGTGGAACTCGATCCTGATCTCGGTCGGCGTCACGCTGCTGTGTTTGATACTCGCCGTGCCGTGCGCGTACGCGATGGCGTTCTTCCCGACCCGGCGCACGCAGAAAGTGCTGCTATGGATGTTGTCGACGAAGATGATGCCGTCCGTCGGCGTGCTGGTGCCGATCTATCTGCTGTGGAAGAACAGCGGCCTGCTCGACACCGTTTCCGGCCTGGTGATCGTCTACACGCTGATCAATTTGCCGATTGCCGTGTGGATGTCGTTCACGTACTTCGCGGAAATTCCGCGCGACATCCTCGAAGCGGGGCGGATCGACGGCGCGGCGACGTGGCAGGAGATCGTCTATCTGCTGATGCCGATGTCGCTGCCGGGGCTCGCATCGACGGCGCTCTTGCTCGTGATCCTGTCGTGGAACGAGGCGTTCTGGAGCATCAACCTGTCGAGTTCGAATGCCGCGCCGCTCACGGTGTTCATCGCGTCGTATTCGAGTCCTGAAGGATTGTTCTGGGCGAAGCTGTCGGCGGCGTCGCTGCTGGCCGTGGCGCCAATCCTGATCGTCGGCTGGGTTTCGCAGAAGCAACTGGTGCGTGGCCTTACCTTCGGGGCGGTCAAGTGACGGAGATCCGGACAGAAGCCGAAGCTGCACGAAGCGTCGCCCTCGTCTGCGATTGCGACGGCGTGCTGATCGACAGCGAAGCCGTCGCGGCCGCGGTCATCGTGCAGCAGCTCGAAGCGCGCTGGCCGGGCATGGACGTGGCGCCCGTCGTGATGCCGCTGCTCGGCATGCGCACCGAGCGTGTGCTGCAAGGCGCGGCGTCGGCCCTGGGCATGACGCTGACGGCCGCCGACATCGATGCGATTCGCTCGACGGTCAGCGCGTCGGCGATCAAGGCGCCGATGGTCGACGGCATCGAGGCGGCGCTTGCACGCATTCCGTTAAGGAAAGCCTGCGCGAGCAACAGCGATCGCGGGTATGTCGAAGCGGTACTGGAGCGCACGGGCCTCGTCAGGCATTTCGGCACCCGGCTCTTCTGCGCGGACACCGTCCCGCAACCGAAGCCCGCGCCCGATGTGTATCTCGCCGCCGCGCGCGATCTCGGCGTGAGCCCGGACGCATGCCTCGTCATCGAGGACAGCGTCGCAGGCGTGACGGCGGCAACGATGGCGGGCATGACGGTGTATGGGTTCATCGGCGGCGGCCACGCGAGCGAAGAGCAGATGGGCGCGCTGCGGCGCGTGGGCGCGCAACACGTGTTCGACGATATGACGCAATTGCCGGAACTGGTCGCGCGATGGCGGCAGCGCGTGACCGTGGCGTGAAGCTTGACGCCGGGTTCCGGGTGAACCGATTGAACGTAGTAGGGAACTGCAACTACTTTGCATGAGACGGCAGTCAGCGCGAAGGCGCGAACTCCCGTCGATACGGAGACACATCATGGCAAGCGTAACTTTGCGCAACATCAGAAAGGCCTACGACGACAACGAGGTGATGCGCAACATCAACCTCGACATCCAGGACGGCGAGTTCGTCGTGTTCGTCGGTCCCAGCGGCTGCGGCAAGTCGACGCTGATGCGGATGATTGCCGGCCTCGAAGATATCTCGGGCGGCGACCTGCATATCGACGGCACGCGGATGAACGACGTGCCGCCCGCCAAGCGCGGCATCGCGATGGTGTTCCAGTCGTACGCGCTGTATCCGCACATGACGCTGTACGACAACATGGCATTCGGCCTGAAGCTCGCGGGCACGAAGAAGCCGGAGATCGACTCGGCCGTGCGCAACGCCGCGAAGATCCTGCACATCGACCATCTGCTCGAGCGCAAGCCGAAGCAGCTGTCGGGCGGCCAGCGTCAGCGCGTCGCGATCGGCCGCGCGATCACGCGCAAGCCGAAGGTATTCCTGTTCGACGAGCCGCTGTCGAACCTCGACGCCGCGCTGCGTGTGAAGATGCGCCTCGAGTTCGCGCGTCTGCACGACGAACTGAAGACGACGATGATCTACGTCACGCACGACCAGGTCGAGGCGATGACGCTTGCGGACAAGATCGTCGTGCTGTCGGCGGGCAACCTGGAGCAGGTCGGCAGCCCGAACACGCTGTATCACGCACCGGCGAACCGCTTCGTCGCGGGCTTCATCGGCTCGCCGAAGATGAACTTCCTCGAAGGCGTCGTGCAGTCTGTGTCGGCGGCGGGCGTGCTCGTGAAATACGAAACGGGCGAGACGCAGCTCGTACTGGTCGAGCCGGGCCGCGCGAAGGAGGGCGACAAGGTGACGGTCGGCATCCGTCCCGAGCATCTGCATATCGACTTGCCCGACTACGGCGTGTCGGCTCGCATCATGACGGTCGAATCGCTCGGCGATGCCGCGTATCTGTACGCGGAAAGCAGCGTCGCGCCGGATGGGCTGATTGCACGCATTCCGCCGCTGGAGCGGCACGAGAAGGGCGCGACGATCCGGCTCGGCGCAACGCCGGATCATTGCCATTTGTTCGACAGCGACGGCCAGGCGTTCCATCGCAAGATCGTCGAAGTGCTGGCTGCCTGATCCAGCGCGCAGTCTGATAGGCGTCGTTGCCGCGCGGGTCGCCGTGCGGCAACGACGACTTGTCATTTGAGACTCGGAGTTTTCCGATATTCTCGCTTCCTATCCCATACCAAAATTGTGCATCGTCTGACAGAGCGCGCCTGGCCAACGGAGCCCGCGAGTTTTGTCGGTTCCCTGTCCATACCGTCGGACACTTCATCAGCGCGATTGCACTCTGCATTGCGCGTGCATGGACGTGCGCCCGACTCAAGACGCCATGCACAACGCTTCCGCATTCACACCTCAAGAAGCCGGCACGAACCCGGCCGCCGATCATGCGCTTACGCTCCATCGCGCTGGCGAGCTGGAAGGCGCCGAAAACGCCTATCTCGCGATCCTCGATGCGCGGCCCTGCGACGCGGGCACGCTCTACATGCTCGGCGTGCTGTACCTGCAACGCCAGCACATCGACCGTGCGATCGAACGTTTCGACGCGGCGCTCTCGCTGGCGCCGAACCACGCCGATTGCCTGAATGATCGCGGCATCGCGGCGCTCGCATGTGCCGACAATGAAGGCGCGGAGCGCTTTTTTCGCCGAGCCGTCGCGTGCGCGCCGCACGATACGCTGGCGCACTGCAATCTGGGCAACGCATTGCGGCGCATCGACAGGCGCGAAGAGGCGCTGCTCAGCTATCAGCAAGCGCTTGCGCTCGACGCGGACTTCTTCGACGCAGCGCTTGGCAGCGCGGACGTGCTCGAAGAGTTGTCGCGGCCAGGCGAAGCACTTGCGGCTTATCGCGATGCCGCGCGACTCGCGCCACACGACACGCGTGTGCTGCAAGGGCTCGGCACGACGCTGAACGCGGTGCGCGAACACGCGCAAGCAGCCGATGCTTTTCAGCGCATCCTGCAACAGAAACCCGACGATATCCACGCGCTCTTCGGCCTCGCGTTCGCAACGGATGCGCAACTGAAGTTCGACGATGCGCTCGCTGCCTACCAGCGCGCGCTGGAGGTCGCGCCGAACTCGTCGACGCTGCACAACAACATCGCGTTCACGCTGACTTGCATGTCGCGCTATGACGAGGCCGACGATCATCTGCGGCGCGCGATCGAAACCACGCCTGATCTTTCGGATGCGTACAAGCTGCTCGGCATGTCCGAGTTGCGGCGTGGAAATTACCAGCGCGGCTGGACGTATTACGAACATCGCAAGACCACGCGCAGCGGGCTGCGTGACTATCCGAAACTCGACATGCCGGAGTGGCAGGGCGAGCCGATCGATGGCAAGCGCTTTCTGCTCGCGCGCGAACAGGGTGCGGGCGATCAGTTGCAGTTCGTTCGCTATGCCGACGTGCTGCGCGGCCAAGGCGCTATCGTCGACGTGTGGACCAGCGCTGAACTTGCACCGCTCTTTTCTCGCGTGCGTGGCGTGCGCCGGGTGCTGACGAACGCACCCGAAGGCGGCTACGACTACTACAGCCGGATGATGAGCGTGCCCGCATGGCTGCAAGACGACACGATTCCCTGCGCGACTCCCTACCTGTCAGCAGATGCTGCGCAGGTCGCCAGGTGGCGCGCGCGTCTGATCCAAAGCGCCGGCGACAGCAGGAAGATCGGCCTCGTGTGGGCGGGCAATCCGCAGCACTATCTCGACGTTTACCGTTCGGCGGCGCTTTGCGCGCTCGAACCGCTCGCGTCGGTGCGCGGCCTCGCGTGGTTCGCGCTGCAAAAGGGCGTGGGAGAGGCGCAACTCGATGGCCTTGCGCATCGTTGGCCCATCTGCGCGCTCGGCCAACTGCTCGACGATTTCGACGCGACGGCTGCCGCGATCGAGTCGCTCGACCTCGTGATTACCGTCGATACGTCCGTCGCGCATCTGGCGGGCGCGCTCGGCAAGCCGGTGTGGGTGCTGCTGCCGAAGCAGGCCGACTGGCGCTGGATGCTGTCGGGCGAAACCAACCCATGGTATCCGACTGCGCGGCTGTTCCGGCAGCAGGTATTGGGCGAGTGGGCACCCGTCGTCGAACGGGTGCGTCACGCGCTCGAAGCGCTCTGAATCGAAGCGCGCGGAACGTGCGCCGCGCCGCCTTTTTCAGCCGCGTGACGGCGCGGATGAGCCCGCGTCGTGATTCAGCGCGGCGCGCGCGCACACCTCGTCCGTCACGAGGCCCGACAGCCAGCCGCCCTTGAGCGCGGCGATCACCGCATTGCGCTTGCGCTCGCCGCCCGCAAAGCCGATCACGGGACGCTTGGGCGGCGAATCGAGCCGCAGGCTCGTCACGCGGCGCCCCGTCGGCGATTCGACGCGCGCGCCGTTCGCGTCGATGGGCAGGCCGAGCAGTTCCGCCACCGCGCCGAGCGACATCAGCTCTTCCACCTCATCCGACGTGATAAAGCCGTCTTCGTGCAGCGGGCAGTGCAAGCCGATGTTGCCGATGCCGACGAACGCGACATCCGCTTCCCCAGACAGCGCCTCGACGATCCGGTACAGACGGTGATTGCACCACTGCGAGCGCTCCGCTTCGCTATCGGCGATCAGCGGAGCGGGCAGCAGAAAGTGCTTGCCGCCCGTCTTCTCCGAGATGTGCAGCGCGACGTCATAGCGGTTCGACGAGCCGTCCTGCGCAATCGCGCCGACCATCGACACGAGCCGGTGCTGCGGCCGCTCCAGCTGGGCGACCTGATCGACGACGGCCTTCAGCGTCCGGCCGCTGCTCACCGCGACGACCATCGGCTTTTCTTCGCCCAGATAGCGCTCCATCACCTGCGCGCCCGCTACCGCGAGCTTGCGGTCGATCTCATCCGGCTTGTCGTCGTCGACGGGCACGACTTCGCACATCGACAGGCCATAGCGCTTCGACAACTGATCGGCGAGCGACAGACAGTCCGCCAACTGATGATCGACGCGAACGCGGATCAGATTCTTCTCGACGGCGAACGCGACGAGCCGCTGCGCGACGGGCCGCGACACCTGCAGTTTTTCCGCGATCTCGTTCTGTGTATTGCCGGCGACGTAGTACAGCCAGGCGGCGCGCGTCGCGAGATCGAGCTTTTCAGTGGACTTGGGCACGATTGGGTTGATCAGAATTGCGCCGGAGCGCGCCACTTCACAATGCGCAGCAGGAAGCTCGCATCGAGCGTTCTGCTGCGCTGCTTGCCGTGTGCATCCGTCGTCGGCATCCCGCTTTGCATGTCATCGAGCGGGCGCCGCTTCGCGCGACGGCGAGAACATCGGCTTCACATGCCGGTACAGCGCGCGATAGCTGGCGAGCCGCTCGCGCAGCACCGCATGACGCCGCGCGTTCGGCGTGAATTCGCTTTCGACGGGCGGCTTGGTCAGCACCCTGGCGGGATCGCCGCCCGCCGCGAGCCAGCCCAGACGCGCCGCGCCCAGCGCCGCGCCCGTCTCGCCGCCGCCGTGCTTGCGGGTGGTCGTGTTCAGCGAATCGGCGAGCAGTTGCGCCCAGTAGTTGCTGCGTGCGCCGCCGCCGAGCAGCGATAGTGCGCTGACCTCCGTGCCTGCCGCGCGCAACGCATCGAGGCCGTCCGTCAGCGCGAGCGTCACGCCTTCGAGCACCGCGTAACCGAGCAGCGCGCGATCGGTTGCGTGCGTCATGCCGAAGAACACGCCTTGCGAATACGGATCGTTGTGTGGTGTGCGTTCGCCCGACAGATACGGCAGGAACAGCGGCGCGGTGACGAGGGCCTCGTCGGGCAGCTTTTCGACTTCGGCGAGCAGCGTCGGCTCGTCGGTGGAAGTGAGCTTGCAGACCCAGCGCAAGCAGCTTGCCGCCGACAGCACCACGCTCATCTGATGCCAGCGGTCCGGGATCGCATGACAGAACGCGTGCACGGCCGACTCAGGATTCGGCCGGAAGCTGTTGCCGATCACGCACAGCACGCCCGATGTCCCCAGCGACACGAAGCCGTCGCCCGGTTGCGTCGCGCCGATGCCGATCGCACTCGTCGCATTGTCGCCGCCGCCCGCCGCCACGACGACGGGCTCGCGCAAGCCCAGTTCGCGTGCGAGTTCAGCGCGCAGCATGCCGGACGGCGCGCTGCCTTCCGCGAGACGCGGCATGTGCGAGCGGTTCAGGTCGCATGCGGCGAGCAGCGTATCGGACCAGTCGCGCCGCGCAACGTCGAGCCAGAGCGTGCCGGCTGCGTCGGAGGGATCGGAGACCTTGTCGCCCGTCAGTTGCAGGCGCAAGTAATCCTTTGGCAGCAGCACGCAGGCCGTCTGCCGGAAAATCTCCGGCTCGTGGCGCGCGACCCACAGCAGCTTCGGCGCCGTGAAGCCGGGCATCGCCAGATTGCCGGCGATGCGATGCAGATCCGGTGCGCGCCGGTACAGCTCTTCGCACTCGTCGACGGCACGCATGTCGTTCCACAGGATCGCAGGGCGCAGCACGCGATCCTCGTTGTCGAGCAGCACGGCGCCGTGCATCTGTCCCGACAGGCCGATGCCGTGAATCTGCGCGAACTGCTCGGGGAAGCGGTCTCGCAACGCGAACAGCGCGGCGCGCGTGCCCTGCCACCAGTCGGACGGGTTCTGCTCCGACCAGCGCTGATGCGGCCGCGAGACGGTAAACGGTGAGCCCGCCGTGCCGACAACGCGACCATCGGACGCGAGCAGCAGAACTTTCACTTCGGACGTGCCGAGGTCGATGCCGAGATACATGGGCGCGAAACCTTCGTCGGTAGGAGATGCGCTACTTTAGCCGCATGCCGCGTGCGATGCCATGCGCAATAGACCTGACGCCATGCGGGCATCGAGTGCGGCGATCAATGGGAGCGGCCGCGCGCGGGAGTGTGCCCATGCGCGGCCAGACACTTGCGTTTCGATCAGATCGATATGAACGGCTTCAAAGGCTGCGTTTTGCGAGCCACGCATCGACACGTTCGAGCGCCGCGCGCACCACCTTGCCGAGCGACGCCGTGCCCGCCATGCTGCCCCACAGCAGACGGTCCGCGCAGAACGCCTGCACGGGATCGGGCGTCTTGAAGAAGCCGCGCACGACGTCTTCATCCATCACGCCGTCCTGGTACGTGTAGGGCAACTGGCCGCGCTGCCATCTGTCGAGAAAGCGGAAGAACAGCGCGGGCAGCATCGCCGTCGCGTTCGGCTCGACATTGCGCTCGAAGCACTCGGAGAGCGTCGGCGCGATAAAGCCGGGAATCTTCGAGAAGCCATCGGCGGCGACGCGCTGGTTCGTGTCCTGAATATACGGATTGCCGAAGCGGTCGAGCACGACGTCGCGATACTTCGCCAGATCGAGCGGACTCGGCGTGAGGCAGGGAATCACGTCTTGCGTCACGTAGTCGTAGGCGAACTGGCGGATCTCGGGGTCGAGCGTGCCTTCGTGAATATAGGAGAGGCCGACCAGCGTGCCCGCCCACGCGATGCAGCTATGCGTCGCGTTCAGAATGCGGATTTTCGCTTCTTCATACGGCAGCACCGATGCGACCATCTCCGCGCCGACCTTCTCCCACGCCGGCCGACCGGCGACGAAGTGATCCTCGATCACCCACTGGATGAACGATTCGCCCATCACAGGGCAGGCGTCGTCGAAACCCGTCGCCTGCTTCACGCGTTCGCGCACGTCGGGCGTGGGCCGTGGCGTGATGCGATCGACCATCGAGTTCGGGCATGCAGTGCTCGCGTCGAACCATTGACGCAGTGCGCTTGCGCCGCGCCGCTCGAGAAACTCGGTCATGCCCGCGTGAAAGCGCTCGCCGTTGCTGCGCAGGTTGTCGCAGGTCTGCAGCGTGACTGGCCCCGCGTTGCGCTGCATGCGCGCTTCGAGAATCGCGGCGAGCGCGCCGTAGATGGTCGTGCGTGCGCCGTTCAGGTCGGCGGTGAGATCGGGGTTGGCCGTGTCCAGCTTGTCATGCTCGTCGAGGTAGTAGCCGCCTTCCGTCACGGTGAACGCGATGATCTTGCATGCGGGATCGGCGCCCGCTTCGATCAGTGCGTCGAGATTCTGCGACCACGGCACCACGCGCTCGATCGAGCGGATCGTCTCGTACGCGCGCTCGCCTTGCGGCGTGACCGTTTCGAGCGTGTAGACGCCGTTCTGCGCGGCGAGCGCATCGGCGACGGCATTCATGTCGCTGCGGATATTGCCGACGGTGAGCGACCACTGCGGATCGCCAGGCTGACGGGCTTCGTTGAGCCGGTGCAGATACCACGCCTGATGTGCGCGGTGAAACGACCCTGCGCCGATGTGCAGGATCACCTGCGTGCTTGCGCCACTGCTTTGGCCGCTGTTCATGTGCGTCTCCTAAGTCTTGTGCGCACGGTCTTTCCGCGTGCGTTCCTTGAGATAAGTCTAGAAGGTGCCCCGGCCGTGTGCGCCGGTGATTCGAAGCATAGAGCATTTGCTCTGCATGTGAACTAATGATCGTATCCAGCTGTTCGAAAGTCAAGGCAAAGGAGCGCGCTTTTCGTGGCGCAGCGCGGCGGGATGGACATTGGCGCTGTCGCGGGCGTTCCGCCGTCGCGCAGTCATCCGGCCAAAGACTGGCTGCTGCGTTGCATCAAAATTTGACAGTGAAAGGGCCAGGAATAACCCGAATGCAAAAAAGTATCGGTCGGCGGTCTCATTTCTAGTGGCCGCCCGTGCGCCAGAGGTCTAACTTTCAGTACACAAAACAAACGAAGTGCATGGGCCTCGTGTGACACGTAAGCTCGAGGCGCTGGACGAAGGAACAGGAGGAAGACAGATGAAGGGCATCGTCATGCCGGCAACCTGGTTGCACTCGCATCTAAACGCGCGTGAGCACGCGCATCGGATGCCATGTGCGCGCGGCGCATCGCGGTTCGTTTGAGCGACGGCTTTCGGAGACCGACATGCAACCCGATCTCGAACTGGTCAGCGTGCGCCGCGACGAGTCGTTCAAGGCGTGGTACCACGGCTTTCCGTACCGTACGGTGCGCTGGCACTTCCATCCCGAATTTGAAATCCATCTGATCGTCGCGACGACGGGCAAGATGTTCGTCGGCGATTACATCGGCAGCTTCGCGCCGGGCAACCTCGTGCTGATGGGACCGAACCTGCCGCACAACTGGGTCAGCGAAGTGCCCGACGGCGTGACGATCGCGCAGCGCAATCTCGTCGTGCAGTTCGGTCAGGACTTCGTCGCGCATTGCACGCAGAGCTTTCCAGAATGGCGCACGCTCGAAGCGCTGCTCGCCGATTCGCGCCGCGGCGTGTCGTTCGGCGCGCGGACCAGCGCGGCGATCCAGCCGCTCTTCATGGAGCTGCTCGAAGCGCGCGGCCTGCGCCGCATCGTGCTGTTCCTGTCGATGATGGAAGTCCTGCTGAACGCGAGCGACCGCGAACTGCTCGCAAGCCCCGCGTATCAGATCGACCCGACCAGCTACGCATCGACGCGCATCAACCACGTGCTGTCGTATATCGGCAAGAACCTCGCGTCGGAGTTGCGCGAATCCGATCTCGCGCAACTGGCGGGCCAAAGCGTCAGCGCATTCTCGCGCTACTTTCGCCGGCATACGGGCCTGCCGTTCGTGCAGTACGTAAACCGGATGCGTATCAACCTTGCGTGCCAACTGCTGATGGACGATGAACTGAGCGTCACCGACATCTGCTACAAGGTCGGCTTCAACAATCTGTCGAACTTCAACCGGCAGTTTCTCACCGCGAAAGGCATGGCTCCGTCGAAGTTCCGCCGCTTCCAGCACATCAACGAGGCGAGCCGCGTCGCCTCGGAAGCGGCGGCGGCGCTCGGCAAGGGCGTCGCCAACGCGCCTTCGATCGTGCCCGCCGCGCAGACGCAAGAACACGCGCGCGGACAGCCGCGCGCCGCGCCCGCGGCGTATCCGCCTCTGACGACGCCTTAGCGCGCTTTCATCTTTCCGATGCTTCAACGGCTCATCGCGCAGCGACCCTGCGCGAGGGACGCACTCATCCTCATAAACGGAGACAAGCCATGATCCACACCACCACTTCGCATCCAACGCGCAGCTTGCGCGTGCGCGCTTCGCTTGCTTTCGCCGCCGTGATGCTCGGCGCGCCGCTGTTCGCACCGGCGAGCGCGAGCGCCGCGCCGCTGAAGATCGGCATGACGTTCCAGGAACTGAACAACCCGTACTTCGTGACGATGCAAAAGGCGCTGAATGACGCAGCCGCATCGATCGGCGCGACGGTCGTCGTCACCGATGCGCACCATGACGTCAGCAAGCAGGTGAGCGACGTCGAAGACATGCTGCAAAAGAAGATCGACATTCTGCTCGTGAATCCGACCGATTCGACGGGCATCCAGTCGGCGGTGACATCGGCGAAAAAGGCGGGCGCCGTGGTCGTCGCCGTCGATGCGAACGCGAACGGTCCCGTTGATTCGTTCGTCGGCTCAAAGAATTTCGACGCGGGACAGATGTCGTGCGAGTACCTCGCGAAGTCGATAGGCGGCAGCGGTGAAGTGGCGATTCTCGACGGCATCCCGGTCGTGCCGATTCTCGAACGCGTGCGCGGCTGCAAGGCGGCCCTCGCGAAGTTCCCGAACGTGAAGCTCGTCGATACGCAGAACGGCAAGCAGGAACGCGCGACGGCGCTGTCCGTCACCGAGAACATGATCCAGGCGCATCCGAATCTGAAGGGCGTCTTCAGCGTGAACGACGGCGGGTCGATGGGCGCGCTGTCCGCGATCGAATCGTCGGGCAAGGACATCAAACTGACGAGCGTCGACGGCGCGCCGGAAGCGATCACCGCAATCCAGAAGCCGAACTCGAAGTTCATCGAAACGTCCGCGCAATTTCCGCGCGACCAGATCCGCCTCGCGATCGGCGTGGCGCTCGCGAAGAAGTGGGGCGCCAATGTGCCGAAGGCGATTCCCGTCGACGTGAAGCTCGTCGACAAGGACAACGCGAAGGGCTTCAGCTGGTAAGCGACATATTGCGCATGCAGTGGCACGCGTGACGTGCCACTGCATGAAGCGCAAAGGAAAAACGATGGACACGATCCTCAAACTCGACAACATCACGAAGAGCTTTCCCGGCGTGAAGGCGTTGCAGGGCATTCATCTCGAGATCGCGCGCGGCGAGATTCACGCATTGCTCGGCGAGAACGGCGCAGGCAAGTCGACGCTGATGAAGATCCTGTGCGGCATCTATCAGCCGGACGGCGGCACGATCGTGATCGATGGACAGGCGCGGCATTTCATCAACTATCACGATGCCGTCGCGGCGGGCGTCGGCATCGTGTTTCAGGAGTTCAGCCTGATTCCGTATCTGAATGCCGTCGAGAACATGTTCCTCGGGCGCGAGTTGCGCAACCGCTTCGGCATGCTCGACCGCTCGACGATGCGGCGCACGGCGGCGGAGATTTTCGGCCGGCTCGGCGTCGCGATCGATCTCGCCGTGCCGATCCGCGAGCTGTCGGTGGCGCAGCAGCAGTTCGTCGAAATCGGCAAGGCGTTGTCGCTGAACGCGCGCATCCTGATTCTCGACGAGCCGACGGCGACGCTCACGCCCGCCGAAGCCGCGCATCTGTTTTCGATCATGCGCGAGTTGAAACAGCACGGCGTCGCGATGATTTTCATCTCGCATCACCTCGAAGAGATTTTCGAAGTGTGCGATCGCATCACGGTGCTGCGCGACGGCCAGTATGTCGGCATGACAGACGTCGCTGAAACGGACGTGAGCCGCCTCGTCGAGATGATGGTGGGACGCAGGATAGAAAGCAGCTTTCCGCCGAAGCCGGCATTGCCCGTAGATGCGAAAACCGTGCTCGAAGTGAACGCGCTGCAACTGCGCAAGGACGGTCCCGTGAACCGCTTCACGCTGCGCAAAGGCGAGATACTCGGCTTCGCCGGGTTGGTCGGCTCGGGCCGCACGGAAACCGCGCTCGCGGTGATCGGCGCGGACGCGGCGCATGTGAAGGACATTCGCATCAACGGTGCGCCCGCGAATCTGTCCGATCCCGCCGACGCGTTGAAGGCCGGCATCGGCATCCTGCCCGAAAGCCGCAAGACGGAAGGGCTGATCACATCGTTCTCCATCAAGCAGAACATCTCGATCAACAACCTCGGCAAGTACCGCAGCCGTCGCTTTTTCATCGATCACGGCGGCGAAGCGCGCGCGACAGCCGACATCATGAAGCGCGTCGGCGTGAAGGCGCCGACGATGAACACCGAAGTCGCGACGCTGTCGGGCGGCAATCAGCAGAAAGTGGTGATCGCGCGCTGGCTGAATCACCACACGAACATCCTCATCTTCGACGAGCCCACGCGCGGCATCGACGTCGGCGCAAAAGCGGAAATCTATCTGCTGATGCGCGAACTCACCGCGCGCGGCTACTCGATCATCATGATTTCGTCGGAATTGCCGGAGATCGTCGGCATGTGCGATCGCGTCGCCGTGTTCCGGCAGGGGCGTATCGAAGCGATGCTCGAAGGCGGCCAGATCGAATCGAATGCCGTGATGACTTATGCAACGGCTGGTGCATCGGCTGCAACTCGTGGAGCAATACAGCATGAACACGCCTAACTCTTCTCCCAAGACTTCGACGGTTGCATCGGACACGCCGGGCGCGCCGTTTCGCCTGAACTGGGCGAGCGTCAAACGCTCGACGCTGTTCTATCCGTTCATTGGCCTGCTCGTCGTGTGCATTGTGATGGTGTTCGCGAGCGACAGCTTTCTGTCGGCGGCGAACCTGGAGAACGTGCTGCGCCAGGTGTCGATCAACGCGATCATCGCGGTCGGCATGACGGCCGTGATCCTGACGGGCGGCATCGACCTGTCCGTCGGCTCCGTGATGGCGCTCTCGGGCACGCTCGCGGCGGGCCTGATGGTCGCGGGGCTCAACGGCGTTGCTGCCATCGTGACGGGCATCGCGGTCGGGCTGGGGTTCGGATTTGCAAACGGCTTCTTCGTTGCGCTCGCGGGCATGCCGCCCATTATCGTCACGCTCGCGACGATGGGCATCGCGCGCGGCCTCGCGCTGATCTATACGGGCGGCTATCCCATCGACGGCTTGCCCGACTGGGTCGGCTTCTTCGGCAGCGGCAAGGTGTTCGGCATCCAGGCGCCCGTGCTGATCATGCTGGTCGTCTATGCAATCGCGTGGCTGCTGCTGGAACGCATGCCGTTCGGGCGCTACGTGTACGCGATCGGTGGCAACGAACAGGCGACGAGGCTTTCTGGCGTGCGCGTCGCACGCGTGAAGCTGATCGTCTACACGCTCGGAGGTTTGACATCGTCATTCGCGGCCATCGTGCTGACGTCGCGCCTGATGAGTGGCCAGCCGAATGCGGGCGTGGGCTTCGAACTGGATGCGATTGCGGCCGTGGTGATGGGCGGCACGTCGATTTCGGGCGGACGCGGCTCGATCATCGGCACGTTGATCGGCGCGTTGCTGCTCGGCGTGCTGAACAATGGACTCAACATGGTCGGCGTGAATCCGTACGTGCAGAACGTGATCAAAGGCGGAATCATCCTGCTCGCGATTTATATCAGCCGGGAACGCAAGAAGTGAAACTCTTTCGTTCCATTTGTTCTCCATTTCTCGCAGGGCAATGCAATGACCACTCAGGACACCAGCAAAAGCATGACGGCGATCGTGTGCCACGCGCCGAAAGACTATCGCGTCGAACGCGTGACGAAGCCGCAGGCGCGCGCGCATGAACTCGTGATACGCATCGCGGCGTGCGGCATCTGCGCAAGCGACTGCAAATGCCATTCCGGCGCCAAGATGTTCTGGGGCGGGCCGAGCCCCTGGGTGAAAGCGCCTGTGATTCCGGGCCATGAATTCTTCGGCTACGTCGAGGAGCTCGGCGAAGGCGCAGCCGAACATTTCGACGTGAAGAAGGGCGATCGCGTGATTGCCGAACAGATCGTGCCGTGCGGCAAATGCCGCTACTGCAAATCCGGCCAGTACTGGATGTGCGAAGTGCACAACATCTTCGGCTTTCAGCGCGAAGTCGCGGACGGCGGCATGGCCGAATACATGCGCATTCCGCCGACGGCTATCGTCCACAAGATTCCCGACGGCATCTCGCTCGAAGATGCCGCGATCATCGAGCCGCTTGCGTGCGCCATTCACACCGTCAATCGCGGCGACATTCAGCTCGACGACGTGGTGGTGATCGCCGGCGCGGGCCCGCTCGGCCTGATGATGACGCAGGTCGCGCATCTGAAGACGCCGAAGAAGCTCGTCGTGATCGATCTCGTCGACGAGCGCCTCGAACTGGCGCGCGAATACGGCGCGGACGTGACGATCAATCCGAACAAGGACGATGCGCTTGCGATCATTCAATCGTTGACGCAGAACTACGGCTGCGACGTCTACATCGAAACGACGGGCGTGCCTGCCGGCGTGAATCAGGGCATGGATCTGATTCGCAAGCTCGGTCGTTTCGTCGAGTTTTCCGTGTTCGGCGCCGAGACTACAATGGACTGGTCGATCATCGGCGACCGCAAGGAGCTCGATGTGCGCGGCGCGCATCTCGGCCCTTACTGCTACCCGGTTGCAATCGACCTGCTGGCGCGCGGGCTCGTCACGTCGAAGGGCATCGTCACGCATGGCTTCTCGCTCGAAGAGTGGGACGAGGCGATCGAGGTCGCCAACTCGCTCGACTCGATTAAGGTGCTGATGAAGCCAGCCAGATAGTCAGATCAATAAACAGTGCGCGCCGCTCAGGACGCGCACACGGAGACACTATGAATTACGTCATCGGCGTCGATATCGGCACGCAGAGCACGAAGGCCGTGCTCGTCGGCGAGAACGGCGCAATCGTCGCGCAGCATTCGAGCGGCTATCACCCGGACACGCCCAGGCCGCTATGGGCCGAGCAGTGGCCGACCGTGTGGATGAAGGCGGTCGTCGAATGCATCTCGCGCTGCGTCGCGAAGGCGTGTGAAGCGGGCGTCGCGTCGAAGGCGATCAAGGCGGTTTGCGTGAGCAGCCTGTATGGCGGCTCGGGCATTCCCGTCGATAGCGACATGAAGCCGCTTTATCCATGCCTGATCTGGATGGACCGGCGCGCGACGGCACAGGTCGAATGGGTGCGTGAGAACGTCGATCTCGAACGGCTTTATGCGATCACGGGCAACGGCGTCGATAGCTACTACGGCTATACGAAGATGCTGTGGCTGCGCGAGAACGAGCCGAACGTGTGGGCCAACACGCGCTTCTTTTTGCCGCCGAATGCGTATGTGATCTATCTGCTGACGGGCGAAGTCGCCGTCGATCACAGTTCGGCGGGCAATATCGGCGGCGTGTACGACATTGCGAAGCGCGACTGGTCCGACGAAACGCTCGACATGCTCGGCATTCCCGCGACGATGATGCCCGAGCATCTCGTCGAGTCGTCGGACGTGGTGGGCGGCCTGCTGTCGCAATGGACGGAACAGCTCGGGCTCGAAGCGGGCACGGCGATCGTCGCGGGCGGCGTCGATGCGGCGATGGCGACCTATGCGGCGGGCGTCACGCGCGCCGGCCAGCATGTCGCGATGATCGGCACGAGCATGTGCTGGGGGTATATCAATCAGGGCGTCGATGCGCGGCATGGTCTCGTCAGCATGCCGCACGTGTTCAACGGACTGCATGACATCTATGTGTTCGGCGGCGCGATTACGGCGGGCGCATCGGTGACGTGGTATCGCGAACAGTTTTGTCACGCGGAAATCGAAGCCGCGAAAGCGCTGCCGGACGGCGACGCGCATCAACTGCTCGAAGAAGACGCCGCACACATTCCCGCGGGTTCGGACGGCGTGATGTTCCTGCCGTATCTGATGGGCGAGCGCAGCCCTGTATGGGACGCGAAGGCGAGCGGCGCGTTCGTCGGGCTGAACCTGTATCACACGCGGGCGCATCTGTATCGCGCGGTGCTCGAGGGTGTCGCGTTCGCTTTGCAGCACAACATCGTCGCCGGGCGCAAGGGCGCGCAGTCGCTCGACGACAAGTTGATCGTCGTCGGCGGCGCGGCACATTCCGACTTGTGGATGTCGATCATCGCGGACATCACGGGCTTTCCCGTCTATACGATCGAGCAGGACGTGGAAGCGGCAATGGGGGCGGCGCTGCTCGCCGCGTACGGCACGAAGCTGATTTCGCAGGAAGTGGCGCGCGGCGGCTGGGTGAAGCTCGTCGAGCGCGTGAAGCCGGACCCCGCGCGACAGGCCGTGTACGCGGAGCGCTTCGGCGTTTATACGGATCTCTACCCGGCGTTGAAGCCAATCATGCATCGGCTGCAAGCAAAATGAACACGTCATTCGATTTTTCAGCGCGTTCGATACTCGTCACGGGAGCGTCGAGCGGCATTGGCCGCGTGACGGTCGAATTGCTGTGCGCGAGCGGCGCGCAAGTCGTCGCGGCGGCGCGCAACGTCGACGAACTGGCGCGGCTTGCGGAGGAGACGGGCTGCGAGCCGCTGGTGCTCGACGTCGGCGACGAAGGCGCGATTGACGATGCGCTGGGTTTCCTCGATGTCGTGTTCGATGGTCTTGTGAATTGTGCGGGCACGACGGTGCTGGAGCGCGCGATCGATACGACGGCCGCGAGCTTCGACAGCGTGATGAACGTGAACGCGCGCGGGGCGGCGCTCGTCGCGCGGCATGTGGCGCGCGGGATGATCGACGCGAAGCGTGCGGGCAGCATTGTCAACGTTTCGAGCCAGGCGGCGCTCGTCGGGCTCGACGATCATTTGAGCTATTGCGCGTCGAAGGCGGCGATGGATGCGATCACGCGGGTGTTGTGCGTCGAGCTTGGGCCGTATGGGATTCGCGTGAACAGCGTGAATCCGACGGTGACGCTGACGCCGATGGCCGTGAAGGCGTGGAGCGAGCCGGCCAAACGCGATCCGGCCTTGCAGGCGATTCCGTTGAAGCGGTTCGCTGAGCCGCGCGAAGTGGCGGAGCCGATTTTGTTCTTGTTGAGTGATGCGGCTTCGATGATTAGCGGGGTGGCAATGCCGGTGGATGGCGGTTACACCGCGAGGTGATGGCTCTGTCTTTTTTGTCTGCGACGCTGTTGGGTTTGGTTTCATGCTTTTCGCGGTTCGCTTTGCCGCTTTCGCTGGCATCCGCAATGCGATTCGCTATGCCGTTTTCGCTGGCATCCGCGATGCGGTTTGTGATTTGCCACTATCTCTGGCATCCGCGATTGCGCCTCGCGGCGCAGGCGTTGCCCCTGTGCGGGGCGGCACTTACTTTCTTTGCCGCGGCAAAGAAAGTAAGCAAAGAAAGCCGCTCACACC
>NZ_JAGIPX010000261.1 GCF_017814945.1 Paraburkholderia sp. LEh10
TGCGGGGCGGCACTTACTTTCTTTGCCGCCGCAAAGAAAGTAAGCAAAGAAAGCGGGCTCACCCCGCCAGTGCTTGTTATTACCCACGGGCCCCCAGCGTTCCGGGTACAGCACCTGCCCACGGGCCCTCAACGTCCCCACGCTAATCAGGGCGGTGAGATGTTTGATGGTGTATGTCGGCGCGCAAGCGCCAGACGCGGGTCAGGCGCCAACCAGCGCGTTGGCAACGAACGTGGGCCGATGCGCTGGCGTGCGAAGGATGGGGACGTTGAGGGCCCGTGGCTAGAAACAAGTATTGGCGGTGTGAGCGGCTTTCTTTGCTTCCTTTCTTTGCCGCGGCAAAGAAAGGAAGTGCCGCCCCGCACAGGGGCAACGCCCGC
>NZ_JAGIPX010000262.1 GCF_017814945.1 Paraburkholderia sp. LEh10
GTTGCCCCTGTGCGGGGCGGCACTTACTTTCTTTGCCGCCGCAAAGAAAGTAAGCAAAGAAAGCGGCTCACCCCGAGCCGCTTGACGATTACCCACGGGCCCCCAACGTTCCGAGTACAGCACCTGCCCACGGGCCCTCAACGTCCCCACGCTAACAAGGGCGGTGAGATGCTTGATGCCGTATGTCGGTGCGCAAGCGCCAGGCGCGGGTCAGGCGTTAGCCAGTGCGTTGGCAACGCAGTGAGCAAGTACGCAAACGAAAGAAGTGCGGGGCCGTTGAGAGCCCGTGGGTAGAAACAAAGATTGGCGGTGTGAGCGGCTTTCTTTGCCTACTTTCTTTGCCGCGGCAAAGAAAGTAGGTGCCGCCCCGCACAGGGG
>NZ_JAGIPX010000263.1 GCF_017814945.1 Paraburkholderia sp. LEh10
GCGTTGCCCCTGTGCGGGGCGGCACTTACTTTCTTTGCCGCCGCAAAGAAAGTAAGCAAAGAAAGCGGCTCACACCGAGCCGCTTGACGATTACCCACGGGCCCTCGACATTCCGAATACAGCCCCTGCCCACGGGCCCTCGACATTCCCACGCTAATCAGGACGGCGAGATGTTTGATGTTGTATGCCGGTGCGCAGGCGCCGGACACGGGTCAGGCGTTAGCCAGTGCGTGGGCAACGAGTGCGAACCAGTGCGCTAACGCAAGAAGGAAGGGGACGTTGAGAGCCCGTGGGTAGAAATAAGGTTTGGCGGTGTGAGCGGCTTTCTTTGCCTACTTTCTTTGCCGCGGCAAAGAAAGTAGGTGCCGCCCCGCACAG
>NZ_JAGIPX010000264.1 GCF_017814945.1 Paraburkholderia sp. LEh10
TGCGGGGCGGCACTTACTTTCTTTGCCGCCGCAAAGAAAGTAAGCAAAGAAAGCGGGCTCACCCCGCCAGTGCTTGTCTTTACCCACGGGCCCCCGACGTTCCGAGTACAGCATTTACCCACGGGCCCCCGACGTTCCGAGTACAGCATTTACCCACGGGCACTCAACATCCCCACGCTAATGAGGGTGGTGAGATGTTCGATGCCGTATTTCGGAGCGCAGGCGCCAGACGCAGGTTAGGCGCTAGCCAGTGCGTGGGCAACGAGTGCGTGCCGGCACGCTAAGGCAGCAAGTGCGGGGACGTTGAGAGCCCGTGGGTAGAAACAAGGATTGGCGGTGTGAGCGGCTTTCTTTGCCTACTTTCTTT
>NZ_JAGIPX010000265.1 GCF_017814945.1 Paraburkholderia sp. LEh10
CGGGGATGCGCCGCCGCAGGACGTCAAATGAGCGAGACGGCTTCGAACTATCTGGGGCGTGTGGCGAGGGCCGTGCCGCCGCATGCGCGCTTCGACGCGCTCGCCGCGGTGAATGCACCCTCCGCCAACGAGAGGCAACCGCAATGAGCCGCCCTCCCGAGCTACCTGAGCTACCCGATGCCGGCGCCGCGCCGCGCAAGCGCTGGCGCATCCAGTGGATCTGGATCGTGCCCATCGTCGCGGTGCTGATCGGCATCTGGCTCGCCGCGCAGGCCGTGCTGTCGCGAGGCCCGACCATCACGATCAGCTTCAAGACGGGCGAAGGCCTCGAAGCGGGCAAAACGAAGATCAAGTTCAAGGACG
>NZ_JAGIPX010000266.1 GCF_017814945.1 Paraburkholderia sp. LEh10
GCGGCACCTACTTTTCTTTGCCGGCTGCAAAGAAAAGTAGGCAAAAGAAAGCAGCTCACCCCGAGCCGCTTGACGATCACCCACGGGCCCTCAACGTTCCGAGTTCAGCATTTGCCCACGGGCCCTCAACGTTCCCACGCTAATCAGGGCAGCGAGATTTTCGAGCTTCCCTCAAGCATGAAGCGGGTCGGGCACTAAGCCGATGCGTTGGCAACGAGCCTGAACCAGTACATTGCCGTGAGAATCACGGGGCCGTCGAGAGCCCGTGGGCAGAAACAAGAGTTCGCGGTGTGAGCGGCTTTCTTTGCTTACTTTCTTTGCCGCGGCAAAGAAAGTAAGTGCCGCCCCGCACAGGGGCAACG
>NZ_JAGIPX010000267.1 GCF_017814945.1 Paraburkholderia sp. LEh10
ATTACCGGCCGAAAGTTTTTATGTGCAGTGTCGAATCCAGCCCCCGATAGCAAAGGTCTCCGGTCGTAGAAACTCTACATAAAAGCTGGGCAGGATGGGGAGGCCCGCAGCCAAGAATCGGCGTGCGCGACCTCCGCAGTCTTACAGCGAATGCAGCCACTCGAGCAGCGTTTTGTTCTGCTGCCAGGACGGCATCTTTGGAAGCGACGTACCGTCGGTGGCTTTCTCGAGAGCCTTGCGCTTCATCTCAAGATTTGCACGAGCATAGATCTCGGTTGTCTTCACATCGACGTGACCGAGGAAGTCGCGGATGATCTCGAGCGGCACGCCACTTTGCAGCAGGTGCATTCCCTTTGTGTG
>NZ_JAGIPX010000268.1 GCF_017814945.1 Paraburkholderia sp. LEh10
TTCTTTGCCGGCTGCAAAGAAAAGTAGGCAAAAGAAAGCAGCTCACCCCGAGCCGCTTGACGATTACCCACGGGCCCTCAACGCTCCGAGTACAGCACCTGCCCACGGGCTCTCAACATCCCCACGCTAATACGGGGCGGCGAGATGTCTGTTGCAACATGCCTGCGCCACAGGCGAAGCGCAGGTCTGGCATCAAATCAGTGCGTTGGCAACCAATATGGAATAGAGCGTTGCCGGAAGAAGAACGGGCCCGTAGAGGGCCCGTGGGTAAAGGTCAAGGACTGGCGGTGTGAGCGGCTTTCTTTGCTTACTTTCTTTGCCGCGGCAAAGAAAGTAAGTGCCGCCCCGCACAGGGGC
>NZ_JAGIPX010000269.1 GCF_017814945.1 Paraburkholderia sp. LEh10
CTTTGCCGGCTGCAAAGAAAAGTAGGCAAAAGAAAGCAGCTCACCCCGAGCCGCTTGACGATTACCCACGGGCCCCCAACGTTCCGAGTACAGCACCTGCCCACGGGCCCCCGACGTCCCCACGCTATTGTGTGCGCCAAGATGCTTGATGCCACTTGCCCATGCTGCTGATGCATGAGGCAGGTCAGCGATCTAATCAGTGCGTTGGCAATGAACAATAGGCAGCACAGTGCCGTGCGAAGCGCGGGGACGTTGGGGGCCCGTGGACAAGCGTCAAGCATTGGCGGTGTGAGCGGCTTTCTTTGCTTACTTTCTTTGCCGCGGCAAAGAAAGTAAGTGCCGCCCCGCACAGG
>NZ_JAGIPX010000028.1:0-8838 GCF_017814945.1 Paraburkholderia sp. LEh10
GGGTATCAGACGGCGGTGGGCAGGTTCGGTACGCGGGCGTATGTGGAGGGGGTTGAGAGGATTCTGGCGAATGTCGCGGGCTTTCAGGTGGTGGTGCAAAAATGACAATTGCACCTCTCGCTGCATCGGTATATCGCCTTCGAAACTGACTAACCGGTAACAAGCGGATTCACAAGATGAGTTTAATAACATACGCGAACGTTTGCATACCTAAACTCCGACGCACGTATTAACACTTACGGAGTACTACATGACAGAATCATCCGAATTGCCGGTCGTACACAATCCGTTGTCAATAGACGTTCCTTCCGACGTGTCACTCAAGGTCCATTCTGTGATTCTTGCAGGCGGCTCAGGAACCAGGCTGTGGCCAGTGTCCAGAAAAGAATGCCCGAAGCAACTGATTGCCTTGATGGGCGAGGAGTCCCTGCTCCAGTCGACGGTACAGCGCCTGGATGGATTCAAATCCCACTATGAGCTTGCTTCGCAAACTATCGTCGTTTGTAACGAAGAGCATCGCTTTACGACTGCGGAACAACTTCGCGCGACAGGTAAGACATACAGTTTGGTGCTGGAACCCGTGGCACGAAATACAGCGCCGGCGTTGACTGCCGCCGCATTTTCAGTCATCGCCGCGGATGGGGACGGCATCATGGTTGCGATGCCGGCAGACCACGCCTTTCGTGACGTTGCCAGCTTCCAGTCTGCTGTCGGCGTAGGTGTCCTGCATGCCGCAAACGGTCATTTGGTCACGCTTGGTGTGGTTCCTACGTCCCCTGAAACTGGATACGGGTATATTCGACTTGGGCAGCCCTTGGGAGCAGACGGAAGAGCTGACATTCGTTGGCTCGATGGCTTTGTAGAAAAACCCTCTTCGGACGTTGCGAAACGGTATGTCGAGTCAAACGAATATTGTTGGAATAGTGGAATCTTTATTGTACGAGCATCCGTTTGGCTCAAAGCCGTGAAGCAGTGTCAGCCGGAAATCTATAAGGCATGTGAAGTAGCGCACGCTCGCGGCATTTCCGATGGAATCTTCTTCCGTCTGAATTACGATGCATTTAGCTCTTCTCCTTCGGACTCGATCGACTATTCGGTGATGGAAAAGATTGGCAAGCATGAATCCGTCTGCAGAGGCGTCGTTGTACCAATAGAAGCCGGCTGGTCGGACCTGGGCTCATGGGATTCGCTCTGGCAACTCATGCCGAAGGACAAAGATAAAAACGTGGGTCAAGGTGGTCCTGTCATGTTTGAAGGGGCTACATCCACCTTTGTGCATTCGGGCGGTCGTTTCGTCGCATGCGTCGGAACGCGAGATCTTGTCGTCGTGGAAACGGACGATGCTATCCTTGTTGCGGACAAGGCGTCAGTACAGGATGTGAAGAAGATTGTGGGGCGCGTTCAAGGCGAGCACAGCGGACTGATGGTTAATCATCGGAAAGTGCATCGTCCTTGGGGATACTACGATTCGATCGACAAGGGTGACCGGTTTCAGGTCAAACGGATTGTCGTGAACCCGGGCGCCAAACTGTCACTGCAGATGCATCATCACCGTGCCGAACATTGGATCGTTGTCCGAGGCACGGCGCATGTAACTCGCGGTGATGAAAGCTTTATGATGTCGGAGAATGAATCAACCTATATTCCGCTCGGCGTTAGACATCGCCTTGAGAACCCCGGGAGGATACCGCTTGAAATAATCGAAGTTCAATCTGGCTCGTATCTCGGCGAGGATGATATTGTCCGCTTTGACGATACCTATGGACGCGGCTAGATACGCCCGCATCCCTATGTCGCTATAGGAATCGCGCCCAAGGGGGCGCGGTGTAGAAGAAAGGTGTGCGTTGATTCACAACGCTGTGCGCCGTTTTCGTCGGGTTCTTCTCCAGAGAACGACTAGTAAGCTCCGTGCCCGGAGAAGCCCCTGATAATCGTTAGTGTAATAATCTTTATATCCATCCAGAAGGACCAGTTCTGGATGTAGTAAGTATCGAGGCGCACACGACCTTCCATCTTCTCGAGTTGTGCGGTCTCGCCCCGATAACCGTTGATCTGCGCCAATCCCGTGATGCCCGGCTTTATTCGATATCGAAACATATAGTCCTGGACAAGATCCTTGTAGTATTCGTCATGTTCGACAGCGTGTGGTCGAGGCCCCACCACAGACATCTCGCCGTTCAAGACATTGAGAAACTGCGGCAGTTCGTCCAGACTTGTGCGACGAAGAAATCGCCCGGCACGGGTAACACGCGTATCGTCTCGCTTGGCCTGCACGACAGTCCCGGTGCTGCCATTTCCTTGATACATTGTCCGAAATTTATAAATCGAGAATACCTCGCCATTCATCCCTTTTCGATACTGGCGGAACAAAACAGGTCCGGGAGAGGAGCATTTCACGGCAAGAGCGATCACTAGCAGCAGGGGCGAAAGCGACAACAACATGCATAGCGCGAAAATCCGGTCAAATATCTCCTTGGGCACGACACTCCATCCACGCTCCGGTGATGCCTTTAGATTGAATACACGCACGCCGCGGTAGTCGCCGGCGCGCGGTTTGATGGTCGCTTGTTCATCAATTACTGGAAGGACACGGATATTGACGAACTCGTGTTTGAATTCTTCGAGAAGTGATTTGACAGGGATTGGTTGAAAGGGTGAATTAAGAATCCAGATTTCTCTCAGGCTTTTCGCACGTACCGACTGAATGAACGATTGCAATTCACAGATTGCTGGAATGCGCTCGACGTTCGTATCGTGAGCAAGAGACGGATCAAATATCAGTTCGGGCACAAATGCGTCGCGCGTTTGTGCCGTGATACGGTCGATGAGATTGCCGTTGCCACCTGATGGTGCGACGATGGCGATTCGTGGAGGCGCGAACCACCACGAGCGGAAAAGAAGTGGTAGTGCATGTATCGAATATCGACCGACAACGAGCGCGCAAGCTGCGATGACCGTCCACCAAAGCAGCCAGTGGTTACGCGTTGCAGTGCCTGGATACACGTGAGACACAATTGCGAGAATGCTCTGTGCGGCAAACCAGGCGGCCAATGTTCTTATGGCGCTTACGATAACCGAATCGTTCCTGTAAGGCTGATAAACCCTTGTCAACTGAAATGTGACGAATGGCAGTGTCAGGCCTAACAAACCTAGCAGTCCATCAATATAGGAAAATGCTAAACCTTCTTGAAATACAAGATGCTGCGACACATACGCGGCGCCAGCAATGCAGAGAAAGTCGGTGGCTTTGGAAAGCGGTGTGAGCATCGGATGAGATGGATCCGCGAGAGTCAGTTAAGGGACGAAAGTTCGGTCCGGAACCGGAAGAGTCATCGATTCGTCATGTCGTCTCTATCGCAACCTGTTTCGATACTCAGTCGGGGAGATATTCCAGATCTGACGGAACAACCTCGCAAGACATTCGCCGCTCGTCAGCCCGCATCGGCGTGCGATCTTGTCGACCGGCAAATCGACGGACTCCAACATGGACGCAGCCAACTCGACGCGTGAACGCCGCAGGTACTCAGAAGGCTTGACGCCGATTTCCGCGCGAAAGTGACGCAAATATGAGCGCTCGCTCATCCCGGCCGTCTGCGCGGCGACAGTAACGGAGATTGACCTGTTGCAGTTCTGCGTGATCCACCGCGCGCTTTCGTGGATCTTCTGTTTGATCGATTTGCCGCTATCGTTCGCGATGGACGAAAATTCCGGCAATCCAGTGTCTGGTAGCAGTTCGAGTACGCGACGTAGAACCGGGATGCCAAAGTCCAACTTGATCAATTCGAGTGCTTGCCGCACTCCCGATCGCGTTGCATGAACTTGCGGAATAGCGATGTCGTCCGCACCGCGAAACCGTTGATCGCCTGCGGTGGTGCGCTTGCCCGCGGAGGACGCGTGACTTGAAACGCCGGCTGCGGCTAGTAGTACATCGCCGCTGCCAACTGGGAGAAGTTCGCTTGCGCTACCGTTGCCGTCGCGAAGCGATCCGACGTATGGTGATTCTTGAACTGCATGAAATGCGGCTTCGCCGCTAGCGACGAAAAGCGCCCGTGTCTCGCCCAAATATTCAATTTTCTGTGTCAGCACATGGATACACGCCGAACTCGAAACCCAACCGCCGCGGCTCGATACGAAAATGGTCCTGTAGCAAGGTGCATTGCCATGTCCAACGGCCAATACCTGATTGGCTTTGTCGAATACGTCGACGACCTTTGCCGCCGGTAACATCGAGAACCCATCAAACACGATGATCCCGATGAGGCGCGAAGCCCCACTAGTCGGCTGGTTTAATACGACGTGGGGTGGACTATGTGAAACGTCGCGATGACTTGTCTGCATCAATGCCTCCCTACGTTGTGACGACGCCGTGGCGCAAGGTGTGCTTTGGGCGGTGAATGGCGACGCCGACCATCCGAATTCCACCCGCCACTTCAATGTGCGCCCATCGAGGCGCAGAGGATACTAAGACCGTTCCACACCTCCAATCAGACAATTCCTATTCACATTGCAGATATCTTTGCTAGGGCGATCCCTAGCGAAACTGGGCGACGCAAACGCGAATTTCTCTAATAGACCCATTCAATCCGGCGAATTGATGCACCATTCGTGGGCATTTCACAACGATTTTCACAACCATTCAGGCTTCAACTGGACTATGCGCATCCGGTCGGGCAGCATCTCGTCCGTTGCATGCGCCTCGATACAGGAATGCAGGCAAGCGAAACGGCAAAAAGCTTGACTGACAGTAAGCATTGCGAAATAAAAGTTAAGTACACAAACACCAATCAACACATCTACCAATAAAAGGAGATCGTCCAATGAAGAAACAGGTCATCGCGCTGGCCGCAACCGCCGCATTCGCCGCACCCGTGTTCGCGCAAAGCAGTGTTACGCTGTATGGCGTGATCGACGAAGGCGTCAACTACACGAACAATGTCAGCGGCAGTAGCGTTGTCGAGCTGCAAAGCGGCTATGCACAGGGCAGCCGCTGGGGCCTGAAGGGCGCGGAAGATCTGGGTGGCGGCAACAAGGCGATTTTCCAGCTGGAAAACGGCTTCGACCTGAATAGTGGCCGCCTCGGACAGGGCGGGCGCATGTTCGGCCGCCAGGCATATGTCGGCGTGTCGAACGACAAGTTCGGTACGGTTACGCTGGGCCGTCAGTATGACTCCGTCGTCGACTATCTCGCGCAGACCACGGCGAACGGCAATTGGGCAGGCTATCTCTTCTCGCACCCGTTCGATAACGACAACACGGACAACTCGTTCCGCGTCAACAATTCGATCAAGTACGCGAGCCCGGAGATCGCCGGCTTTCAGTTCGGCGGTACGTATAGCTTCAGCAACGACACGAATTTCGCCAACAACCGTCAATACAGCTTCGGTGCACAGTACGCGACGGGTGGTCTGCTGCTCGCCGCTGCGTACCTGCAGGCGAACAACACGGGCGCGACGTCGGGCGGCGCAATCGCGACCAACGATGCAAGCTTCTTCGCACAACGCATGCGCGTGTTTGGGGCAGGCGTCAACTACACGTTCGGCTCGGCGACGGTCGGCTTCGCCTATACGAACTCGAACTACCACAACCCGACGGGCAACGGCTACCTCGGCAACCCGGCCGCGATCATCGCACCGGGCGCGGCGCTGAATACGTTGAAGTTCCAGAACTTCGAAGTGAATGCGAAGTATCAGGTCACGCCTGCATTCTTCGTCGGTGGCGAATACGTGTACACGCTGGAAAACTACGATGCGTCGACGGGCGGTGTGAAGCCCAAGGTGCACACGGTCGGCCTGATGGCGGATTACAACGTTTCGAAGCGCACGGACTTCTATCTGCAGGGCGTCTACCAGAAGGTCGCGGGCGACACCACGAACTCGATCATGGACAACGCGTTCATCATGGGCACGCAGGCTCCGTCGTCGACGGCGAACCAGTTCGCGTTCCGTGCCGCGATTCGCCACAAGTTCTAAGCAGACGATGTAACAAGCGACACTCGTGTCGTCAGATTTCCACGTATTACCCGTCGCGCTTCTTGCGAAGCACGACGGGTTTTTTTATTTCGCGTGGCGCTCGCGGCTTATTGCAGGAACAGATGAAGCGCGGCGTATTGCAACAGCATGATGGTCTTGCCGTCCATGATCTCGCCGCGCGCGACCCTCGCCAGCGCATCGTCGAGAGGCAGTTCGAGCACCTCGATATCCTCGCCCTCGTCAGCAATCCCGCCTCCGCGGCTCACGCGCGCGCCGGCATCGTATTCGGCGACGAAGAAAAACAGTTTCTCCGTCACGGAGCCGGGGCTCATGAACGCCTCGAATACCTTGCGTACCGATTGCACCCGATAGCCGGTCTCCTCTTCGACTTCGGCGCGAATCCTCTCTTCGGGCGACGCCTCCTCGAGTAACCCAGCCGGCGTCTCGATCAACATGCCATCATGCCCATTGACGAACGCAGGCAAACGGAACTGACGCGTGAGCACGACAGCCCGGCGTCGCGGATCGTACAGCAGCAGTGTTGCACCGTTGCCGCGGTCGTAAGTCTCGCGGCTTTGCCGCTGCCAGTTCCCATCGGCGCGCCGATAGTCGAAGGTGGTTTTCTTCAGCACGTACCAATCGTCGGATAGCACCTGAACATCGACGATTCGCACGCGGTCGGCCGTTTCGCTCATGAGCGCTCCTTGTTTTGTAACCCGATGGCCGAATCATGGTATCGTGCAGTTCGTGCATAATCAAGAAATTTCGTGCAGTCTCTCACGGACAATCAATCAGACAGAACAAGATGCTGACTTCCCAACGCAAGAAGCTGATTCTCGATGCGCTGAAGCGCGACGGCCAGGTGCTGGCGAAATCGCTGAGCGAGTCGTTTGGCGTATCGGAAGACACCGTGCGGCGCGATCTGCGCGAGCTTGCCTCCGAAGGGAAGTTGCAGCGTGTGCATGGCGGGGCATTGCCTTCATCGCCGGCGGTGGCGAATCTCGCCGGGCGCAGGGCGATCGGATCGGACGCAAAGGCGGCGATTGGCCGGGCCGCCGCGCAGATGATCGCGCCGGGCCAGATCGCGATCGTCGATGGCGGCACGACTGCGATCCAGCTTGCGCGTCATCTTCCGCTCGATCTGCGCGCGACGATCGTCACGCACAGCCCGAACATCGCGGTGGAGTTGTCAGAGCATGAAGCGCTCGAGGTCTTGGTGATCGGCGGGCGGCTGTTCCGTCATTCGATGGTGACTGTGGGCGCGGCCGCGATCGAAGCACTCGGCCACATTCGCGCCGATCTCTACTTCATGGGCGTTACCGGCGTCCATCCCGAGGCGGGACTCAGCACCGGCGATCTCGAAGAGGCCTACGTGAAGCGCGCGCTTGCGGCGCGCGCGGCGGAAACGATCGTGCTGGCGTCGTCGGAAAAGTTGAATGCCGCGTCCGCGTACATGATCGCGGGCATCGACGCGGCGAGCGCGATCGTCGTCGAGAAGGGCGCGCCGCACTCAGCGACGGCGCCGTTCGAGGCGCTCGGCGTGACGATCGTGCGTGCTTGACCCCAACCTTTCGCCTCACCGCGTCTCCAAGAACCGCTTCAATTCAGCAAGATCGCGTTCGACCCACTGCGCGTCGGCGGCAAATTGCGCATCGCTCGCGTCCGCAGCACGAAACAGCGTGACCAGCACCTCGCTGCCGCCGCCATTCGGAACAACGCGCATCGGGACAACTAGCTCGTCGCCCCGAGCACCGCTTACGTAATGATCGAGCACACCATACGGATTGCGCGGCGTGAAGCGCACGGCGACTTCGCGGCCGTCGGCGCTTTCGAAGATCCACTGCGAGCCGGAGCCACGCAACGGCTTGCCGAGTCCCGACGCCCACTGCGCGAAGGACAGCGGATGCTCCATGAACGCATACACCTCGCGCCATTCGCGCGCGATCGACACGCTGATCGTCTTCGATTCGGCAAGACCGGCCATGATGTTCCCCTCGACGGATGCGGTGCGCGCGACGGCGCATCTCAAGTTTCGCGCGCGCCGTGCCGATATGGAAAGGGCGGTTCTCGACAGCATGCGCGAAGGCTCGGCGAGCCGCCCAGGCAAGCGAAAAATACCGCTGATAAACATTTGTATCAGAGTGTTCGGGCCCAAGGGATTTCGGGTGCGATCACATTAAAATGCGCTTTTGATTTAGACGGCTAATCTGTCCCTTTGACGGAAGATCGCATAACGTTTGAAGCGGCTCCGCGAGGCCAGTTGGTTCCGGCAAATGGCCGGAGGTTGCAGCCGCAACGATGCGGCATGCTGCGCCGCCGCCCGCGGGTGTCGTTCGATGTCCGCCGCTGGCAGAGACGCGCGCATCCCGTCTTTGAACGAATAATGCGGAGAGAATATGTCGAAGAGTGGGCTCCACAAAGCCTGGGCCAGTTTCGCGAGCGTCACGCTCGCATTGATGTTGGGCGCTTGCGCGCATATCGGCGAGCAGAGCGCGAGTGACAACGGCGCTGCCTCGGGCAAGCAGACGGCGGCTGATCCCGCATCCGCAACGCCCGTGCCGTCCGCGCCGCAGACGGTGGCGCAGCCGGTGCCGCCCGTCATCTACAAGGTGCGGCGCGGCGATTCGCTGGCGCGCATCGCGCGCAGCCATAACGTCACCGTCAAGCAGATCGTCGCGTGGAATCATATGAAGCCGTTCTCGCGCCTGCATATCGGGCAGCCGTTGAAGTTGTCGTCGCCGGATGCGGTGAAGATGGTCGCCGTGCCTGTGAGCACGGTGTCGGGCGCGAGTGGCGCGACGTCCGTCGCCGGCGGCGCATCGGACGCCGCGGCGCGCGCCCCGGCCGGTAACAATAGCCACAGCAACAA
>NZ_JAGIPX010000028.1:8938-112490 GCF_017814945.1 Paraburkholderia sp. LEh10
CAGCAGCAACAGCAGCAACAGCAGCAACAGCAGCAACAGCAGCAACAGCAGCAACAGCAGCAACAGCAGCAACAGCAGCAACAGCAACCGCGCACCAGCAGACAAGATCTCATCTGCCGCCGCTCCGGCGTCGGGGGCGCCCGCGCCGAGCGCCGCCGAATCGCGCGAAGTGAACGCCGAATTGGCCCGTCACGCAAAAGGCGTCTCGCTGATCTGGCCGGCGCAGGGCAATGTCCTCGAAGGCTTTCAGCCGGGCGAGACGCGCGGCATCGAAATTGGCGGCAAGCCGGGCGACCCGATCCGCGCCGCTGCCGACGGCAAGGTCATGTTCGCCGGCACGGGGCTGAACGAATATGGCAGTCTCATCATCGTCCAGCACAACAAGGACTTCCTCACCGCATACGCGCACAACCGCAAGCTACTGGTCAAGACGGGCGATATCGTGCGCAAGGGTCAGCAGATCGCCGAAATGGGCAGCGAGAACAACTCGCGAGTGTCCGTGCTGTTCGAGTTGCGCCGCGACGGCAAGCCTATCGACCCGATGCCCTATCTGCCGTCTCAGCACGGCTGATCGAACTGACGTTCATCTGCGCCACAACGGCTGCGGCGAACCCTGTTCCCGGCGGCCGTTGAGCTTGCGCTCGCGCTCACGGGTTCAACCGATCCAGCGCAACACCGCACCGACGATCGCCTCGGGCGCGTCCTCCTGCATCAGGTGTCCGGCGTTCGCCACTGCCTGAAAACGCGCATTTGGAATGACACTGGCGAGATGACGTCCGCGCTCGATCGGAATCCATCCGTCGTCTTCGCCCCACAGAATTTGCGTGCGGCAGCGAATCTGCGGATAGCGCGCTTCGACTTCATCCGTATAACGCTGATCCATCTGCGCGATCTGACGATAGAAGGCCGCTTGCCCGATATCGCCGAGCCATGGCGCGACATAGGGCGCGAGTTCGTCATCGGCGATCGGCCGGGCGAGCGCGCCGCGCACGTACGCCCTGACGATCGCCTCATGAATGTACGCGGGCAGCCCGGCGAAAGCCGCCGCATGCTCGCGCACGTGCCGCACGAACGGCGAACCCCATGGCGCGACCGCAACGGGATCGATAAGTGTCAGGCTTCCGTAATCGCAGCCGTCGATCAGATGCGCGCGCAAGGCCGTCGCGCCGCCGAAGTCATGCGCGACGACATCGGGCGCATCCAGTCGCCAATGCGCGAGCAACGCGGCGAGCAGGCCGTTCTGCACGCCAAGCGAGACATCCTGGCCTTCGCGCTGCTCCGATTGCCCATAGCCGAGCAGATCGTACACGTACACGTTGCGATCGCTGGCGAGATACGGCGCGATCCGATGCCATACCCACGACGAGAACGGCGTGCCATGAATCAGCACGACGGGCGGCCCGTCGCCAAAGATCGCATAGCGAACCGTTTGATCACGATACGTGAACTGCTGATCGAGCGTCCAATCCGTCATAAGCGTTCGACTCCGTTCAGGAGACCACGCAAGCGCGGTGAAAAACGCCGCATGTCAAAGTTTGAGTCATTACGAAGCCGGGCTTCGATTTTGCGTTGGTTGAATCGCATCAAATCCCGAACAAATTACGATTCGTCACGACACATCAAGCGACTTCAGTATTGCCGCGACTTGTCCATGCGCATGAAGTACCTCGGGGCTGCTCTGCAAAATCTGACGATAGCGCGGCAAGAACATATTGCCGGGCAAGTTTTCCGCAAACAGACCAGCGACGGATTCGACGGCGGCCATGCGATCGGTTGCAGTGGCTTCCTTATCGTCGAGAATCTCGTCGACGTTGGCGATCACCGTCGACAGCGGCGTCAGCCAGCGAAAACCCGACCCGTTGATCAATACCTGCAGGAACGCGGCGGGCGTGACGGGGCCGAACTCTTTCTCATACAATGCGCGCTCGTGATCGAGTATGGCTTTGTGCAGCACGAGTAACGGCTTGCGAATATCCCCGAGAAACTGCATCGCGCGTTGGTCGTTCAGGTTCATCGTTTGACTCCAGAGCAGAGTGGCATTTAATTGAAGCATGCCGGAAACACCTTTAGTGCGTAAGGAAATGAAAGAAGCGCACGTGCGAATGAAAAGCAAGCCCGGATATAGGGACGTCCCGTCTCGTTCCCAAATACGAAAACCCGTCAATTGCTTTTTATATGCAACTGAACGATGCCATGCTGGCAGCGCATGGTCATTAATCGCTGAACAGGTCAGTCTGCTAGCGCACATAGGTGTTCAATACTGGTCTACCAGTGCCATTCCGGTTATCCATACGTAATCACTCGGGCATGCAGGACGAGCGCACGGCGACATTGCTCACCTATTACACGCGACATCAGACTTCCGTGCAATGGCGCGGTTTTCTCACGGTGCTCGCCGAAGAGTTCGAGACATAACTCAAGACATTGCAGCTGCGCATACTGATGGCGCGGATCGGCACACGCTTTGCCGCAAGCGTTGCCCGTGCAAGGCGCAAATGTTTGCTCGCGCCCCCATTTGATGCGCCACCGTCCGAAAGGACCTGAAGGGGTCGATCGGTGTGCAGCACTATCGTCAGGATGCGTCCAACTTTTGCCCGTGAATGATTAGCGCGTTCTAAGCGGGACGTTTGCAAGAACAAAAAGCAGTGCGGTTGCCGCACTGTTTTTTTGCGCCGGGTTTCCGGCCATCGATGCACGCACGTTTGCACGCGGCGGCACTTTGCACGCACGTTTTTTAACGTCCCACTACAATCGATTGCCCCATTTTTCCGATGCATGTGCAACGCATGTGTGCATCGAGTGTGCACATGCACTTGGTGACGCAATTAGCGCATCACGTCCAACAAAGACCGGCTTGCAGCCGCATTTTGTTCGACGTCGCCGGATAAACACAAACCCCTCTGACGGAATTGCTCATGACAACGCTGAATATCAACGGCCAGTCCCACACCATCGACGCACCGCCCGACATGCCCGTGCTGTGGGCGTTGCGCGACATCATCGGCCTCACGGGAACGAAATTTGGCTGTGGCATCGCGCAGTGCGGCGCGTGCACGGTGCATCTGGATGGCGTCGCGGTGCGTTCGTGCGTGCTGCCCGTCGCGGCCGTGGGCGACAAGAAGATCACGACGATCGAAGCCGTCGGCGACACGCCCGCGGGCAAGAAGGTCCAGGCGGCATGGCGTCAGATCGACGTCGTGCAATGCGGATACTGCCAGTCGGGGCAGGTGATGCAGGCGGCGTCGCTGCTCGCGCAGAATCCGGATCCGAGCGACGCCGACATCGACGCGGCGATGGCGGGCAACATCTGCCGCTGCGGCACCTATAACCGCATCCGTGCGGCCGTGAAGCAGGCCGCGAAGGAGGCGTGAGATGTCGCAAGGATTGCTCGATGCACAAAACGGCAAGCCGCGCGACGACGATCACGCGATCGTCACGCGCCGCGCGTTTTTTAAGTTCGGCGCGAGCGTTGCCGCGATGGCGTGCGGCGGGTTGCTGCTCGGCTTCAGCGTTCCCGCACAAAGTCAGGGCGATGCGCGCAAGTCCGTGATTGGCGGCGATGGTATCGAGACGCCGCAAGGCGGCGTGCTCGCGCCGAACGCGTTCGTGCAGATCGACACGGCGGGCAAGGTCACGCTGATCATCCCGAAGGTCGAAATGGGGCAGGGCGTGTACACGTCAATACCGATGCTGCTCGCGGAAGAACTCGAAGTGCCCCTCGACAGCGTGACGATCGATCATGCGCCGCCCAACGAAAAGCTTTTCACGGACCCGTTGCTCGGCGGCCAGTTGACGGGTGGCTCGACGTCGATCCGCTATGCGTGGGAACCGATGCGCCGCGCGGGCGCGACCACGCGCGTGCTGCTGATCAACGCGGCCGCGCAGCAATGGCAGGTGGACCCGGCATCGTGCCATGCGCAGAACGGCCAGGTGATTCACGCGGACACGAAGCGCAGCATCGCCTATGGGCAACTCGTCGAGGCCGCCGCAAAGCTGCCCGTGCCGCAGAATGTGCCGCTGAAAGACCCGAAAGACTTCAGGCTGATCGGCACACAGCTCAAACGCCTCGATTCGCCGGAGAAGGTGAACGGCAGCGCGAGGTTCGGCCTCGACGTGCGTCTGCCCGACATGGTGTATGCGGCCATCGTCAATTGCCCGGTGTTCGGCGGCACGCTCGTGAGCGTCGACGATACGGCCGCGAAGAAAATTCCGGGCGTGCGGCAGATCGTGAAGATCGACAACGGCGTCGCTGTGATCGGCGATCACACGTGGGCCGCGAAACGCGGCGCGGCGGCGCTGAAGATCACATGGAACGAAGGCGAGGGCGCAGCGGTGTCGATGAAGACCATCGTCGACGATCTGGAGAAGGCGTCGCAGGGCAGCGGCGCCGTCGCGCGCAAGGACGGCGACGTGAGCAACGCGTTCTCGCAGGCGAAGACGCGCATCGATGCCGTATATCAGCAGCCATTCCTTGCGCACGCAACGATGGAGCCGATCAACTGCACGGTTCACGTGAAGCCCGACAGCTGCGATATCTGGGTCGGCACGCAGGTGCCGACGCGGGCGCGCGATGCCGGCGTCAAGGTGACGGGCCTGCCGCCCGAGAAGATCGTCGTGCACAACTTCCTGCTCGGCGGCGGCTTCGGACGACGGCTCGAAGCCGACATGGTCACGCAGGCGCTCAAGGTCGGCAAGCAGTTGAACGTGCCCGTGAAGGTCGTCTGGACGCGCGAGGAGGATATCCAGCACGACATGTACCGGCCGTACTATTACGACAGGATTTCAGCGGGGCTCGACGCGAACGGCAAGCCGATCGCGTGGCAGCACCGCATCGTCGGCTCGTCTATTCTCGCGCGCTTTGCGCCGCCTGCCGTGAAGAACGGCGTCGATCCCGATGCCGTCGAAGTGGCCGCCGATCTGCCGTACGACCTGCCCAACCAGATCGTTGATTACGTGCGCGAGGAGCCGCGCGCGATACCGACTGCATTCTGGCGCGGCGTGGGTCCGACGCGCGGCACGTTCGTCGTCGAGAGCTTTATCGACGAACTGGCGGCGCAGGCGAAGGTCGATCCCGTCAAGTATCGGCGCGATCTGCTCGGCAAGTCGCCGCGCGCGCTGAACGTGCTGAACGTCGCGACCCGGGCGGCGGGCTGGGGCAGCGCGCTGCCGAAGGGACAGGGGCGCGGCGTGTCGGTGATGCATGCGTTCGGCAGCTTTCTGTCGATGGTCGCCGACGTGACCGTCGATCAGGGCGAGGTGAAGGTGAATCGCATCGTGTGCGCGGTCGATTGCGGGATGGTCGTCAACCCGAACACCGTTGAAGCGCAGATTCAGGGCGGCGTGATCTTCGCGATCACGGCCGCGCTCTACAGCGAGATCACAATCGACCGTGGCCGCGTGCAGCAGAACAATTTCACTGACTATCGGATATTGCGCATCAACGAAACGCCGGCCATCGAAGTGCATATCGTGAAGAGCAGCGAGGCGCCGGGCGGCATCGGCGAGCCGGGGACGTCTGCTGCGATGCCCGCCATCGCCAATGCGATCTATGCGGCGACGGGCAAACGGCTGCGGCAGCTGCCGGTGGGCAGTCAGTTGATGAACGTGTGAATGGAGGCCGACGATGAAGACCGCATTGAAGGCATGTGCGCTCGCCGCCGCGTTTGCGCTGCCCCGCTTCTCGCAAGCGAGGCGAGCGCCGCCGCCGACGCGCTCATCAAGCGCGGCGACTATCTGGCGAAAGCGGGCGACTGCGTCGCGTGTCACTCGACGTCCCACGGCAAGCCATTCGCGGGCGGCCTGCCGATGACGACGCCGATGGGCGTGATCTACACGACCAACATCACGCCCGATCCGGACACGGGCATCGGCCGCTATAGCGAGGACGAGTTCAAACGCGCGATGCGCGAGGGCGTCGCGAAAGATGGCCACAACCTGTATCCGGCGATGCCGTATCCGTCGTACGCGAAAGTCAACGACGACGACATGCATGCGCTGTACACGTATTTCATGAACGGCGTCGCGCCCGTGAAGCAGGCGAACCGCGAGCCGGACATCAAATGGCCGCTCAACATGCGCTGGCCGCTGAAGTTCTGGAACATGTTCTTTCTCGACAAGGGCGTGTATCGGGACAAGGCGGGGAAGGACGTCGCTTGGAATCGCGGCGCGTATTTGATTCAGGGGCTTGGACATTGCGGCTCGTGTCATACGCCGCGCGGCGTCGCGTTCGAGGAGAAGGCGCTCGACGAGAGCGGCAGCGCGTATCTGACGGGCGGTCTGCTCGACAACTGGTTCGCGTCGAATCTGACGGGCGAGCATAACGTCGGGCTGGGGCGCTGGTCAGAGGCGGATGTCGCGCAGTTTCTGAAGACGGGCGCGAACCAGCACGCGTCGGCATTCGGGGCGATGACGAGCGTGATCAACAACAGCACGCAGGCGATGACGGATAGCGATATCGCGGCGATGTCGCGCTATCTGAAGTCGCTGCCCGCGGCGGGCGGATCGGGCGGACCCGCGTATGCGTACGACGCAAAGACGACGAAGGTATCGCTGACGCGTCCGGCGAACGATGCGGGCGCGCGGGTTTATACGGCGTACTGCATGCATTGTCATGGCGTCGACGGGCGCGGGTTCGCGCCGATGCTTGCGCCGCTTGCGGGCAATCCGAACGTGCTGGAGAAGGATGCTTCTTCGTTGATCAATGTGACGCTGAATGGGACGGGCGATCTTGTGATTGGCGGCGTTCCGGCGCCATACCCGATGCCGAAGTACGCACCTGTGTTGAACGATCAGCAGATCGCCGACGTGCTGACTTTTATTCGTTCGGGTTGGAGTAATGGGGCGCCGGGTGTTGGCGCGGGGGAGGTTGCGAAGATGAGGAAGGCGACGCGGTGAGGGGTTTGGTTCGGGACAATCGTACGGTTCGCGGTGCGTCGAATGCGGCTTCGACCAGTTGCGCCTGAAAATCGACGACATGCATGCCGTGGCGCGTGAGCGCGGCGGCGAATGCCTTTTCACCCGCTACATCAACAACGAAGCGAAACTTGGCTGGCGATGCACAGACGGACACGAGTGGGATGCGAATCCGGCGCACAAACAGTTGCCGGTTTGCGCGCGCAAATGGCGCATCTGAAAGCGTGACGGGTCTGAAAGCTCCAGCCGCGATCTGGACGTGCGCACTGCCTACGATGAACAAAACAAAGGTTATGCGCGTGACGGCGGCGCCGCTGGCCGCAATCGGACTTGACGTACCCCGTTGCGCTTCACTCTTCAATCAGAACCGGCATTCCGGGCTCGATCATTTCGAATAGCTCTGCAACGTCCGCGTTGCGCATCCTTATGCAACCATGAGATGCCGCAATGCCCATCGGCTCGGTGTCAGGGCAACCATGAATGTAGACAAAGCGTCGCATCGTATCTACGTCACCGAAGCGGTTTCTTCCCGGCTCGCAGCCACGCAGCCAAAGAATGCGTGTAAGTATCCAGTCGCGCTCCGGGAACTGCGCCGAGAGTTCGGATGAATAGATTTCGCCCGTTGGTCTACGTCCGACAAAGACCGTACCGATCGGACAAGATGCACCGATCTTCGCGCGAACGATATGACGACCGCGTGGAGTGCAGCCGCTTCCCGTTCGTTCGCCAGCGCCGTTCTTTGCGGTAGAAATCTGATATGTCCGCACAGACTCGCCCTCCCGTTTGAAGATCAACGTTTGCCGGGAGAGATTTGCGATGAGCAGCGACATTGGCATGAGATGTATCGGGTTCTGGAGCGCGGATCATCGTTGGATGGCGATGTAATCGCCTTGAATCCATACGAGGGCAGTGCGATTGACGCCGGAGCTAGAGCAGTTGTCTGCACATGTGCTCTTCGTCAAAAAATCGCCCATTAACCTGGGACGCTGACTGTACTTGATGTCACGAACGTTGCGCAAGTTCTGGAATTCAAGGCGTCTTTCGCTGTCTGCCGTCCGAGCGATACGGCACTGATAGCGCGCGCAGCGTCGCAGACAATAAGACAATATTTCACCGCTTCTGCCGGCGCTCCAACACCCTCGCATACCACGTCAACGGAAAGCACATCGCAAAGTACAACATCGCGACCATTCCATAGATAGGAAACGGCCTGAACGCCGCGTTGGTAATCATCGTTCCCGTCTTCGTGAGCTCGGTGAACCCGATAATCGAAGTCAGCGCCGTGCTCTTCACGACCTGCACGAGAAACCCGACCGTCGGCGCGACGGCAATCTTGAGAGCCTGCGGCCACACGATATACCGCAACTGCTGTCCAAACGTCATCCCGAGACTTGCGCCAGCCGCCCATTGCCCACGCGGTACGGCTTCGACACAGCCGCGCCAGATATCCGTGAGATACGCGCTCGTATAAAGCGTCAACGTGACCGTCGCGGCGACCCAGGGCGACACATCGACGCCCAGCAACGGCAAACCGAAGAACGCAAGAAAGAGCTGCATCAGCAACGGCGTGCCCTGAAACAACTCGACATACAACACGACGATGCGCCGCAGCCACGGCAACGGCGACACCCGCATCGCGAGCAGCAACAACCCGACAATGCCGCCGCCGACAAACGCAATCAGCGACAGCAACACCGTCCAGCGCGCGGCGAGCAGCAGATTGCGCGCAATATCCCATAGCGTGAATTCGATCATGACGAGCGCTCCGTCGTCGATGCCGTGCGCGAGCCGAAACAGGCGAACAGGTGGCGCGCGAGGCCGCGCGGCGCCGGCGTCGAGCGCGCCGCGCGGCCCGCGAAGAGGCGCTTGCCGAGCCGGTTCAGCACGAGCCGCAACACGATCGACAGCGCGAGATACGTCGCGGTGATGATCACGTACGCCTCGAACGAGCGGAAGTTGCGCGACTGGATATAGTTCGCCGCGTAGGTCAGATCGGGCACGGAGATCTGCGAGACGACAGCCGAGCCAAGCATCACGATCAGCACCTGGCTCAGCAGCGCCGGAAACACATTCGCGACCGCCTGCGGCAGCACGACATGCCGGAACACCTGGCGTCCCTGCAAGCCAAGCGCGTGCGCGGCCTGAATCTGTCCGCGGGGGATCGAATCGATCCCGGCGCGCACGATTTCGATTGCGTATGCACCAAGATTGACCGTCATCGCGAGTATGGCAGCCTGGATTTCGTCGATATGAATGCCGAGGCTCGGCAGCCCGAAAAAGACGAAGAACAGCTGCACGAGAAACGGCGTGTTGCGGATCAGCTCGACATATGTCGCGATCAGCGCGCGCGCCCATTTCGGCCCGGACGCAGCCACCGCCGCGCCCGCGATGCCGACGAGGCCGCCCAGCACCGTCGATACGGCCGTCAGCCCGAGCGTCACGCCGACGCCACGCACGAGCATGCCCGCATACATGTCGAAACTGCTGAAATCGAACGTGTAAGTCATCATATGCGGCTCATCGTGGCATCGGCGGATCTAAAGACAGATCAAAAGGGCTTAGAGGTTTTCCGGCAGCGGCGCGCGCAGCCACTTCTGCGAAATCGTGTTCATCGTGCCGTCCTTGCGGGCGCGCGCAATGGTTTCGTCGACTTTCTTCAGAAGGCGCGGCTCGTTCTTGTTCAGGCCGACATGATCGGGCGAACTGAACAGCGAAAACTTCTGCTCCGGATCGTTGGCGGGATGGCGCGCGAGAATCGTTGCGCCGACATCGTTACCGACGACCATCAACTGTACCTGACCAGAAAGAAATGCAGAAATAGCGCCGTTCGGATCGTCGAAACGTTTGATGTTCGCCGACGGCGGCGCAATCTTCGTCACGCTCAGATCCTCCAGCGTGCCGCGCGCGACGGAAATGCTCTTGCCCGCGAGATCGTTTGCATCCTTCACTTTCAGCGACTTCGGACCGAACACGGCGAGATAGTAGGGCGCATAAGGCTGCGAGAAGTCGATCACTTTCTCGCGCTCGGGTGTCTGGCCGACGGAGAGCAGCATATCGGCCTTGTGGTCCGCGAGGTACGCCATCCGGTTGTCGCCCGTCACGGCCACCAGCTCGACCTTGACGCCCAGCGACTTGCCGATCATGTTCGCGACGTCGATGTCATAGCCTTGCGGCTTCATGTCCGGTCCGATCGAGCCGAACGGCGGATAGTCCATGAACACGCCGACGCGCACGACGCCTGCCTTCGTGATCGTGTCGAGCGCGTCCGCATGCGCGAGCGGCGCGAACGCGGACAGCGCGGCGCCTGCGAAGGCCAGCGCGGCGAATGCGTTGCAAAAACGGCGGCTGAGGGGAGCGGCGGTGGTCATTGGTGCATCCTTTCGTTGAGTGTTGGCACAGCGGTCAAGCCACTCTAGGTTTGCCAAAATCCGCGAACAATCGAAATCTGCGCATAGGGTCCATGACTTGCGCTCATGCCGTACGGGTTCTCCCGAGGCCGTCACTGCATGAGCGCGACGCATGACGAACGCTCGTAGGGGAATTTTGGATCGCGTATCCTTGCACATAGTCGTGCCGTGCGCCTCATTGCGACGCGGCACGCGATGAATTTTCCTGATACGACGAAACCGCATGCGACGACTTCCGCCCCTGAACGCCTTGCAGATCTTCGAAACCGTCGCGCGTCACCGCAGCTTCACGCGCGCGGCCGAGCATCTGTGCCTCACGCAGGGCGCCGTGAGCCGGCAGATTCTCGCGCTCGAGGACTACTATCAGTTCCCGCTCTTCAAGCGTCATGCAAAGGGCCTCACGCTAACGGCGGAAGGCGAGTTGCTGTTGCCCGCCGTCAAGGAAAGCTTTGCGCGCATCGAAGAGATTTCGCTGCGCCTCACGCGTCAGCGCACCGATCTCGCGCTGAAGGTGCCGACCTGCGTGATGCGCTGGATGCTGCCCAAAATCATGCAGTTCCAGGCCGAGTATCCCGATCTGCACGTGCAGATCACGACGACATGGCAGCACGACGTCGACTTTCAGGTCGAGCCATTCGATGCCGCGATCGTCTACGGCACGTCGGCGGGCGCGGACGTGCAATCAGTGCCCCTCTTCGAGGAGCGCCTCACGCCCGTATGCGCGCCGCAGCTGCTGCAGGAAAGGCCGCTTGCGCAGCCCGCGGATCTCGCGCGCCACACGCTGCTGCATCCGACACGCGATCATCGCGACTGGAAAATGTGGCTCGATTACGTGAGCGCGCGCGATATTGACGCGGACGTCGGCCCGAGCTTCGATACGCTCGATCTCGCGACGAACGCCGCGTTGCAAGGCTTCGGCGTGGCGATCAGCGATCTCGCGCTGATCGAAGAGGATGTCGGCGCGCAGCGCCTCGTGCGCCCTTTCGATGCCGTGCTCACGACGGGCGCGCGCTACTACTTCGTGTATCCCGACAGCGTCGCGCATCAGCAGAAGGTCGATCTGTTTCGCGACTGGATCGGCCGGCATTGCGCGCAATGAGCGGCGGGTCCGCGCCCGCCATCAAGGCGCGAAAGAGAGAAACAGATACGCGGCGAACAGCGAGAGATGCACGGTGCCTTGCAGGATCGTGGTGCGTCCCGTGCCGAGCGTGAGCGTGCTGATGAGCAGCGTGAGTATGAGCAGCACCGTGTCCCTGCCATCGATGCCAAGCACGAGCGGGCGGCCCGTCCAGATGAACACGAGCGCGACAGTCGGAATCGTCAGGCCGATGCTCGCGAGCGCCGAGCCAAGGGCGAGATTCAGGCTGGTCTGCAAGCGGTCGGCGCGTGCCGCGCGCGCCGCGGCGAGTCCTTCCGGCAACAGCACGAGCGCCGCGATCACGATGCCGACCACGGCAGCGGGGGCGCCCGCTTCGAGCACGGCGCGCTCGACGACAGGCGACAGCACCTTCGCGAGCAGCACCACGGCGACGAGGCTCACGACCAGCAGCACGCCGCTAGCAAGCGCCACGCGCGTGCTGGGCGGCGGGGCGTGGGCGTCCTCGTTGGCGGCGTGAGCGGAGTCGGTGAGGAAATAGTCGCGATGACGTACGGTCTGCACGAACACGAACACGCCATACAGCACCAGCGACGACACGCCCGCGAACGCCAGTTGCTTGTCGCTCAGGGCAGGTCCGAGCTCGACGCTGGTGTAGTTGGGCATCACGAGCGAAAGCACCGACAGCGAAGCGAGCACCGCCAGCGCCGCGCTCGCGCCGCGAATCTGGAAGTCCTGCTCGCGATGACGCAAGCCGCCCAACAGCAGACAGATCCCGACGATTCCGTTGCACACGATCATCACGGCGGCGAACACGGTGTCGCGCGCGAGGCCCGCTTTCTCGGGCCCGCCCGACAGCATCACCGACACGATCAGCGCCACTTCGATCACCGTCACGGCGACCGCGAGCACGAGCGTGCCGAACGGTTCGCCCACCCGATGCGCGACCACCTCCGCATGGTGCACGCCTGCGAACACCGCGCCCGCGAGCACGATGGCGGCGAGCGCCGTCAGCAGGCCGTTGGCGGGCAGCGCATAAGCGGCGCCGAGCACGAGCCACGCGATGACAGGCGCTGCGATCGTCCAGCGCGGTAGTACGGGCGATGTCGATGCCATCTGCGTTCACTCCATTGTTGTTGTTGAAGGTGGAGACGGGAACATCGGTTGATGGTTGGTGCGTACAGACGGGAGATTAAACCAGCCTGACGGGCCGTTGGTGTGACAGCGCGCTCGATGATGCCGGCCGCAAAGAAAAACACCGCTCCCCAGTACGAAGAGCGGTGCGTTGTGCGCGACCGGCGCGACCGCATGCGAACGCGTCGGCACGATGCATTGGCTTACTGGCCGACGGGGCGGATCGTCAGCGCGTTCTTCACTGACGTCACGCCTTCCACGCCTTGTGCGACCTGGGTTGCCTGGTCGACTTGCGGCTGCTCCGGCACGGAACCCTGCAGCGTCACAGCACCGCTCTTTGCGCGTACCGTGATGTTGGCGACACTGATGCCCTTCGCTTTCGCGAGCGCGGAGCGCACCTTCTTGGCCAGCGCACGGTCGGCCGACTTTGCCGCCTTCGAGGTCTGCTTGGCGCTCGGCTGGGCCGTCATGTCGGCATCGCTGGCCTGAGCGTATGCGTTGATCGACGCCAGAACCACGAGCGCGCCACCTACCATCTTGATTGCCTGAATTGCCTTCATTCACTTTCTCCTGTTGTCATGATTTGCGACGGTGTCGCGCCTGAAACGCACCCGGCGAGCGGGCTCTTCACGCGTGAAACCACTGCACGGCTACTTCGGTACTTCTGGGTCAAAACGGCTTCAACAGTGCTGCTGGTTGTCGATACACCGGGTGGCTCGCCGATGCTGCGGGGCATGCCTGAATCACCGATGCTGCTGGCCGGACACTAACGATACCTCAATTGGTTCCATAGTGAGGGCTAAGGGTCCCCCGGATGAGGCATTGGTACAACGGATCGATACCGCTTGCGTTGCGACCATGTCGCACATGTATCGTGCGCAAGGCGCGCCGATGTCGCGCGTGAGCCGCATTGCGCGCATCGTGGATGGAACGGCGCGGCGTGTCATCATGCTGCAAAATAGGGCTTCCCACAGGCCTCGATCCGCGCCATTTGCGCGAATCACCGCATGGCGCAGACAACGCTTCCGCTCGTTCCTCTACGTCGCAACGATCTACCCGTCGATACGGTTGACCTCGCGCGCTTCATGTTGGGTAAATACCTGGTCCACGATCTGCCCGAAGGGCGCGTCAGCGGACGGATCGTCGAGACAGGGGCGTATCCCGTCGGCGATTCCACCAATCATGGTTATCCGGGGCGGCGCGCGTACAACGGCTCGATGTTCGTCGAACATGGCCATGCGTATGTGCGGCTCACATATGGCATTTATTGCGTGATCAACGTGGTCAGCGAGCGGGCCGGGACGGGCGCTGCCGTGCTGATCCGCGCGCTGGAGCCCGTCGAGGGCATCGCATGGATGCAGGCGCGCCGGCCCCGTGCGAAGCCGCGCGATCTCGCGCGCGGCCCCGGGCGGCTCGCGCTCGCGCTCGGCATCGATCTGGCCTGCGACGGCGCCGATCTCTGCACGGGACGCGGTCTGTGGCTCGGCGCGCGAGGCAACGCGCCTGTGCCGTTCGCGGTGACCACACGTATCGGCATCGCACGTGAAACGCATCGTCTGCTGCGCTTTTATGTGCCGGGCAGCCCGTTCGTCAGCGGGCCGCGCAAGCTGCTGCCGGCCAACGCGCCGCCGTCGACGTAAAGCTCTCGCCGCGTTGGCGTTGGTCCGCTCCTGGTGTGGCGTTGGCCACGCCTGCCACATTTTCCATTTGGTTCGATTCGACCCTGCATTGTTGCAGCCAGCTGCCGCTGCCCGAAAGATGGCTTGCGCCGCCATGCGACCTTTGCAACAGTCGCAATTAAGTATCTCCGAAATAGGGGTTTTCCCTTGGTTCGGCGTTGTTTAGACTTCAGTCATTGCTTCAAACGCTGTTGTGCGAAGCCCCGGATAAAACAACTTTTGGAGGTAGTTACCATGAAATCGCTTATCAAGGCTGTCGCTATTGCTGCTGTTCTCGCTGCGCCTATCGCATCGTTCGCGCAGTCGAACCAGCCGGTGACCCGCGCTCAGGTGCGCGCCGAACTGGTCCAGCTGGAAAAGGCAGGCTACAACCCGGCGACGGCCGTCGATTCGACCTATCCCGCTGACATTCAGGCCGCCGAAGCCCGCGTCCAGTCGCAAAACGGCGCAGTGGCGCAAGCTCCCGTCGCCGATACGGGCTACGGTCCGTCGACCAATGGTTCGTCGCAATCGGGCGCGGCGGCCAAGCCGCTGAACCCGGCGCAAGACGTCTACTTCGGTCATTGATCTTCGGGCTGGACGACCGCGTCCAGCTTGCGCGTTCGATGCAAACAGGCATTGGGCGCGCATGACTTGCATGCAGGTGGTGGCGCGGGCCCGCAAGACCGTGCCGATGCCGCCGACAAGAATGTATGTACCTCCGCCGCCGAAAGGTGGTTTTGCCCAACCGCGTGGATTGGGCTTTTTTTGCTGGGCGCGTGACGGGCGATACGGTGCGCCGCATGCGCGACGGCAGAAAGCGGCGAGTGCAGCCTACGCGCCGTGAATGTAATGCTCCAGTTGCTGGATCGTGAACTGCTGCTCGGCGATGATGTTCTTCACGAGGTCGCCGATCGACACCATGCCGATCAGATCGTCGTTGTCCATCACGGGCAGATGACGCATGCGGCGCTCCGTCATCAGCGCCATGCATTCGTCCGTCGTCTGATCCGGGCGCACGAAGCGCACCGCGCTGCTCATGATGTCGCGAACGGGCGTCGTCTTCGACGAGCGGTCCATCAGCACGATCTTGCGCGCGTAGTCGCGCTCGGTGACGATCCCCGCAATCGACCCGTTTTCTTTGACGATCAGCGCGCCGATCTGCTTCTCCGCCATCAGCTTGATGGCGTTGTAAACGGAATCGGATGCTTCGATCGTGTAGACCTCTTGATTCGGCTTCGATTTGAGTACTTGTGCAACGCTGGTCATGGAGCGGCTCCGTTTGCAGTGCAGCACGCCTCGCCGCGGCGCGCTGGGGTAAGGGAGAGGCACGTCAGGCGCAGATCAAGCGCAGAACAAGTATAGGCGTCGGCGACGGCCGTCGCGACGCTCGCTTCGCCTGGTTTCGCGCGATGCGGCGCGCAGTTCCTGCCCCATCGAGCATATCGGCTCGCGAACCCGCGAGGCGATGCGCACGCGGCGACGATGCCGGCATCGTATTGACCGCGCGTGCACCAGGGTGAAGCGGCTACCAGGTACAATTCGGCGTTTAGCGGTAAACTCCGCTCTGTACTTGACCCCCGGTCGTCATCCCCGGTTGTTCACGGGTTCATGTCCGCAATTCCGCTAACGCCATGCCCATGTCTTACGAACCGTCGAAAGACGGCGCCTCCATCGGCGAATGCGTCACGCTCGACGCGACCGCCACGCTTCCCACCCGCTACGGCGCCTTCACATCCTATGTGTTTCGCGTGAACGACACGGGCGCCGAACATCTCGCGCTCGTAATGGGCGATGTCGAGAGCAAACAGTCGGTGCTCACGCGTCTGCATTCGGAGTGTCTGACGGGCGACGTGCTCGGTTCGTATCGCTGCGACTGCGGCGAACAACTGGACCTCGCGTTGCGCTATATCGCCGCCGAAGGCTGTGGCGTGCTGCTGTATCTGCGCGGCCACGAAGGACGCGGCATCGGCTTGTCGAACAAGATCCGCGCCTACGCGCTGCAAGAGCAGGGGCGCGATACCGTCGAGGCGAATCTCGACCTCGGTCTGCCTGACGATTCGCGCGAGTACGATTCAGCGGCGGCGATTCTGCGGTTGCTGAAGGTGACGTCCGTGCGCCTGATGAGCAACAACCCGAAGAAGTTCGATTCGCTGTCGAAGCACGGCATTCCCGTTTGCGAACGCGTCGCGCTCGCCATTCCGATGCGGGAAGAAAACGAGCGCTATATCCGGACCAAGCAGCTGAAGTTCGGGCATTATTTTGAGGAAAACGAGTAACGCAACGGGCGTTGCTCGCGGCGCGTTGCAATGGCCTCGCTGTCGGCGAGGCCATTTGTGTTTACGGCTTCAGGCCGTCATGAAGCCGCTCTTGCTGCTGGCCGCACACCATCGCATTCAGCTTTTCACGCGCGCCGAAGCGGGATCGTAGGGCGCTTTCAGATGCAGCGTCGCGGGCAGCAGATCGCCGGCGACGTCGATTGCATACCGGCCGCTCGCGAGCCAGGCGGCGTCGGGCGCGGCGCCGTCGCCGCGCTTCACGTAGCCCATCGCGACCGGGCAGCCGAGCGTATGCCCGAACGCCGCCGAAGTCACGAAGCCCACCGCCTTGCCGTCGCGCATGATCGCCTCGCCGCCCCATAGCATGCCGTCGCGTGCGCCATCGGCGGTGAGGATGACGAGGCGTCTTTGCAGCGGTTCGTTGCGCAGCCTGACGAGCGCATCGCGTCCGATGAACGGAATGTCCTTGTCGAGCTTGCATGCGAACGCGAGGCCCGCTTCGAACGGATTCGTATCCGGCGACAGTTCGCGTCCCCACGCGCGGTAGCCTTTCTCGACACGCAGCGATTCGAGCGCGTAATAACCCGCGTTTTTCAGGCCAAAACGCTTGCCTGCCTCGTGCAGCGTCTCGTAGACACCCACCGCGAATTCGACGGGCACATACAGTTCCCAGCCGAGTTCGCCGACATAGGTGATGCGCGTCGCGCGCACCGTCGCGTAGCCGACATCGACTTCGCGGCTTTGCCCGAACGCGAACGCCTCGTTGCGCCAGTCGGCCTTCGATACGCTCGCGAGCAGATCGCGCGCACGCGGTCCCATCACGGCAAGCACCGCATATTGACCCGTGACGTCGACGAGCACGCAATGCGCGTCGTGAGGTATGCACCTGTCGATCATGTCGAAGTCGCGCGTGGTTTGCGCGGAGCCTGTGACGAGCAGGTATTGATCGTCGGCCAGACGCGTGAGCGTGAAGTCGGATTCGTAGCCACCGCGTTCGTTGAGCATGCCCGTGTAGACGCTCGTACCGGGCGGCACGGCGACATCGTTCGCGACGATCCGTTGCAGCACGGCTTCGGCATCGCGACCTTTCACCAGAAATTTGGAAAAAGACGTCAGGTCGAATAGCGCGACGTCTTCGCGGCATGCGCGGTGTTCGTCGCCGCTCCACGCCAGCCAGTTCTGCTGGCCGAATGCGTAGTCGATATGGGCCTGCTCGCGCGTCGGCGCGAAGAAGTTCGCGCGTTCCCAGCCCATCTTGCTGCCGAAGCATGCGCCCGCGTCGCGCAGCGGCGCATCCAGCGGCGAGCGTCGAAACGGGCGCGCGCTATCGGGTTCGCGATTCGGCCACGGCATCGCGTAGTGCAGCCCGAGCGTCTCCTTCACGCGGTCGCGCAGCCATGTGTCGTTGCCGTTGAAGCGCGCGAAGCGGCGGATATCGACGGGCCACAGGTCCATCGTCGGCCCGCCCGCGACGATCCATTCCGCGAGCGCCATGCCCGCGCCGCCCGCCGACGCGATCCCCATCGAGTTGAAGCCCGCGCCGACATAGAAGTTGCGCAGCTCGGGCGCCTCGCCGAGGATGAAGTTGTTGTCGGGCGTGAACGACTCCGGTCCGTTGTAGAACTGGCGGACCTGCGCCGTTTCGAGCGCGGGCACGCGCTGCAGCGCGTTCTCCATCAGGATCTGGAATTGATCCCAGTCGTCGGGCAGCAGCTGGAACTCGAAGTTCTCCGGAATGCCGTTCATGCCCCACGGCTTCGCGTCCGGTTCGAAGCCGCCCATCACGAGTCCCCCCACTTCCTCCTTGAAATAGATATAGCCATCGGGGTCGCGCATCACGGGCAAGTCGGGATGCACGCCCGCGATCTTCTCCGTGACGATGTAGTAGTGCTCCGCCGAATGCAGCGGCACCGTGACGCCGCACAGCCGCCCGACGGCTTTCGCCCATTGGCCCGCGCAATTGACGACGATGTCGGCCGAGATCGCGCCTTCGTTGCCGTGCTTGTCGCGCCACGCGACGCCGCTCGTCTCGCGGCCCTTCAGTGCGCGCCGCGTGTGGATCGCGGTGACGCGCGTGTTCTCGGCGATGCGCGCACCGCGCTGGCGGGCGCCGCGCGCGAGCGCCTGAGTCAGATCGGTCGGGTTTGCCTTGCCGTCGCCGGGCAGCCAGACGGCGCCGAGCAGATCGTCGGTGCGCATCGGCGGCCACAGCTCGCCGGCTTGCTGCGGGCCGATCACGTCGCACGTCACGCCGTACGCTCTCGCGACGGCGGCCGTGCGCTTCAGTTGTGTCATCCGCTCGGGCGTGCGCGCCACCGACAGCGAGCCGCATTGCTTCCATCCCGTCGCGAGCCCCGTGTCGGCTTCGAGCTGCGCATAGAGCGCCGTCGAGTAACGGATCAGCTTCGTCATGCTTTCCTGCGCGCGCAACTGGCCGACGAGACCCGCCGCATGCCAGGTCGTGCCGCACGACAACTGGCCCTGTTCGAGCAGCACGACATCTGTCCAGCCGAGCTTCGCGAGGTGGTAGGCGACCGAGCATCCGATGATGCCGCCGCCGACGATGACGACGCGCGCCTGCGTCGGAAGAGTGCTTGACATGGGGGTGTGTGGAAATAAGTGGAAATGTATGGCTTTGAATAGCTCGGTAATTTGCCGCAATAACTGGCAAAGCGCAATGACGAATCGCGTGCCGGGCGAGAGTCCGGTCAACGGGGAATGTGGGATTGTATGGATTTGATTGGATGTTCCGCCGATCTTTGCTAGACTTTCCCACCACATTCCGACCGCTTTCCCCGATGTTCGCCACACACCGACAGAGCGAGATCCTGCGGATCGTCCGCGCGCAACACACCTGCACGATCGCCGATCTGGCGAACACCTTCGCGGTGTCCGACGAAACGGTCCGCCGCGATCTCAAGCCGCTCGTGGCAGAAGGGCTGCTCGTGAAGGTGCACGGCGGCGTCATGCTGCCCGCGCAACTCGACGAGCCGCCGTTCCGCCGCCGGATGGTCGAACAGCGCGACGCGAAGCGTGCGATCGCCGCGCGCATCGCGCAGATGATCCGCGATGGCGATTCGCTGATGCTCGACGGCGGCACGACCTGTGTGCACATTGCCCACGCGCTCGAAGCCCATGCGCAGCTCACTGTCGTGACGAACTCCGCCGAGATCGCGCGGCTGCTCGCGCCGCGCAACGGCAATCGCGTGCTGATGGCGGGCGGCGAGCTGCGCGCCGACGATGCGTCGGCTGTCGGCGACAGCGCGCTTGCCTTCTTCCGGCAATTCCATGTGCGCTATGCGATTGTGTCGGTGACCGCGATCGATGCGAAAGGGCGCTTCATGGACGCGCAGCCCGCCGATGCCGTGCTCGCGCGTACCGCCTTCGCGCAAGCCGAGCGCCGCATCGTCGCCGCCGATCACACGAAGTTCGGCCACAGTGCACTCGCCCATGTGTTCGGCGCGGAAGCGCTCGACGTGCTGGTCACGGATGTCGCGCCGGCGGCGGGGCTGTCGAAGGTTCTCGCGGCGGCGGGCGCGGAAGTGATCTGCGCGGCGTCCGCCGCATATCACGCAGACGAGGAAATCGTCTAATCGTCGATCAAACGCTTGCATTGCCCGCTGCGTCTGACTCGACGCGATTGCGCGTGCAAGCGGGCGCATCCGTCACAGATCGCCGGAGTCGGCAGCCCTTAAGTGCACTGCGGCAAAAGCCGCTAACCCGATTGGACCCCGTTCGGATTGAGCCCCATTCGGATTGAACCCGGTGCGTCCATTGGACTTATTGCAACATATGACGGCGTAAGGACTGTATTGCTGTCATCGGTGCAATTTAACGAGACGTCAGGCTTGACACATAAAAATCGCGAGATTATTGACTGATTGAATTCGTTCTAATAACCTTCACCCCGATTTAAATCGAACGCGCCAGCGGCGGCGCGTAAATTGTTAAATATCCAGAATGCTGGCACGAATTTTCATTCCATTGAGTGGAATGAAATCCGCAAAAGGGTTTGCGCAATGGCCGTATGACGGCATTCGCGTTTCTGTCAATCCGCTTTCTTCGTAGCCGGTAGCGATCCGCCGCAAACAGACGTAATGCTTGGCCGGGAAGCACGCAAGTCCTCATTTTTTTCCGAGGCGGGCGCGCGGCCCGGCAGCATTGCAGGCAAGAAAACAGCAAGAAAAATTCCGCATGTACTGCGCGGTCGAAAGAAGTGGGTTGTGCGCCTGTTTAATTCCGGTTGTTCCATTCGGCGGAATCGGGCGTATCGGAATTTAGCAATATCGGGCTTTCAAAGCGCTGTCAGGAATGTGATGCAATTTTGCCTCGCAGTCGAGGCAGTGGCTTGAAAGGCAAGGCGAATGTGGATTTGAAAATTCATATTCGCGAATCGTCATCCTTCATCGATGATTACCCGATGGGACGGAAACAGCGAATTAGCGTTGCGGGGGTTTATGAGAATTGCAGTTCTAGAGGAGACTCAGGCGCAAGCCGACTTCGTGTGCCGCACATTGTCGGCGGCTGGGCACACCTGTCATGCATTCGAGGACGGACATGCGCTGATCAGACAGTTGCGCAGCCAGCCGTTCGATCTGCTCGTGCTGGCCCGACACACACCGGGTATGTCGGGTGACGACGTGTTGCGCCGGGTCCGTCAACAACCCGCCGAGCGTCTGCCCGTCCTGCTCCTGACGAAGGCGAGCGATGCGGCCAGCCCGAACACCGATGCCGACGACTATCTCATCAGGCCCCTCAGCGCGGCGGCGCTGCTCTCGCGCGTCGGCCTGCTGCTGCGCGGCGTGTTTCAGAACCAGCCCGCCGCCGGAAAGGAAGTGTTCGGCGAATACGAGTTCGAGCCGGGCGCAAAGCGCGTTCACGTGCGCGGCAATGCCGTCACGCTGACTCACAAGGAGTTCGAGCTTGCGCTGCTGCTCTTCAAGCATCTGAGCCGGCCATTGTCCCGCTCGCATATTCTCCAATCGATCTGGAAACAGGCAGCGGGCATTCCGTCCCGCACGATGGACACACACGTGTCGATGCTGCGCACGAAGCTCGGTTTGCGGCCCGAGAACGGCTATCGCCTGATGCCCATCTACGGCTACGGTTACCGGCTCGAACGGATCGAGAAGGGCGACGCCTGACGCGCGCTTCAATTCCGGTTTCAGGCGCTTTCTGGCCTTTCACGCGGCTTAGGCAGCTCCGCTGCTCGCCGGTTGCCGATCCTGCTCGCAAGCAGCCGCCTGATCCCGCCACGCGTTTTCGAACAGACAGGTTTCAAGCGGCACGCGCTTCGCCCAGCCTTCGGATTCCAGCATCGGCTCGGCATAGAAGCGCTCCACATGGCCGAGACAGAGTATCGCCACGGGGCGCGCGCCCGCCGGCATGCTTAGCATCGCGCGGACTTCGTCGGCATCGAATAGCGACACCCAGCCCATTCCCAGCCCCTCCGCGCGCGCGGCGAGCCACATGTTCTGGATTGCGCACGCCACCGAAGCGAGATCCATTTCCGGCAAGGTGCGGCGCCCGAAGACGTGCTTCTCGCGGCCGTCCATCAGCGCCATCACGAGCAGCTCGCCGCACTCGAGCATGCCTTCGACTTTCAGCTTCATGAACTCGTCGCGCCGCTTGCCGAGCGCGTCGGCCGTCAGCAGGCGCTCGCGCTCGACGGCGGCATGCAGCCGCTGCCGAAGCGCGGGGTCCGTGATGCGGCCGATCCGCCACGGCTGCATATAGCCGACGCTCGGCGCGTGATGCGCGGCATCGACGAGACGCGCGAGCACGGCGGGATCGACGGGCGCGGGCACGAAGTGGCGCATGTCGCGCCGCTCGTAGATCGCGCGATAGACGGCGGCGCGCTCGTTGTCGTCAAAGGGCTCGGCCATGGAAGAGGGCGGCCGCGAAGGCCGGGTTGGACGGCCAGTAGCCGTGCATATAAGTGGCGACGATCGAGCCCTGGCGATAGACGGCTTCGCCGGGTGCGTCGGACTGTGCGCGCGTCGCATGTCCAATGGGAACGAGCGGCGTGCTCACGCGCGAGTAGTGAAACGTGTGCCCCGTCAGCGTGCCATGCGCGCCGTCGATCTGCTGCATGCCGAGTGCAGTGAAGCGCGTCTGCATGGCCGCGTTGCCGGGCAGGAGGCCGAGCATCGGCGTGGTGACGCCGTGCGTGTCGGTGACGCTGTCGAGCAGATACAGCATGCCGCCGCATTCGGCGACGATGGTCCTGTTCGCGCCCGCATGCGCGCGAATCGATGCCGCGCTGCGCGCGTTGGCTGCGAGCGCGCCCGCATGCAGCTCGGGGTAGCCGCCGGGAAGATAGACGGCGCTTGCATCATCGGGCACGGGCTCGTTCGCGAGCGGCGAGAAATAGCTGACCCGCGCGCCGAGCGCTTCGAGCAACTGTACGTTCGCCGGATAGATGAACGAGAACGCGGCATCGCGCGCAATGGCGATCTGCATGCCTTCGAGCGAACGCGGCAACGGCGGCTCGTTCGCGTCGTCGTCGAAAGCGACGGCGGGCGGCAGCTGCGCGAGTGCCGTCGCGGCAAGCGCATCCGCCGCGCGATCGAGCCGTTCGTCGAGGTCGTCGATTTCCGCCGCCTGTAGCAGGCCGAGGTGCCGGTCGGGCAATTCGATCGCATCGGTGCCCGCCAGATAGCCGAGCCAGTTCATGCCGCGAGGCAAGGACTCCTCGAGCATCTGCGCATGACGCGCCGAGCCGACGCGGTTCGCGAATACGCCATGAAACGGCACCTCGGGCCGAAAGCGCGCGAGCCCGAATGCGACGGCGCCAAAAGTTTGCGCCATCGCCTTTGCCGAGATCACGGCGGCGACGGGCACGTTGAAGGTCGCGGCGAGATCGGCGCTGCTCGGCGTGCCGTCGAACAGGCCCATTACACCTTCGATCAGAATCAGATCCGCTTCGCGCGCGGCCTGCGCGAGCAGCGCGCGGCACGCGCGCTCGCCGACCATCCATAGATCGAGCGACATGACAGGCGCGCCGCTCGCGCGCGCGAGGATCATCGGGTCCAGAAAGTCCGGGCCCGTCTTGAACACGCGCACGTCGCGCCCCATCCGCCGATGATGCCGCGCGAGCGCGGCCGTGATGGTCGTCTTGCCTTGGCCCGACGCCGGCGCGCTGATGAAGAGAGCGGGGCACGCGAGCATCGTTCAGAACTCCACGCCGCGTTGCGCCTTCACGTGCTGCTCGCGATACGGATGCTTGACGAGGCGCATCTCGGTGACGAGGTCGGCGGCGTCGATCAGCGCGTCGGGCGCATGTCGGCCCGTGATCACGACATGCAGCATCTCGGGCCGTGCCTTCACGACGTCGAGCACTTCATCGAGCGGCAGGTATTCATACTTCAGCACGGTATTCAGTTCGTCGAGAATCACCATCTGGTATTCGCCGCTCTCGATCATCCGGCGCGCTTCGTTCCAGCCTTTGCGTGCCGTCGCGATGTCGGCGTCGCGGTCCTGCGTGTTCCACGTGTAGCCATCGCCCATCGTGATGAACTCGCAGTTTTCCTGAGCGCCGAGAAAATCGCGCTCCGACGTATGCAGCGCGCCCTTGATGAACTGCACGACGCCGAGCTTCATGCCGTGCCCAAGCACGCGCACGGCCATGCCGAACGCGGCTGTGGACTTGCCTTTGCCCGTGCCCGTGTAGACGATCAGCAGGCCTTTTTCGATGGTCGCCTGCGCCTGCTTTTTCTCGTGGCCTTCGCGGCGGCGCTGCGTCATGCGTGCGTGCGATTCGGGATCGGTCTTCATCGATGTTCCTTGGTTCCGGGTGTGTCGTTCGAGTAATTGACTGCGCAGCCGCCAGATTCGGCGGCGCATGCGATGGCGACCGTGACGCCGTCGCGCGCGCGTTTGGGGGCGAGCAGCCGCCCGTTTGGCACGGCGAGCAGCGCGCAGGGCTCGCACACGCCGTCGATGCCCATGTGCTCGCGCACGATTGCCGATGCATGGGTTGCGACGCCGAGCGCGGCGATCTCGTCGCGCGTGAAGGTGCGCAGCGGCAGCGCGTGCTGCGCGCAGAACGCGAGCAGGCCCGGTTCGTCCGCTTTCGTATCGACCGTCGCCACTGCGCCAATCGCGTCGAACGAAAGCGTGCTGCCGAGCGCGTCGCGCACGGCCGCTTCGATCTGTTCGGCCGATACGCCGCGCCGGCAACCGAGGCCCAAGATGAGCGTCGTCATGGCGTTTCGCCGGGTGAGGGATCGACGGGCCGCGCGAGCGACGCGACGCCGCCGATCACGACAATCGACGGCGAGCCGAGTCCTGCTTGCGCGGCGCGCTGCACGAAGTCGCGCAGCGTCGCGCATACATGGCGCTGCTCGGGGCGTGTTGCGGACTCGATTGCGGCACACGGCGTATCGGGCGGCATGCCCGCCTGCAGCAGCGCAGCGACGATTTCGTTCAGCCGGCGCATGCCCATGTAGATGACGAGCGTCATGCGCGTGGCCGCAAGCGTCGCCCAGTCGGCTTCGTGCTCGCCCGCGGCGTGACCCGTGACGAAGATCACGCCCTGCGTATGCTCGCGATGCGTGACGGGAATGCCGATAGCCGCGGGCGCGGCGATGCCGGCCGTGATTCCGCTGACGATTTCGACCTGAATACCTGCCGCTTGCAGCGCCTCCTGCTCTTCACCGCCGCGCCCGAACACGAACGGATCACCGCCTTTCAGGCGCGCGACGCGGCGGCCCATGCGCAGATGGTCGAGCATCATCGCGACGATGTCCGCCTGCGGCGTCGATTGTTGGCCGCCGCGTTTGCCGACATGGACGATACGCGCGCCGTCGCGCGCGAACTGCAGCACATCGGGATTCACGAGATCATCGACGAGCACGACGTCGGCCTCGCCGAGCGCGCGTACGGCTTTGAGCGTCAGCAGTTCGACGTCGCCCGGGCCCGCGCCGATCAACCATGCGCGCGTCATCGCGGCATGCGCGGCGCGGCGCGCCACGTCGATGAGGAAGTGGTGTGAAACGAAAGGAGCGCCGGATAGACGGGCCCGAATGAGTAATGAGTCATGCGATGTTGCACTTGATGCGGGCTCTTTGTTGCCATCGCGCGTGTGCATGGCTGAGTGCTTCGATGCCGGCCTCTTCGGCTTCGGATGCGGGCATACGATAGCACATGGGCGCTGGCGAGTCGCTGCGGGTTTCCGCCTTCCTTGACGCTATGCGCGACGCGGCCTAAACTCGCACGCACTCTGGTGCTCGCGCGCGCATTCCGCGTGCGCAGTTAAACGGGAAATAGCAGGCCCTTCGAATGCTTTCGACAGGTCAAACTATGCTGCTCCCCGCAACGGTAGGTGAAGGCATCGCGAAGACGATGCAGAGCCGGCCTCGCTGCGTGTGTGTCCAATAGCGGCCCACGCAGACAATCCACTGCGCGAAAATCCTCGCGCGGGAAGGAGAGGCGGCGCTTTCATCAGCCCGGATACCGGCCAGTGAAAACGACGCAATGCTGCGGGGATGCGGCAGTGCGTTCATTGATTTCCCGCGCGTCACAGAACGGCCATGCGCTCGCCATTGCGGGCCGCACACCGCTGCACAGCCGTTTATGGCGCCGCTTTCCGTCCCCGTGCATCACCACGACTCGCGCCGTTCGCAGCGGCGCATATTCAAGTCGCTCGAACCTGCTTCGGGCAACGGAGCCATCATGCAGACACAGATGCGCAAGATTCCTGTGACGATCGTCACGGGTTTTCTCGGAGGCGGCAAGACCACGTTGCTGCGGCATATTCTTCAGCACGCGGGCGGGCTGCGCGTCGCCGTCATCGTCAACGAGTTCGGCGAGCTTGGCATCGACGGCGAAATCCTCAAGGGCTGCGGTATCGGTTGCGATGAAAACGGCAACGAGACGGAAGGCCAACTCTACGAACTCGCCAACGGTTGTCTGTGCTGCACCGTGCAGGAAGAGTTCTTTCCCGTCATGGAGCAACTCGTCGAGCGGCGCGAACAGATCGATCATGTGCTGATCGAAACGTCGGGCCTTGCGTTGCCGAAGCCGCTCGTGCAGGCGTTCAACTGGCCGTCGATCAAGAACAGCTTTACCGTCGACGCCGTCGTCACCGTGGTCGACGGTCCCGCCGTCGCGAGCGGCCAGTTCGCCGAAGACCCCGTCGCCGTCGATCAGTTGCGCAAGGCCGATCCGAATCTCGATCACGAATCGCCGCTGCATGAACTGTTCGAAGACCAGTTGTCGGCAGCCGATCTCGTGATTCTCAACAAGACCGATCTGCTCGACGACGCGCAACAGGCCCGTGTCGAAGCCGTGATTCGCGAAGAGATTCCGCCGCAGGTGAAAGTGGTGCGCGCGCATCGCGGAGCGCTCGAGCTGCACGCGCTGCTCGGGCTCGAATCGGCATCGGAAGAAACGATCCATTTGCGTCATGACCACCACGGATCAGCCGACGACCCCGATCATGCCGACCACCATCACGATGCGTTCGATTCCGTCGTCGTGACCGCGCAGGCGCCGTCGCGCGAAACGATGATCGCCGCGCTTCAGCAGGTGGTGGAAGGCCACACGGTCTATCGCGTGAAAGGGTTTGCCGCGCTGCCAGGCGCGCCGATGCGCCTCGTGATCCAGGGCGTGGGCCGGCGCTTCGACAGCTATTTCGACCGGCGCTGGCAGCCGGGCGAACTCGATGGATCGCCGCCGAGCCGCTTCGTGCTGATCGGCGAAGACCTCGATCAGCGGGCGTTGCAACGCGCGCTAGACGAAGCGTTGAACGCACAGACTCAACAGGTTTGACGGGCGTACGCGATGCATCTGCTGCGCACCGTCCCTGGGGGCTTCGTCGACGATACGAAGGGCGTGATCCGTATCGACCAGAAGCCTGCCGATATCGTGATCCTCAGTTCCGCCGACACGACGCTGTCATTGCTCGCGAGCGTCGTGCCGCGTCTGGGCGAGGGCTTCCCGAGCGTGCGGCTCGCGAATGTCACGTATCTGCGGCAGCCGGCTTCGGTGGACTTCTATATCGACGACGTGTTGCAGCATGCGCGCGTCGTCGTCGTCGATCATCTGGGCGGCGAGGCCTATTGGCCGTATGGGATCGAACAGGTGGTCGCGCTCGCGCAGCGCAAGCAGCAGACGCTCGCGATGTTTTCGGGCGACTTGCAGGAAGACCCGAACCTGCTTGCGCGCAGCACGGCCGATGCGGACCTTTGCCATCAGTTGTGGCGCTATCTGCGTGAAGGCGGCGCGCGCAATGCCGAGTCGTTCATGCGCTGCATCGCGTCGCGCGCGCTCGGCTGGGGCAAGGAGCCTGCGCCGCCGAGCCCGCTGCCTCATGCGGCGCTCTATCATCCCGAGCGCGATGTCGCGACGATCGAAGACTGGAAGGCGCGCTGGAAGCCGGGCGCGCCCGTCGTCGCCGTCCTGTTCTACAAGGCGCATTTGCAGGCCGCCAATACCGCCGTGTTCGATGCGCTAGTCGATGCGCTCGAAGCGCGCGGCATGAATCCGCTGCCCGTCGCAATCACGTCGCTGAAGGACGCGATCAGCCGCGACGTCGTGCAGGAACTGGCCGCGCAGCATCACGTCGCGCTCGTTTTGAACACGACTGCGTTCGCCGCTTCCGCAATCGACGACCCCGAACCGCTCGCGCTGGCAGGCGACGCGCCCGTGATGCAGGTGATCCTGAGCGGCGGCAACCGTGAAGACTGGGTGAAGGACAATCACGGCCTCAATTCTCGCGACATCGCGATGCACGTTGCGCTGCCCGAAGTGGACGGACGCATCATCACGCGCGCGGTCAGCTTCAAGGGACTCGCGTACCGCTGTCCGCATACGGAAGTGGACGTGGTCCGCTATCAGCCGGATCACGAGCGCATTGCGTTTCTTGCTGAATTGAGCGAGCGCTGGTGCAAGCTGCGGCGCACGCCGAACGCCGGCAAGAAGCTCGCGCTAATTCTCGCGAACTATCCGATGAGTGAAGGGCGCATCGGTAATGGCGTGGGACTCGATACGCCTGCATCGGTGGTGAATATTCTTTCGATGCTGCGAGACGAAGGCTATCGCGTGGACGACCTGCCCGCGACGGGCGATGCGTTGATGGCGGCGCTGACGCAAGGCGTGACCAACGATCCCGTGGTGCGCGATCTGCGGCCCGCGCTGCAAAGCCTTGCTTTGAACGATTACATGACGCATTTCGCGCGTCTGCCGCAAGCGCTGCGCGATGAGCTGAATGCGAAGTGGGGCGAGCCCGGGCAGGACCCTAACGTGCGCCGTGGCCGCTTCATGATCGCGGGCTGGCGCTGCGGACATGTGTTCATCGGCATTCAGCCGCCACGCTCGCGCGAGCAGAACGATTACGCGAGCTATCACGACGCCGAGCTCGTGCCGCCGCATGCGTATCTCGCGTTCTATTTCTGGCTGCGCCATCAGTTTCAGGTCGATGCCGTCGTGCATGTGGGCAAGCACGGCAATCTCGAGTGGCTGCCGGGCAAGAGCGTCGCGCTGAGCGATGCATGCTGGCCCGATGCCATACTCGGGCCGCTGCCGCATCTGTATCCATTCATCGTCAACGATCCGGGGGAAGGCAGCCAGGCGAAGCGCCGCACGCAGGCGGTGATCATCGATCATCTGATGCCGCCGCTGACGCGCGCGGAAAACTACGGGCCGCTGCAAGACCTCGAACGTCAGGTTGACGAATACTACGATGCGTTGATGGTCGATCCGCGCCGCGCGAAGCTGCTGCGGCGGACCATACTCGACACGATCGTCAGGCATCGGCTGCACGAAGAGCTGAGTCTCGCGGCACCCGCCGATACCGACGCCGAAGACACCTTGCTGACGCGCGTCGATGCATGGCTGTGCGAGCTGAAGGAAGCGCAGATTCGCGATGGCTTGCACACGTTCGGGCAGTCGCCAGAAGGCGTGCAGCGGCGCGATACGCTGCTCGCGCTCGGGCGATTTCCAGTCGGCGATGGACAGGGCGCGAAGGCGGGCCTCATCGATGCATTGGCGCGCGATCTCGAAGTCGATCATCTGTTCGATCCGCTGTCGGCGGATTGGTCGGCCGCGTGGGACGGGCCGCGTCCCGCGCTGTTGCAGCAGGTCAGCGATGCGCCGTGGCGTCACAACGGCGATACACGCGAAAGGCTCGAATTGCTCGCGGCGTGGTTGCTCGATGACATGTGCGGGTTGGAAAGCGATGCGCACGGTGAACCTGACATCGACGAACTGCCGCACACGGCGCGCGTGCTCGAACGCATGCGCGACGACATCCTGCCGCGTCTCGATGCGTGCGGCCCGCACGAACTGATGCATCTGAAGCGTGGGCTCGAAGGACGTTTCGTGCCGCCCGGCCCGAGCGGTTCACCGTCGCGCGGACGCCCCGACGTGCTGCCGACAGGCCGCAACTTCTATTCCGTCGACACGCGCGCCATTCCTACGCAAGCCGCGTGGGCGCTGGGTCTCAAGTCCGCCCAGACGTTGATCGAACGTCACTTGCAGGAGCACGGCGACTATCCGCGCGCGATTGGCCTGTCCGTCTGGGGCACGGCGACGATGCGCACGGGCGGCGACGATATCGCGCAGGCGCTTGCGCTGCTCGGTGTGCGGCCGAAGTGGGCGCCGGGCAGCCATCGCGTGACGGACTTCGAGATCATGCCGATCGCCGCGTTCGACCGTCCGCGTATCGACGTGACATTGCGCGTGTCAGGCTTCTTCCGCGATGCATTCGCCAACGTGATGCATCTGTTCGACGCCGCCGTGCAGGCCGTTGCGGAACTCGACGAGCCGGAGGACGTCAATCCTGTCCGTGCGCGGGTGCTGCGCGAGCGCGATGCGTGGATAGCACGTGGCGTCGATGCTGTGGAAGCGCGCAGGCGCGCGGGCTTTCGCGTGTTCAGCGCGCGGCCTGGCGCATATGGCGCGGGCTTGCAGCAGATGATCGACACGCAGCAATGGCAGACGGATGCCGATCTCGCGAATGCTTATTTGTCGTGGGGCGGTTACGCGTACACGCAGAAGAGTGCGGGCGAGGAAGCGCGGCACGCATTCGGCACGCGGCTCGCCGCAATGGATGTCGTGTTGCAGAACCAGGACAACCGCGAGCACGATGTCCTCGATTCGAACGACTACTACCAGTTCCAGGGCGGCATGACGGCGGCTGTGCGGCACTTCGCGGGCAATCAGCCGCACGTCTATCATGCGGATCACAGCAATCCCGACACGCCGCGCATTCGCACGCTGCATGAGGAGATCGCGCGCGTGATCCGCTCGCGCGTCGTGAATCCGAAGTGGCTCGATGGCGTGAAGCGTCACGGGTACAAGGGCGCGGCGGAAATTGCGGCGACCGTCGATTATCTGTACGGCTACGATGCGACGGCGCGCGTGGTCGCCGATCATCAATACGCGCTCGTCGCCGATGCGTATCTGAACGATGCCGGTACGCGCGAGTTCATGCGGAAGCACAACCCGCACGCGTTGCATGCCGTCTGCGAGCGCCTGCTCGAAGCGATGCAGCGCGGGCTTTGGCAACAGCCCGGCGACTATCGCGGGCAAGTCGAACGACATCTGCTCGCCAGCGAACAGCACATGGAAGGATCACGATCATGAGCGAAGCCAACGTGCCGCGCGCGGTGTTTCCGTTTTCCGCGTTGATCGCGCAGCAGTCGTTGCAGCAGGCGCTATTGCTTGCTGCCGTCGATCCTGGCATCGGCGGCGTGCTGGTCAGCGGGCCGCGCGGCACCGCGAAATCGACGGCTGCGCGCGCGCTCGCGGAATTACTGCCCGAGGGGCAGTTCGTCACGTTACCTTTGGGCGCGAGTGAAGATCGCCTGATCGGCACGCTCGATATCGAATCGGCATTGCGCGATGCCTCCGTGCGCTTTGCGCCTGGGTTGCTCGCAAAGGCGCATCGCGGCGTGCTGTACGTCGATGAGGTAAATTTGTTGACCGATGGGCTCGTGGATGTGCTGCTCGATGCGGCGGCCAGTGGCGTCAATACCGTCGAGCGCGATGGCGTCTCTCATACGCATGACGCACGCTTCGTGTTGATCGGCACGATGAATCCGGAAGAGGGTGAACTGCGCCCGCAACTGACGGATCGCTTCGGCTTGATGGTCGAACTCGAAAACTGCTTTGAGCCGCAGATTCGGCAGGACATCGTCAAGGCACGATTGGCGTTCGATCTCGATTCTTTGGGTTTTCGTTCGCGGTATGCCGTGCAGCAGGAGGAATACGTCGCGCGCATTCGCGATGCGCGCTTGGCTTTGCCGTGCCTTTCGTTCGACGATGCCGTGCATGCGCATGTGAGCGCGTTGTGTATTGCGGCGGGTGTCGATGGATTGCGCGCGGATCTCGTGATGCTGCGCGCGGCGCGTGCGCTGGCTGCGCTGGAGCAGGCCGATGCGGTGACGCTCGCGCATGTCGATAATGTTGCGGAATCGGTGTTGCTGCATCGGCGGCGCTCACATGAGGACGCCGCGCAGCGTCAGGACATCAGTCCTGATTCGCCCGCTTCTCAACAGGCTTCTTCAACCGGCAGCGCGAGTACTTCCCCGGAAAGCGACTTCGGTTATCTTCCACCAGAGCCGACGGGTATTACACACGTCAAGGGCGTCAAAAGCGTCATTCCTCTCAACATAAAAAAACACTGAGCCATCGAAAGAACGCGGCCGCGCGCCCCATGCGCAGCGGTTTTCGATGGCGGCAAGGCGCGGGCGACGCGGCGCGCGGTGGCACGGTTGGTGCGCGCGTTGCATGGCCGCGCACGCTTGCTGCGAAGCGTGATGAACGGCTGCGCGCGGCGCATCTGCGATTCGTGCATGAAGAGGCGCGCGGCGGCGTGCTGCATTGCTTCGTGCTCGATTGCTCCGGTTCGATGCTCTCCGGGCAACGGCTTGCGCTTGCTAAAGGTTTGCTCGTGGCGCTGTTCGATCAGGCGCGTGCTGCACGCGCTGAGGTGGCGCTCGTTTGTTTTGGGGGCAGTCGCGCCGATGTGCGCTTCGGTCCTGCGGCACCGCGCTGGTGGAATGAAAAATGGATTGCGCCAGTCGGCGGTGGGGGCGGAACGCCTTTGACGCTCGGCGTCGAAAGAGCTTCGGCGTTACTCGCACATAGCGCGCGGCGTCGACCCGCACAGCAGCGCTGTTTGTGGGTTCTCTCGGATGGACGCAGCGGCGGTTCGCCATCGCGTCCCGCGCATGCGGATCATGTCGTGTTCGTCGATTTCGAGCAAGGACAACTGCGCATCAAGCGATGTGCCGAACTCGCGCGCGAATGGGGCGGCGAGTGCTTCCCTTATGAGGCGTTGGTCAACTCGTAGCTTCAATCGAGGTTGATGGTCCAGCACGACTCCAACATTAGTCGCGCTCATACTCCAATCTTTTTTTCCAGATCTCCGGCATTTATTCGCTGGCAATAAAGTCGTGGAGAGGCCAGGTGACGCAAGAGCATCCGGACTTTTTCCGGTGTCACGTCGTCGCGTCCTGATCAAGAGCTTGCTGCCTTCGATGTGTCGTCATTCGAAGTCGCAAAGTCGCGCAGATAGCCAGTTTTCGAATATTTGTTGGGTCTCGTAGGAAATTTTCGAAATATCCCGATTCCGCCGAGCAATAGGACGCGTCCTATTCGGTCATTCGAAATAGTTTCATATCTTTCGTCCGCCAGGTTTGCCTGCTATTTGGTCTTCTTGTGCATGCTGCCTATGTTTTGGCGGAAGCCGCTTCGAAACCTGGAGCCCGCGGGTGCGGCGGTCGGCATAACGCCGAAGTAGTCTTGGTTGGTGTTGCGGACGATTCAGAGTCTGGTGGACCAAGCAGCAAGTTGCCGAACATGGACGTGAGTGGAACGGACAAAACAACCGATTTATATAGGATTGCGAATGAATAAAATTTATAAGAGCGTTTGGTGCGACAAGACGGGAACATATGTTGCCGCATCTGAGCACACGCACGCGAAGGGAAAGAAAAGTCGAAACACGCGACATCTCGTTACTGCACTGGCACTTGGAGGAGCAGGTAGTGTCGCTTTGGCGGGAGGATTGGATGGCGGCAGTGCAACCGGTGCGAACGGTGCCATAGCCTATGGCGCGACGGCGCGATCGTCGGGTATCGGCTCCATTGCGATCGGTAACGCAGGGAGTTTTGCCGCAACTACAGTAGCAAATAACACGGACTCGCTGGCTATCGGCAATGGCGCGACGGCATCGGCGGAAGGGACCACCGTGTTGGGGGTGGGTTCTACGGCGACCGGTGATTCGGGCGTTGGGATTGGCTCGGGCGCAAGATCGCTGGCAAGCGATACGATTGCCATCGGACATAACGCTTACGCGACCGTGTCTTCTGCGCTTGCGCTGGGTTCGTATTCGTCGGCCTATGGAGCGAACTCCGTGGCAATTGGCGCGAGTTCGATCGCGGATCGCTCGAATTCAGTATCGGTTGGTTCATCGTCGCTCCAGCGTCAGATCACAAACGTTGCAGCCGGTACCGCCTCAACGGACGCTGTGAACATAAGTCAGCTAATGGCCGAAGACGCACGCGTCAACAACCTCAGCAATGTCGTCAATAACGTCGGTAGCACCGGTACCGTCAAGTACTTCCACGCAAGCTCCACCGCTACCGACTCACTCGCCTCCGGTCCGAATTCAATCGCCGTAGGCCCTCAGGCGCTCGCATCGAACTCGTACGGCATTGCAATGGGCCCGCTCGCCACGGCATCGGGCGTTTCAGGCATTGCAATTGGCGCAGCTTCGCTTTCGACCGCTCAGCAAAGCGACGCATTCGGCGATTACGCGACGGCAAGCGGACTTTATTCCGTTGCTCTGGGCAATCAATCGACGGCATCCGCACAAAGCGCGCTGGCCATCGGCGACACGGCAATCGCGAGCGGGACGAGCGCGACGGCCATCGGTCAGCTTGCAACGGCCATTGGGGCCAATTCTGTCGCACTGGGCGCGAAATCAGTCGCCAACTCGGCGACGCTTGGCACAGCCGGCTTCAACCCCGGTGGCTCGGCCATCAATGCATCGGCCAACGTGGGCGAAGTTTCCATCGGCTCGGCAAACGCAGAGCGCCGCATCACGAACGTTGCAGCGGGCTACTCCGCGACGGACGCCGTGAACGTCAGCCAGCTGATGTCGGAAAATGCGAAGGTCAATCTGCAAGGCACGAATACGGCAGCGGCATTGGGCGGCGGGGCGTCGTACAACCCTTCGACGGGTGCGGTCACGAACCCCGCATATAACGTCGCAGGCGGCACGTATAACAACGTCGCAGGCGCGCTGACAGGCATCGACGCGCGCATCAATAACATCTCGCCCGCTGGTTCGATCAAGTACTTCCACGCGAATTCGGCGCTCGCGGATTCGAGCGCGGCAGGGGCGGAGTCGATTGCGGTCGGCGGTGCTGCAAACGCGACGGCATCGAATGCAGTTGCGCTCGGCTCGAACTCGGTCGCGGAGCGCGCGAACACGGTTTCTGTCGGCTCGGCGACGCTGCAGCGCCAGATCACGAACATGGCCGCGGGTACGGCTGCAACGGATGCCGTCAACGTGTCGCAGCTTGGCGGCGTGACGACGGCGATCGGCGGCGGCGCATCGGTGAAGGCCGATGGCTCGATCGCACAGCCGATGTTCAACGTGTACGGCAATACATTCTCGAATGTGGGTGACGCGCTGGCGAGCATCTCCGACAGCACGAGCAATATCGTCCAGAACCTTAAGTACATCAGCTTCGGTGCCGCTTCGGGTCAGGCAGCAAAAGCGAACGCAACAGGTCTGGACGCGATCGCAATCGGTCCGAACGCGGTAGCGAGCAAGAACGGCGCGGTCGCCATCGGACGTGCGTCGTTTGCAACGGGTACGAATTCGGTGGCGCTGGGTTATGGATCGCAGGCGACGGCGGACAACACGTTCGCGGTCGGCAATGCGTTCTCGACACGCCGCATCGTCAATGTCGCGGACGGCGTGGCTGCGACCGACGCGGCAACCGTTGGTCAGGTCAACTCGGACATCCAGGCGGCTATCGCGAATCTGAACACGACCAGCAGCAGCACGCTCAAGTCGTCGTCGCTGCGCGCGACATCGCTGCTGGGCGCAGCCCCGTCTCCAAGCATGCTGGGTGGTCCCCCGGTGTCGAGTCTGACGCCGGACCAGCTGATCGCGGCCGGTCCGACGCAGTTGGGTGGCCAGCTTGCAGCGCTCGGCACCGACTCGATGGCAATCGGCCTGAACTCGCAGGCGACGGCGGACCAGGCAGTGTCCGTCGGCGGCAATGTGCAGACGCTGGGACTCGCCTCCGTCGGGATTGGCCAGCAGATCGCCATCGACGGCGACCACACCGTCGTGATGGGCACCAACGTGACCGCGCACGGCAACAATGCGATCGTGATTGGCAACAACAGTTCGTCCGTCGTGGTCGATGACGGCATCGCCATTGGTAACAACGTGCAGGTCGGTGGCCCGGAAACGATGGCCATCGGCAAGGACATCATCGCGTCGGGCTCGAACAGCGTCACGCTCGGTAATGGCGGCGATGCGCTCGCAGTCGACTACGATGCCGCGGCGAAGGACGCGATCACGCTGAAGGGCGCAAACGGCACGAAGATCGCGAATCTGACGGCAGGTGCGCTGAATGCGTCGAGCACGGAGGCCGTCAACGGTTCGCAGCTGTACGCGCAAGGCACATCGGCGGCCCAGGCCCTCGGCGGCGGCGCGTCGTTCAACACGTCGACGGGCGCGATTACCCGTCCGCAGTACACCTTGAGCGGCAGTACTTTCTCGAACGTGGGCGATGCGCTGACGGCGCTGGACAGCGTGGCCAAGTCGGGTAACGTGCTGGGCGTCGTGTACGACGGCACAGCGAAAGACCAGATCACGCTGGCTGGTGCAAACGGCACGACAATCACGAAGCTGGCGGCGGGCGCGGTGAACGCATCGAGTTCCGATGCGGTGAACGGCACGCAGTTGTACAACGTGGCGGCATCGACGGCGGGCGCGATCGGCGGCGGTTCTTCGTTCGATCCGACGACGGGCACGATCACCAACCCGACGTACGTGATCGGCGGCTCGACGGTGACGAACATCTCGGGTGCGATCACCAGCATCGACGCACGCGTGACGACCGACATCAGCAACCTCACGACTCAAATCTACAACGGCGAGATCGGTCTCGTGCAGCAGGATGCGTCGACGAACGTGATCACGGTCGCGTCGCAGAAGAGCGGTTCGCTGGTCGACTTCACGGGCACGGCGGGTGCGCGCGTTCTGACGGGCGTGGCGGCAGGCAAGGTGAACGCATCGAGCTACGACGCGATCAACGGCACGCAGCTGTACAACGTGGCGGCATCGACGGCGGGCGCGATCGGCGGCGGTTCGTCGTTCGATCCGACGACGGGCACGATCACCAATCCGACGTTCGTGATCAACAACGGCACGTCGACGATAACCAACGTTGCCGGCGCGATCACGAACCTCGACAACCGCGTGTATGCGAACAGTACGGACATCACGAACCTGCAGACGCAGATCAACGGAGGCGGCATCGGTCTCGTGACGCAGGATGCGACGACCAGCACCATCCTCGTCGCCTCACAGACGGGCGGCTCGGTCGTCGACTTCACGGGCACGGCCGGTGCGCGCAGGCTGACGGGCGTGGCGGCGGGCAAGGTGAATGCGTCGAGCCTCGACGCAGTGAACGGCACGCAGTTGTACAACGTGGCGGCATCGACGGCAGCTGCGATCGGCAGCGGCTCGACGGTGAACAGCAACGGCACGATCAGCAATCCGACGTTCATCGTCGGCGGCTCGACGGTCACGACCATCGGCGGCGCGATCACGAACCTCGACGCACGTCTCTATGCGAACACCACGGACATCACGAACCTGCAGACGCAGATCAACGAAGGCGGCATCGGCATCGTGACGCAGGATGCGACGAGCAAGAACATCCTCGTCGCGTCGCAGACCAACGGGTCCGTGGTTGACTTCACGGGCACGGCAGGCGCGCGCGTTCTGTCGGGCGTGGCAGCCGGCGTGGCGGCAACGGATGCAGTGAACGTCGGTCAGTTGCAGGCGGCGGGCATCATCGGCCCGAATGGCCAGACGAAGGCCGCCGTGACGTACGACACGAAGGCGGACGGCACGACGAACTACAGCAGCATCACGCTGGGTGACGGCACGTCGAACGCGGCACCCGTGGCGATTCACAACGTTGCGGACGGTTCCGCTCCTAACGATGCGGTGAACTACTCGCAGTACTCGGACTTGCTGGGGAAGGTCAACAAGATCGTCAACGCAGGCACGGGTGTCGATACGCTGTTCGTCGGCGACGGCAATCGCAACACTGAAGCGGCGCAGGCGGGCGGCACGCATGCGACGGCGATGGGCGCACTGTCTGTCGCAAGCGGCAACCAGTCGATCGCCGCGGGCTATGCGTCGAAAGCGTCGGGCCAGAACGCGGTTGCAATCGGTTCGACGTCGACGGCGAGCGGCAACAACTCGGTCGCACTCGGCGCGGGTTCCGTCGCAGATCAGGACAACACCGTGTCCGTGGGTTCGGCAACGCAACAGCGCCGCGTCACGAACGTCGCTGCGGGTACGTCGGATACCGATGCCGTCAACGTGGGCCAGTTGAACCAGGCGATCACGCAGGCGGGTACGACGATCAGCCAGCAGGCGGTGCAGCAGGCGAACGCGTACACCGACCAGCAGTTCAACAAGATGAACGACAAGATGAACTCGCTGGGTGCGGCAGCGATGGCGGCGACGTCGCTGATCCCGAATGCTCGTGCGGAAGGCAACTTCCAGATGTCGGCGGCAGCCGGCACCTATGGCGGTGCGGCAGCCATCGCCATCGGCGCGAACTACTGGGTCAACGACCGAGTGCTCGTCAACGCACACGTGACGCGCTCGACGGGCAACAGTGCAAGCACTGGCGCGTCGGCAGGCGTGACGATCGGGTTCTAAAGGCCTGACCAGCCCGCCGCGCGATGAGCGCGGCGGGCGAGGAGAAAAATCAAACGATGAAAACACCAAACTTTCGCGGCCCGGTCTTCATGACGCTCGCCGCGACGCTGGCGGCGGCTTTTGCGGCGCCGGCGTTCGCGGCCAGCATCACGAGCCAGGTCCAGGCGTTGACGCCATTGGCGCAGCGCATCGCCGATCCTTATCGGCGCGGGGTAGCCGAAGGCTTCCTCGAGATCGCCGAGCGGCAGGACAGCCATGTGCTCTTTTCGCACGTCTACAACGACGCCGCGAACCGGGCGCTCGGCAATGCGCGTTATCTGATCGACAGCGGCGCGCAGTGGCAGTCGCTGTACGCCGCCAAGAACTGGCCGAAGCGCGACAAGTGGGTCCAGGCGATTCGCGAGATCGAAGCGACCAATGCCCGTGCGTCCGCATCGTCATGCAAGGGCGAGTCGGCGGGGCGTCTGCTCGCTCTGACGGACGAAGTCTGGAAAGAGCAGGACGAAACGCACGGCACGCGCTGGGTGCACGGCTGGGAAGCAATCGAGCGCGCGAAGACGCTGAGCGTGCAGGTCAATGACGAGCTCGATCGTTGCCCTGCGCCGCCTGCGCCTCCTCTTGCGGAGACGCCGCTGCCGGATAAGCCGATTTCGCTGTCGGCCGATGCGCTGTTCGATTTCGACAGCGCGAAGCTGAAGCCTGACGGCATCGATGCGATCGACCAAATCGCGTCGGGTCTGAATCGCGCGAAGTCGATCGACGTCGTGACGGTGATCGGCTACACGGATCGCTTTGGCTCAGTCGCACACAACCGCGATCTGTCGCGGCGCCGTGCGCAGGCGGTTGCCGATGAGTTGAAGAAACGCGGCGTGAATCCCGAGCACTTCGATGTGCGCGGCGCGGGTTCGACGGCGCCCGTCGCGATGTGTCCGGGTCCGAAGAAGCCTGCCGTGATCGCATGTCTCGCGCCGAACCGGCGCGTCGAGATACGCGTGAGCGCGATGTCGGTGGCTGATTCGCCAGGGGCGGCCGCGCAGCGGCAAGTACAGCAGCAGTCGATGCAGGTGCAGCAGCAGACGGGCGTTCAGCGACAGGCGCAAGCGCTGCAGCAAGCGCAACAGGTGCAACAGGTGCAACAGCAAATGCAGCAGCCGCAAGCGCAGGTACCGGCTCAGCAAGCGCCGTTGACGGAGCAGTCAGTGCAGTTGCGCAACCAATGGCAATTGCAGGGGCAAGCGCCACAGCAGACGCCGCTCAAGCAGCAATAGTCGTATTGAAGGCGGCTTCCATCGAGGCTGCACATGAGCCGAAACGGCCCGGTCATGCGAATGACCGGGCCGTTTTTTTATGCGCTATGAAACTCCACGCCAGTGAAGCTGCATCGCTAAATGCGCGTGCAATCCGGATTCGATATGCGAAACGTCCGATGCGTTGATCGCAGTACAACTGAAACGCAGATCGTATCTCATGTGAGGCGCCGATTTCTTTAGAAGCATGTTTTGAATCTATGAGTTTCTATTTGATGCGAGACGACGGGAACGCATGTCGCTGTGTCTGAATTCGCGCACGCGAATGGAGAGAAAAGCCGTGGGGGTAAAACGGTTGTCATGTTGACAGCGTTGGGTTCGCTGAACAGCGTTGCCATCGCCGGAGCACTTAATGGAGGCTCGGCAACCGGCAGCAACTGAGCAATGGCCTGAGGACCAGAGGCCAGGGCTACGAACGAGGCCCAGTTTGTTGGAAAACCCAGCAAACCGGGCCTTTCGCATACGCGAGCGGAAAATCCCGCGCCTTACTTGGACAACATCGATGCGATCGAACACATAGACCTTATGGTAGCCATTCCACGGCGACTCATCGAAGCATCGAATAACTCCTAAACCGTGCCCTGCCGATACGTTTTATATGAAGAATGACCGAGCGTTCGGAATTATTCGATTACGAAATATTCTCTAAGCGCATACCTTTCGAAACGCGTGTGTCGAATACCGCCCGGTCGTGTTGCGCGCGTGTGAGCGTAGATGCCGACGAACCAGGCGGTCACAGCGATGCTGTTTCCTCGCTGCGACCGCGTGGATTTCGTGGATGAACGCCTTTCGACCACTTATGCATTTAAGTATGGCCCCGTAAACATAGGATATCTAATGAACAAGACTTATCGTTCCGTCTGGAACGAAGCGGCAGGAACTTGGGTGGCGGTACAGGAAAATGCCAAGGGCAAGAGAAAGAAGGCAACCAAAGGCGCAGTGGCGCTCTTGACTGCAAGTGCCGGTCTGGCTTCGTCGCTGGCCCACGCTGGAGCCACCGATGGTGGATATGCTCCTGGGTACGCAGCGTCGTCATTGGGATATGCATCGAGCGCCACTGGCAGTTGGTCGACTGCGTTGGGGGCGTTTTCATACGCGTCCGGTAATTGGTCGACCGCTGTAGGTAATCAGACAGTGGCGACGGGGTTCTCCGCAGCGGCTTTTGGCGACTCCGCGCGTGCCATGGCGGACTATGCGACTGCGCTCGGCCAGAATGCATATGCCTTTGCAATCGGGGCGAGCGCGTTGGGTCAGTCTGCGACTGCCGCCACAGCCAATTCAGTCGCGCTTGGCGCGTACTCCGTTGCCAACTCGTCAACACTGTCGACCGCAGGCTACGACCCCGGCGCCATGGCCCTCGTTGCTTCGACGGCGGTGGGTGGTGAAGTCTCCGTCGGCAAAGCCGGGGCGGAGCGTCGCATTACGAACGTCGCAGCAGGCTACGCTTCGACGGACGCGGTGAACGTCAGCCAGTTGATGGCTGAAGACATGAAGGTCAATGGCATCAGCAACAACCTGGGCAACCTCAGCAACGTCGTCAACAACCTTAGTGCCGGCGGCGGCAATCTAAAGTACTTCCAGGCGAATTCGGCGCTGGGCAGTGCGAGCGCAGCAGGCACTAACTCAATCGCGATCGGCGGCGCGGCTACGGCCTCGACAACGAACTCGGTTGCTTTGGGCTCGAATTCGCTGGCCAACTCGACGACACTCGGCACGGCCGGCTACAACCCCGGCGGCGCGACCCTCACGGCAGCCACGGCTGCGGGCGGTGAGGTTTCTGTCGGCAAGACAGGTGCAGAGCGCCGCATCACGAACGTCGCGGCGGGCTACTCGGGAACGGATGCCGTCAACGTCAGCCAGTTGATGTCGGAAGATGCGAAGGTCAACGCGGAAGGCGCCGCGACGGCGGCTTCACTGGGCGGTGGTTCGTCGTATAACCCGGCGACGGGCGCGATCACGAACCCGACATACAACATTGCGGGCGGCACGTATAACAACGTTGCAGGTGCGCTGACGAGCATTGATGCGCGTCTCAACAATATCGGCAGTAACGCCAATCTGAAGTATTTCCACGCGAACTCGTCGCTGGCGGATTCGACGGTGACAGGCACCGACAGCATCGCTGCGGGTCCGGCCGCAACCGCCAGCGCGAGCAGCGCGGTGGCGCTCGGCGCGAACTCGGTGGCAGACCGCGCGAATACCGTGTCGGTAGGTTCATCGACGGCTCAACGTCAGATCACGAATATGGCCGCCGGCACGGCAGCAGCCGATGCCGTCAACGTGTCGCAACTGTCGGGCGTGACGGCGGCCCTTGGCGGGGGGGCGACCGTGAATCCGGATGGCTCGATTGCCGCGCCGGCATTCAACGTCAACGGCCAGACGTTCTCGAACGTGGGCGACGCGCTGTCCAATCTGTCGAATATGGTCGCGCCCGTGGCCTCGAACCTGAAATACATCCGGTTCGGCCCGAGCAGTGCCGCCGCTGCACAAGCCGCAGGCACCGACGCCCTCGCGATCGGCGGCAACGCGTTCGCCAATGCGAACGGCTCACTTGCGATCGGCGCAGGCGCACGCGCGCTCGGCGTCAACTCGGTTGCGATGGGCTATGGTTCGGCAACCAGCATCGCGAATACGTTCGCTGTGGGCAGCTCGACGTCGACCCGTCGTATCGTCAATGTCGCCGACGGTGTGGCGAACACCGATGCCGCAACCGTTGGCCAGGTCAACGCGGACATCGCTGCGGCCGTCGCCAACCTCAGTTCGTCGACGGTTTCCTCAAAGCAGCTGCTCGCGTCTCCCGCAGTACGCTCGACGTCGTTGCTCGGCGCGCCGTCACCGTCGCTGCTCGGTGCATCGTCGCTTCCGCCTGACCAGTTGCTCGTATCGGGTCCGACCGACAAGCAGGGCATGATCGAAGCGACGGGCACGGACTCGATGGCGATCGGCCTGAACACGCATGCGACGGCTGATTATGCAATCGCGGCCGGGACGGGTGTGGAAGTGGGCTCGGCTTCTTCGGTCGGTATCGGTCAGAACATCGCGGTGAACGGCACGAACACGGTGGCGATCGGCTCGACGGTGTCGGCAAACGGCGCCAATGCTGTAGTGATCGGTACCAACGGCACGGAAGCCGATGCGGACAACGCCATCGCGATCGGTAACAACGTGGCCGTGGGCGGCTCGCATACGGAAGCCATCGGCGAGAACATCATCGCCACGGGTTCGAACAGTGTCACGCTCGGCTACAACAGCGCGGACAACGGCCGCGCGAACATCGTGTCGGTCGGCAGCAGCACGCAGTTGCGCCAGATCGCTTACGTGGGTGCCGGCACGCAAAACACCGACGCCGTCAACGTTGCGCAGCTCAAGGGTGTCATGGCCGCACTGGGCGCTGGCTCGACGGTGAACAACGACGGCACCATCACGAACCCGACGTACGTGATTGGCGGATCGACGGTGACGAACATCGCCAGCGCGATCACCAGCCTCGACGCCCGCGTCAACGCGAACACCACCGACATCACGAACCTGCAGACGCAGACGAACGTAGGCGGCATCAATCTCGTGACGCAGGATGCGACGACCAGCAACATCCTCGTCGCCTCACAGACGGGCGGCTCGATCGTCGACTTCACGGGCACGGCCGGTGCGCGCAGGCTGACGGGCGTAGCGGCGGGCAAGGTGAACGCATCGAGCGTCGACGCGGTGAACGGCACGCAGTTGTATAACGTGGCGGCATCGACGGCCAACGCGATCGGCGGCGGTTCGACGTTCAACCCGGCGACGGGCACGATCGCGAACCCGGCGTACGTCGTCGGCGGCTCGACGGTCACGACGATCGGCGGTGCAATCACGAACCTCGACGCACGTGTCTATGCGAACACCACGGACATCACGAACCTGCAGACGCAGATCAACCAGAGCGGCACCGGCATGGTGACGCAGGATGCGACGAGCAAGAACATCCTCGTCGCGTCGCAGACGAACGGTTCCGTCGTCGACTTCACGGGCAAGGCAGGCACGCGCGTTTTGTCGGGCGTGGCAGCCGGCGTGGCGGCAACGGATGCAGTGAACGTCGGGCAGTTGCAGGCGGCGGGCATCATCGGCCCGAATGGGCAGACGAAGGCTGCCGTCACCTACGGCACGAATGCGAACGGCACGACGAACTACAGCAGCATCACGCTGGGTGACGGCACGTCGAACGCGGCACCCGTGGCGATCCACAACGTTGCAGCAGGCACGCAGGCCAACGATGCGGTGAATTACTCGCAGTACGAGGCGCTGCAGTCGCGGATCAACGCGATCACCAACGTCGGAACGGGTGTCGATACGCTGTTCGTCGGCGATGGCAACCGCAACACGGAAGCGGCGCAGGCAACCGGCACGCACGCGACGGCGATGGGCGCGTCGGCCAACGCAAGCGGCAACCAGTCGATCGCGGCGGGCTATGCGTCGAATGCGTCCGGCCAGAACGCGGTTGCAATCGGTTCGACGTCGACGGCGAGCGGCAAAAACTCGGTCGCGCTCGGCGCGGGTTCGGTCGCGAATCAGGACAACACCGTGTCCGTCGGTTCGGCAACGCAACAGCGCCGCGTCACGAACGTTGCAGCCGGCACACAGACGACGGATGCCGTCAACGTCGGCCAGTTGAACGAAGCCGTGGCGAGCGCCGTGGGCAACCTGCCCGCCGGCATGACCACGAAGGACTACACGGATCAGCAGATCAGCGCGATGCAGAACTCCGTGAACCAGGTCGCGAAGAACGCGTATGCAGGCGTGGCCGCCGCGATGGCGATGCCGAACCTCACGCCGTCACAGCCGGGCAACACGGTGGTCGCGGCGGGCGCGGGCAACTACAAGAGCGGCGGGGCGGTGGGCTTCGGCGCGACGTATCGTTCGCGTGACGGCAGGTGGCTGGTCAACGGCGCGGTGTCGGTGACCACGACGGGCGACGCAGGCGTACGCGCGCAGGTCGGCTACGAGTTCTAAGCGGCTGTCGTGAAGCGGGCACGAGAAGCTTCGGGTGCCCGCTCTCATGAAGCATCAGGCCCGGCTTGCTGGAAACCCCAGCAAACCGGGCCTTTCGCATACGCGAGCGGACAATCCGCGCGTTACTTCGGACCGCTCGTCCAGAAGATCACATCATCGATGCGATCGAACACATAGACCTTCAGCGCCATCTGCTCGACCTGATCGAGCATTTCGAACTCGATGCCGTGCGTCGCGGGGTCGCCGGGCTTCGAGCCCTGCTGCACATTGCGGATGATCGCGGTGGCTTCGATCGACGTGTCCATGTCCTTCGACTGCAGCCGGAACGCGACACGGATGCGTTTGCCGACTTCGCCGACCGTCCACGGCGCGGCGAACGACATGCCCATCGCGCTCACGCTCTGCACGAGGCCGAGGCTTTCGTAACCGCTGCCTTGCGCGTCGATGCCAAAGCGCAGCGGCAGGCTCGCGCGCACACGCACCGACTTGCGCTCGCGCAGCCGGCGCACCACGCCCGGCTTCGACAGCACCAGATAATGGAACGGCGCGAGGCACACGGAATCGACGGTGCACACGAAACGGAACACCGCCTGGCTCGCGATCGCGACGATCTCGACGTTTTCGCCGACGGCGAGCGACATCGCCTTGCCGTCGACGAGCGGCGGCGTGACGAACAGCGACTCGTTCGGCGCAAAGCCGATGATCCGCGACGGATGCATCGGCGCGCCCATGCCGACCTGCGAGCGCACGCCAATCAGCGCGCCGATCGTCAGATGCATTTCCTTGAGTGTGAGCGCTTCGGATTCGCCCGGTTTCGCGGCGGGCTGCGCGGCGTCGGCGCCGTCCTCGGCGCCGGCGCTCAGGTCGCCGCGCTGCGGCTTGAAATGCTCGAACAGAAAGCGATGCTCGTCTGCGCCAATCACGACCGCGCCGCGCTCGAACAGCAGCGCGCCATCGCTGTCGACGATCGGAAACTCGAGCGGCACGCCGATGGGCACTGCGTCCGGCGCGAGCTGACGCGGGCTGGAAGACGCGCTCACGCTCGCGTCGACGGTATCTTCACTGGTTTGCATGATTGGCGAATGAAGCGTTGGGCGGAGATAACTGCTGTATACGTCGCGCTTTAGAAAAACTTTAGTTTTCTTTTTTAGCGCGCGTTCAATCCGCTATTCGTTCGCATTATTCAAATTCGATAAATCGCCGGGTTAAAGCAATGCAAACGTTAATATCGGCGCCTATTTATACCAGCGCGGCGTGTAAACCCATTCGCGGCCCGTCTCCGCGGCCCGGAACGCGCGCGTCGTCGAAGAGCCGATTATCACCATCGTTCGCATATCGACATCGGCGGATTTGAGTTCGGCGAGCGTGGTGGTTTTCAGCGTCGCGCCCGGGCGGCCAATATCGCGGCCGAGCACGACAATCGTCTTTGGCGCCCGAAAATCGCGCACGATATCGAGCGCCTTGTCGAGTTGCCAGGGGCGGGCGCGCGAAATCGGGTTATAGAACGCCATCACCAGATCGGCTTCGGCGGCATGCCGCAAGCGCGTTTCGATGACGGGCCACGGCTTCAGATTGTCCGACAGCGACAGCACGCAGAAATCGTGGCCGAGCGGCGCGCCCACCTGCGCGGCTGTCGCCAGTGCGGCTGAGATGCCGGGCACGATCTCCAGTTCGACGGCGGCCCATGCGGCGTTCTGAGCCTGGGTGTGCGCCTCCGTTTGCGCCTCCATTTGCGCCTCGTTGTGTGGATGGCCGCGTGCTTCATCGAGCGCTTCGAGCACGGCCGCCGCCATCGCGAACACGCCCGGATCGCCCGACGACACCATCGCGACGCGCCGTCCCGCGCTCGCCAGCTCGAACGCATGGCGGGCGCGCTGCATTTCCTCGCGATTGTCGGTGGCGTGCACGCGCTGGTCAGCGCGGAACGGGCCTGCCATTTCCACGTAGGTTTCGTAGCCGAGGATGTCGGTGGCCTGCGTCAGCACGGCGCGGGCGGCGGGCGCCATCAGCGACGCATCGCCGGGGCCGAGGCCGATCACGCTCAGCTTGCCGCGCGCGCGGCCGACCGACGCGGGATCGAGCGGCGCGTGGGCCACGGCGAAAGCGATGGACGCGTCGCCGTCATCTACTGCCTGATGCGGCATGCGCAACGTCTTGCTCAGCATCGTCGCCGCGCCGGGCTGACTGCCGTCGTCGGCGGCGAAGCGCAGGGCGATCTGCAGCGCTTGCGCGACGTGCGCGAGTACGGGATCGCTCATCAGCGAAGCGGGCGCGAGCAGCACGGCGATCGACTGCGCGGCCAGCCCGCGCGCATGGGCCGCTTCGAGTATGTGTTCGCGCAAGCTGTCGCCCGTCGCCGCTGCCGTTGCCGTTTTATCGATCGCGACGACGACGCTGCGCGGATGGATCACCAGCTCGTCCGTCGCGCCGTTCCACGCCATCGGCGTGACGCGGATCGCGCGCCGCGCATCGTCGGCGCGCGGCAGTTGCACATCGTCGAGCCACGGCGCGTCACCTTCGATGCGCGTCGCTTCACCCGCCAGCAGATCCGACACGAAGCGCTTGCCCTGATCGAGGCTCGCGAGCGTGTAGCCATCGGGCGGATTCAGCACGCACGCACCGAAGCGCAGTTCGCCGCTCGTGGTGATCGCGGGCGGCACGTCGAGCGCGGCGGCGATCTCGCGCGCCATCGCGTTGACGCCCGAGAGTCCGCCGAGCAGCGGCACCACGGCGCTGCCGTCTTCGGCGACGGCCAGCACGGGCGGCTCGACGCCCTTGTTCGCGAGCAGCGGCGCGATGCAGCGGATCACGATGCCCGCCGCGCACAACGCGACGATGGGCGTGCCGCTCGCATAGAGTTCGCGCAGATGCGCGCCCAGTTCCGTGAAGGCGTTATCGGCATCGGACACGCGGCCTTGCAGTCCGTGCACCTGAGCGCCTTCGTACAGCGACTGCACGCGCCGCGCGGTGGCCTGCGCGCCGACGCCGAGTATCACGATCGCGGGCGGCGTCGTCATCCTTGCCATTTTTCCCCCGGCACGACGAGCAGCGAGAAGTAGGGCGATGCCATCGGATCGACTTCGGCGAGCGGCACGATGCGCTGGTTCGCCATCGTCGCACGCTCGACGTAGAGTGCGCGATCGGCGAGCCCCAGCTCGTCGAGCACACGGCGCACCTTGTCGAAGTTGCGGCCGAGTTTCATCACGACGGCGGCGTCGGCATCGGCGAGACGGCGCTTGAGCTCGTCTTCGGGCAGCACGCCCGAGAGCACCGACAGCGTCTGGTTGCGATACACGAGCGGCTGGCCGAGCACGGCGACGCCGCCGAGCATCGAGCACACGCCCGGCACCACCTCGGCCTCGAAGCGCGGCGACAGCCGGTTCGCGAGGCGGTCGTGCAGATACATGTACGAGCCGTAGAAGAACGGGTCGCCCTCGCAGATCACCGCGACGTCGCGCCCCGCGTCGAGATGCTGCGCGACCACTTCGGCCGCCGTATCGTAGAAGTCGGCGATGATCGCTTCGTACGAGAGCGGCGGCTCGAGCGCTTCCGTCGTCACGGGATAGACGAGCGGCAACTGCTCCTGCGCGCTCGACAGATGCGATTCGATGATCGAGAACGCATTGCCTTTCTTGCCCTTCGCGACGAAATACGCGACCACGTGCGCCGCTTTCAACAAACGCAGCGCCTTTACCGTGATGAGTTCGGGGTCGCCCGGACCGACCCCGAGCCCATACAGCCGTCCGCGCGTTTTCGCTGGCTGTTCGGCCATCAGTTGCCCCGTCATTATTCTTCCTCCGATGCGAGCGCGTTCACGGCGGCCGCCGCCATCGCGCTGCCGCCGCGCCGGCCTTGCACGGCGACGTACGGCACGCCTCGGCTGTCGGCGGCGAGCAGCGCCTTCGACTCCGCCGCGCCGACGAAGCCGACGGGAAAGCCGAGAATCAGCGCGGGGCGCGGCGCGCCTGCGTCGAGCATGTCGAGCAGATAGAAGAGCGAGGTCGGTGCGTTGCCGATCACGACGACGCTGCCTGCCAGGTGCGGCCGCCACAGTTCGAGCGCGACGGCCGAGCGCGTGTTGTTCAGTTCGCGCGCGAGCGCGGGCACGCGCGCGTCGCCAAGCGTGCAGATCACTTCATTGTGCGAAGGCAGGCGCGCCCGCGTGATGCCCTCGGCGACCATGCGCGCGTCGCACAGGATGGGCGCGCCGCTCGCCAGCGCGGCGCGGCCCGCGCGCCCCGCGCCGTCCGAAAAGCGCAAATCGCCGACGATATCGACCATGCCGCACGCGTGGATCACGCGCACGGCGAGCTTTTCGAGGTCGGCGGGAATGTGCGAGAGGTCGGCTTCCGCGCGTATCGTCGCGAACGACTGGCGATAGATTTCCTGACCGTCGCGGATGTATTCATGCATCGGATGGCTCATCAAAAGAGTGTGGCGCGGACGGGTTCAGCAGGTCCGCGGCGGCGTCGATCGTCAGACCGCGCGCGATGCAGCGGCCAAAGCCGGTGGAGTCGCGCGGGTCGTCGGTGGTGTAGAGGTCGTAGCGGCCGGCGGCCACCGCGAGCAACGTGTACGGCGCGCGATGCGCGGCCGCGCATGAACGCGGGCAGCCGCTCAGATGGACGTGCATCGGTTCGGGCACGCGCGCGGCGAGCGTCGATGCGTCTGCCTTCGTATCGGCGAGACTCTTTGCACAGCCCGTCGAGCCGGCGCAGGCGATCACGCGGGTCAGCGGGTCGTGCGGCGTGATCGCGAGGCCAAGTTCGGCGAGCGCGTGCAGCGTGGCCGGAACATTGGCCATGTCGATATGGGTGAGCAGCACGCTTTGCCACGGTGTCATGCACAGCGCCGCACCGGCGTTCTCACGCACGAGCGCTGCGAGGCCGCGCAAGGTCGCGCTGTTCATTCGCCCCAATGGCGGCTGAGCGCCGATGTACGAGCGCTGTCCGTCGCGCTGTGGATGCGCGCCGAGCCGTTGCGACGAATCGGCGGATGGGCGCCGCCAGTGCTCGACAGCCGCGTCACGCAGCAGCCGCACATCGGTGTTGCGCTCGACATGCGCGAGCACGCTGTCGACGGAACGCGCAGCGAGCACATCGCGCATGCGTGTCTGCTCCGGCGTGGCCAGATCGAGGAACGCATGCATCAGCGCCTTCGCGAGCGGGGTGACATCTGAAGGCGCGACAGCCGCCAGCGCGCTCGCGTGCGGCGCGGCGACGGGCGGGCATCCCGCGAGTCCGAATGCGAACAGCACGTCGCCGCGGCCGGGATGCGGCATCGCCGAGAACCAGATGTCGTGCGGATGGTCGAGCATCATCAGACGCTCGCCGCCGTCGAGCAGCAGCGCGAACTTCGGCGACAGCGCGGCGAACCGCGCTTCGCCTTGCAGCAGCGCGAGGAGCTCGACGGCGAGCGCGGACGTGTCGTATGAAGCGTGCGCATCGTGGCCCGCGACGGGGCTCGCCATCAGGTTGCGCACGTCGTCGGCGAAAGCGTGGGCGTGTTCCGGCGGACCGAGTCCCGCGCCGAGCAGCGCGGCGATCAGCGCTTCTTCGTGACCGCGCTTCACGCCACGCAATTGCAGGTTCGCCCGATTGGTGATGTCGACGATGCCTGACGCGTGTTCGTCGATGGCATCCGCGATGGCGAGCGCCTCGCTTGCGCTCAACGCGCCGAGCGCGAGCTTCACGCGGCAGATGCCGCCGTCGAGCGCGGGCACGATGCGAAACAGCCCCGGGCAAGCCGAAGGGCGCAAGTTTTGGGCATCGGACGAATGAAAAGCGTGGCTCAAGACATTAGCGGGTTAGCGTCGCGCGACGGCCCCGGGCATCTCGAACGAGAGTGGCTCGGCATCGGTACACCCCGCCCGATGTTGGCTGGCACGAACAGTTGGCCGGCAGGTCTCCTGCGTCGACGAGAGGTGGCGCTTTCGGCGTACTCTCGTCCCGTGCAACGCAGTTGCACTAGCAGGTCGTCGTTCACGCCGGCCTTCCCGGCACATCACCCGTGGCGCAATGGGCGTGGACTCGCTGCATCAGTTGCGGGGGCAGTCACGATCAACGGTGACGTGTGTTCCCTCTTAGGCCCCGAAAGGCACCGGCGAACGGGTATTATGCCTTTTTTCGAACAGCACAACGACGCCGGGGCCTTTGAATACGGCCCGCCGGGCGTGTTTCAGAAAACCGATGAGGATGGATGCATGCCGGCCTGGCTGACCGTGGTGGGAATGGGCGATGACGGTTTTGCCGGCTTGGGAAAGGCCGCGCGGCGCGCGCTGATCGACGCGTCGGTGATCTACGGCGGCGAGCGGCATCTGGCGATGCTGCCCGTCTGCCTGTCGGCCGCGCGCGAACCGTGGCCGCATCCGTTCGACATCGCGCCCGTGCTCGCGCGCCGCAACACACCCGTGTGCGTGCTGGCGAGCGGCGATCCGATGTTCTACGGCGTCGGCGCGACACTCGCGCGCCACCTTCCCGCCGATGAATTGCGCGTGCTGCCCGCGCCTTCGTCGGTGTCGCTCGCGGCGGCGCGGCTCGGCTGGGCGCTGCAGGACGCGGCGACGGTATCGCTGGTCGGGCGTCCCCTTGCCGCCTTGCAGATGCATCTGCACGAACGCGCGCGCGTGTTCGTGTTGAGCGCGGACGGCGCGACGCCCGCCGCCGTCGCCGGCTGGCTTTGCGAACGCGGCTTCGGCGCGACGCGCATGGTCGTGATGGAGCATCTGGGCAGCGCATCCGAACGCCTGATCGACGCGCGCGCCGATTGCTGGCAGATCAGCGAGACAGCATCGCTGAACGTGATTGCGCTCGAATGCACGCGCGATCCATCCGCGCCCAAGCTCGCGCTCACGCCTGGACTGCCTGACGACGCCTATCGCCACGACGGCCAGCTGACCAAACGCGACGTGCGCGCGCTGACGCTCGGACGCCTCGCGCCCGCGCCCGGCGAACTGCTGTGGGACGTCGGCGCGGGTTGCGGCTCGATCGGCATCGAATGGATGCGCGCGCACGCGACGTGCCGGGCGATCGCGATCGAAGCGAACAGCGAGCGCCAGCGCTTCATCGAACACAATCGCGATGCGCTCGGCGTGCCGAATCTGCAACTGATCGCGGGCAAGGCGCCCGATGCATTGCAAGGGCTGCCCGCGCCCGACGCGATCTTCATCGGCGGCGGCGTGACGGCCGACGGCGTGCTCGACGCGTGCTGGCGCTCGCTGAAAGACGGCGGCAGGCTGGTCGCGAACGCCGTCACGCTCGAAGGCGAAGCGACCCTCATCGCATGGCGCGCGGCGCACGGCGGCACGCTCACGCGCATCGCGCTCGCCGAGGCGCAACCCCTCGGCGGCTTCGAGACGTGGCGTCCCGTGCTGCCGATCACGCTACTCGACACCCGCAAACCGTGATGCGCGACGAGACGCCCGAACAACCCGCGCCGCTGCGCAGCGGCTACACGACGGGAAGCTGCGCGACGGCGACGTCGCTGGCGGCGGCGCGGCTGCTGCTGACGGGGATCGTCAGCGACGTCGCGGAGATCGTGTTGCCGAAGGGCCAGCATGTGCCGATGAAGCTCGTCTTCTGCCGTTTGCTGACCGACGCGGAGGGCGGCGCGGAGGCGGGCACCGTCAAGGATGCGGGCGACGATCCCGACGTCACGCACGGCGCCGTGGTGTTCGCGCGCGTGCGTCTGAGCGCGACGCCCGGCGTGCGCTTTCACGCGGGGCCGGGCGTCGGCACCGTGACGCGCGCGGGCCTCACGCTGCCCGTCGGCGAGCCGGCCATCAATCCCGTGCCGCGGCAGATGATGACGACGCATCTCGCCGAGCTCGCGGGCGAGCACGGCTACGAAGGTGGCTTCGACGTGACGATCGGCGTCGAGAACGGCGAGGCGCTCGCGCAGAAGACGATGAATCCGCGGCTTGGCATCGTCGGCGGCCTGTCGATACTCGGCACGACGGGTATCGTGCGTCCGTTCTCGTGCTCGGCCTATATCGCATCGATTCATCAGGGCATCGACGTGGCGCGCGCGAACGGCTATCTGCACGTCGCCGCATGCACGGGCAACGCGAGCGAGGACGCGATGCGCGCGTACTATCATCTGCCCGATATCGCGCTGATCGAAATGGGCGACTTCGCGGGCGCGGTGCTCAAGCACCTCAGGCGTGCGCCCGTCGACAGGCTCAGCATGTGCGGCGGCTTCGGCAAGCTGAGCAAGCTCGCGGGCGGCCACCTCGATCTGCATAGCCGCCATTCGAGCATCGACTTGCCGCAACTCGCCGAGTGGGCCGCCGGGAGCGGCGCAAGCGCAGCGCTGCAGGCCGCCATCGTCGGCGCGAATACGAGCCAGCAGGCGCTTGCGCTGGCGCTCGCCGACGGCGTGCCTTTGGGCGATGTCGTCTGCGCGCGCGCCCGCGCCGTCGCACGCGAGATCGTTCCCTCGACAGTTGCCGTGGAGATGTTCGCGATCGACCGGCAGGGCAATATCGTTGGAGCGGCGCGATGAAACGTGTGCTTTTGCTCGGCGGCACGGGCGACGCGTTGCAGATCGCGCGGCAACTTGGGCCGCAGCATGTGTATAGCCTCGCGGGGCTCGGGCGCGTGCCGCAAGGGCTCGCGTGCGCTGTGCGTGTCGGCGGATACGGCGGCAGCGACGGGCTGGCGCGGTTCATCGAAAGCGAGGGGATCGCGCTCGTGATCGACGCGACGCATCCCTACGCCGCGCAAATGAGCGCGAACGCGGCCGCCGCATGCCGCCGCGCGCATGTGCCGTGCTGGGCGCTGCGCCGCGCGGGCTGGACAGCGCAAGCAGGCGACGACTGGCGCATGGTGGGCGGCTGGGATGCGCTCGCCGATGCGATCCGCCCATTCAGGCGCGTGCTGTTCACTTCGGGCCGCGAGCCGCTCGCGCATCTCGACGAGATTCCCGCACATCAATTCTGGATCGTGCGTTGCCTCGACGCGCATCCGGGCAACGAGCGAGCGCGCATCATCGACGCGCGCGGCCCGTTCGATATCGATGGCGAGCGAGCGCTGTTCGCATTGAATCGCATCGACGTGCTCGTCACCAAGAACAGCGGCGGCGAGGCGACGCGCGCCAAGCTCGATGTCGCGCGTGAACTGAGGGTGCCTGTCGTGATGATGCGTCGTCCGGCGCTACCGGAGGTCGATCGCGAATTCGACAGTCCCGCGCAACTGCTGCGCGCAATGAACGAAGAGAGTGGAGTGCTGTGAGATGACGGTGTTTTTTATCGGCGCGGGGCCGGGCGATCCTGAACTGATCACGGTGAAGGGGCAGCGCCTGGTGCGGACGTGTCCCGTGATCCTGTACGCGGGCTCGCTCGTGCCGCAAGCCGTGCTGGGCGGCAACGTCGCGCGGAAGATCGTGAATACGGCCGACCTCGATCTGGACACGATCGTCGCGCTGCTTGCCGAAGCGCATGCGAAGGGACAGGACGTCGCGCGCGTCCATTCCGGCGATCCGTCGTTGTATGGCGCGATCGGCGAGCAGATCCGCCGCTTGCGCTCGCTCGGCATTCCGTACCAGATCGTACCGGGCGTGACGGCGACGGCCGCGTGCGCGGCGGCGCTCGGTGTCGAGCTGACGCTGCCCGACGTATCGCAGACGCTGATCCTCACGCGCTATGCGCGCAAGACGTCGATGCCGGAAGGCGAGCAGCTTGCGGACCTCGCGCGACATCGGGCGTCGATGGCGATCCATCTGGGCGTGCGCCACCTCGCGCGTATCGTCGAAGAACTGATGCCGCACTACGGCAGCGATTGCCCCGTGGCGGTGATCTACCGCGCAAGCTGGCCGGACGAGGAAAAGTTGACGGGCACGCTCGCGGACATTGTCGGGAAAGTGCAGGCGACGGACATCGAACGAACCGCGCTGATCCTGGTCGGGCGAGTGCTCGACGCCGACCATTTCGCGGACTCGACGCTCTATTCGAAGGAAGGTTAGAGGAATACCACAAACAACGACTAGCCCATCGCCGCACGAAGCATGGGGACGTCGAGAGCCCGTGGGCAGAAAAAGGCCAATTGTCAGCGACGCCCGAAAACAAATCCCGGCGTCGCCGACACTAAAAAAATTCAATGCGTCTGCACACGCGACTCATCCGCCTGCGCATCAGGCTGCGTGACGGCGCTCACAACCACGAACACAACGACATTCACCGCCAGCGCAATAAAGCCGATGTTGACATCCTTCAACGCGTCCGGCAGGAAGGGCATCAACTGCCCAACGCTGATATGCATCAACGTCGTCCCAGCGACGACAGCCACACCCGCGAGAATCCCGCAAAACGCGCCTTGCTTCGTAGCACGATTGCGCGCCGCGAGGCTGCAGATGACGGCTGGAAACAGCTGCGTAACGAAGCTATAGCCCATCAGCAGCAACGCGACGATCGTCTCGCCGCCGTGCAGCGTAAAGACGACAGCAACCAGTGCGACGAGCGGCACGATAAGCCGCGCGAGCTTGGCAACCCTTTCATCCGAAGCATCACGCTGCACCAGCCCGCGATAGACATCATTGGCGAGCAGCGTCGACGCCGTCGTCAGAATCATCGAACCGGGCACGAGCGCCGTCAGCACACCCGCCGCACCGATCACGCCGACGAACCACGGGTCGAACGTTTGCAACGACAGCTTGAACAGCGACAGGTCGATGTCGCCGCCCTTGAGCCCCGGCACCTTCAGCGCAGCCGTAAATCCGACGAAGTAAACGAACAGCAGGATCAACTGATAAAGCGGCAGCACAGCCGCATTGCGCCTGAAGATGCGCTCGTTCTTCGCGGTGAAGATCGAGCCGAACGTATGCGGCCACATGAAGAAGCCAAGCGCGGTGAGCAGCACCGTCGACTGGAACCACGTGACACTCGATCCTTTCTCCGGGAACGTGAGGAAGCCGGGCCGCGCGACGTCGATTGCATGGAACATCTGCCCAAGCCCGCCGTAGTAATGCATCGGCAGATAGATGCCGAGAAACAGTACGACACCGAGTATCAGCAGGTCCTTCACGACCGAGTTCCACGCCGAGCCGCGCACACCCGACATCGTCACGTAGATCGTCACGACGACCGCGCCGATCCAGATCGCCGCCGATGACGAAATCGCGCCATACGAAGCCGTCGAAACGATGATGCCTAGCCCCTTGAGCTGCAGCACGAGATAGGGGATCAGCGCGGCGACGTCGACGATCGCGACCAGTACGCCGAGGGACGCGCTATCGTACTTGCGCGTGAAGAAATGCGGCTGCGACACGACACGATGCGTCTTCGCGAAGCGCCAGATGGGCGGCAGCATCCAGTAAGACAGCACATAGGCGAGCGTGCCGTACGCGAGGATGTAGTAGACGGGTGCGCCCTTGCCATATGCGAAGCCGCTGCCGCCGAGGAACGTGAACGTCGTGTAGATCTCGCCCGCCATCAGCAGGAACACGAATGCGGTGCCGAAGCTGCGGCCGCCCACCGTCCATTGCTCGAGGCTCATGTCGTGCCCCTGGTGCGCGCGTATGCCGAGATAGAGCGCGAACAGCGTGACGGCGGCGATGATGACGAGTGCGCTGCTCATGAACGCACCTCCGCGGACGATGCATCGCGGTTGGCGGGATCGAGCCAGTAGATGACGCCCATGATGATGGCGCTCAACACGACCCACATGACGATCCACGCAAGCACTAGCGGCATGCCGAGCACGAGCGGTTCGACGCGGTTGACGAACGGAACGCCGAGCAGAATGCCGATGAACGGCAGCACGGCGAGCAGACGAAATGACATGGACAACTCCTCGCAGGTGAATGAGCCAGTCTCGTTGAACGTCTTTTCATGAAACGATGATTGAATGCCGCGCACCGACTGTATGCCTCTTGCGCCAGTCCGGTAAAGGGCGTCAAAAATATACAGGTATATTCGACCGACCGGCGCAATGGGGCGCCTAGGCCTCGCCGATGCAACGGGACATGCATCGGCTGCGTGCTGCAATGCATGAAGAACATGCCCATGCATGGCGGACGACGCGCGTTGCCATTACACTGTTCGCGCCCTCAAGCGCCGTTTCGCGTGCCGTTGCGGTGCAAAAAATCAAAACCATCAAGAGCGGAACCATCGATGATTTCGAGCCTGATTTCGGAGATCCTGTTTGGCTTCACCGGGTTGATCAGCATCATCAATCCGATCGCGATCGCATTCGTATTTCTCGACCGCACCGATTCGCTGACCGACGCGGAGCGCGCCGCGCTCGCGAAGCGCGTCTCGATCAATGCGTTCTTCGTGCTGCTGGTCGTATTCTTTGTCGGTACACCGATCCTGCATTTCTTCGGCATCTCAATGGAAGCGCTGCGTATCGGCGGCGGGCTTGCCGTCGCGGTCAGCGCGTGGAACATGCTCAATGCGCCGGAGCGGCAGCCGAACGAGGCGGCCGTGAAGCCCGTCGATCCCGACAATGCGATGTCGAAGGCGTTCTTTCCGTTGACCGTCCCGCTGACCACGGGCCCCGGCACGATGGCGACGGCCATCGCGCTGAACGCGAACCGCAGCCACAAGCTGTCGGAGTTCGTAATGTCGTCGATCGCGTCCGTGACGATTTCGGTTCTTGTCATGCTGGCGATCTGGTTCACGTATAACCATGCGTCAACCTTCGCACGCTATCTGGGCAAGGAGGGCACGAAAGTGGCGCTGCGCGTGTCCGCGTTTCTGTTGCTGTGCATCGGCGTGCAGATCATCCTGACGGGGCTGTCCGAGTTTCTCGCGCCGATAGCGAGCGGGCGCCTGAACAACTGAGCGCGAGACGCAGCGGATGTACATCTGATGTGAGCGGTCCCGGGCAGGTTGAAACAGGCGCGCGCGAAGGCGTTTTCATCGAGGAGGGCGATCATGTGCCGCTGGCTGGCTTACACAGGAAACCCGATTCAGCTCGAAGCCGTGCTGTTTCGGGCGAAGCATTCGCTGATCGACCAGAGCCTGCATTCGCGGCTCGGCGCGACGACGACCAACGGCGACGGTTTTGGCGTCGGCTGGTACGGGCTGCCGGACGAATTGCCGTTTCGTTACCGCTGCGCGCAGCCGGCGTGGAGCGACCGCAATCTGCGCGACACCGCGCGGGCCGTGCGCGCGCCGCTGTTCGTCGCGCACATCCGGGCAGCCACGGATACGCCATCGCAGGAAACCAACTGCCATCCGTTTCGCTTTGGCCGATGGCTGTTCGTGCACAACGGCCTCGTGCGCAATTACCCGACGCTGCGGCGCGATCTGATGCTCGGCATTAAACCTGAACTGTTCCCGTCGATCGAGGGCTCGACGGATTCCGAGGTGATGTTCTATCTCGCGCTCACTTTCGGCCTCGAGTTCGAACCGGTGCGGTCGCTGGAACGGATGGCGTGCTTCGTCGAAGAGACGGCGCAAAAGCACGGTGTCGAGGCGCCGTTGAACATGACGGTGTGCGCCACCGACGGCGAACAGATCGTCGCCGCGCGCTATTCGAGCGAGCGGCAGTCGCGTTCCCTCTATCACAGCACGTCGATCCGTCATCTGATGGAGTTGTATCCCGACGATCCGCGCCTCGCCGCTGTCGGCAGCGATGCGTTTCTCGTGCTGTCGGAGCCGCTCGTGGATGTCGAGGGCTGGTGGCAAGAAGTGCCGGAATCGGTTGCGATTGTGGCGACGCGCGGCCGGATAGAAGGGCGGATCTTCAATCCGCATCGGGTATAGCGCACGGGCCGGCGCCGGGTCGTGCCTAAGCGTAAACCCGGGGTGTGCGGCGTGCGTCCCTCTGCCGTTGTTGCATCGAGGGAGTGCAACCATGAGTCGTCAAGTGACTGCAGACATCGCGACCGGCCAGCCATCCGAAAGCGCTCGCTACGGGTCTGATCTGGCCGCCGAGGTGCTCGCGTCGGAACAGAGCGTGTTGCGCCTTCTCACGCGCAGCACGCCGCTGCCCGAACTGCTGGCGGAGGTGTGCCGCCGCGCCGAGACGCTGCTCGGCGAAGGCGCGTCGTGCTCGATCCTCGTGCTCGACACCGACGGTGTCACCGCGCGCGTCGGCGCGGCGCCGTCGTTGCCGGCGCAATACAGCGCGGCGCTGAACGGCGTCGCCATCGGGCCGGGCGTCGGCTCGTGCGGCACGGCGATGTACGAGCGGCGGCTCGTGGTCGTCGAGGACATCGAAACCGATCCGCTGTGGACGAATTTCCGGCATCTCGCGTTGCCGCTCGGGCTGCGCGCCTGCTGGTCGGTGCCGTTCGAGGGCGACACGGGCCAGGTGCTCGGCGCGTTCGCCGTCTACTACCGCACGCGGCGGCGTCCCGACGAAAGCGCGCACGCGCTGCTGAGCGAAATCGGCCATAGCGTGGGCCTCGCCGTGCATCAGGACGTGATCCGCAAGCGTCTTGCGCAGAGCGAAGAACATCATCGGCTGGTCGTCGATCACCTGAACGAAGGCATCGTCGTGCAGACGCGCGACGGGATCGTGCTGGCCTGCAATCCGAGCGCGCGGCGCATGCTGCGCGTGACGGGCGAAGTGATCGGAAAGGACATCTACAAGGTGATCCTCGCCGCGTACTGGGAAGACGGCTCGCCCATCAAGATGGGCGACCAGCCGACGCAACGCGTGGTCCGCACGGGCAAGCCGCTCGTGGGTATGACGGTGCGGCTCGAGCTGGCGGGCGGCGAATCGATCTGGATCACCGAGAACGTCGTGCCGATCGTCAAGCCGGGTGAGACGGAGTCGGGCGCCGTGCTGATTTCGTTCAACGACATCACCGCCGTGCGGGCCGCGCGCGCAGTTGCAGCACCTCGCCACGCGCGATTCGTTGACGGGGCTCTATAACCGCGCGTTTCTCGCCGACCGGATGGGCGAGTTGCTGGCGCCTCGCGCCGGGCAGGTGGATGGCCATGCCGGCGGGCACGGTGTGCGTGGACCGGCCGTGCCCCGACCGGCCGTGCCTGAACCGGCCGTGCCTAAACTGGCCGTTCTCTTCGTCGATCTCGACGGCTTCAAGAAGGTCAACGACATCGCGGGCCACCAGGCAGGCGACGCGCTGCTGCGCAGTGTCGCCGTGCGCCTCGCGGGGTGCGTGCGTGGCACGGACACGCTCGCGCGCGTCGGCGGCGACGAGTTCGTGATCGTCACGGGCGAGTACGGCGATCCGTCGTTTCTGACGGCGCTTGCGCAGCGTGTGCTCGATACGATCGCGCTGCCGTTCGCCGTCGGCGGCAACGAGTACTACCTGGGCGCGTCGATCGGCATCAGCGTTTTCCCCGGCGACGGACGCGACGCGCAGACGCTGATGCGCAACGCCGATTCCGCGATGTACGACGCGAAGCAGCGCGGCCGCAACAATTTCCAGTTCTTCACGGCCGAGCTGAGCGAGCGGCTGCAGCGGCGCTTCGCGATCGAACAGTCGTTGCGGCGCGCACTGTCCTCGCACGAGCTGAGCCTCGCCTATCAACCGATCGTCGAAGGCGCGACGGGGCGCATCGTCGGCGCGGAGGCGCTGCTGCGCTGGCACAACGGCGAGCTGGGCCACGTGTCGCCCGCCGAGTTCATTCCCGTCGCCGAAGATACCGGCCTCATCATCGACATCGGCCGCCGGGTGCTGGAGAACGCCTGCATGCAGACGGTCGAATGGCGCAGGACGGTGATGCCGCAGCTGATGATCGCCGTGAACCTGTCGCCGCGGCAGATCAGCGGCGAGCTGATCGGGCACGTCGCGAGCAGCCTCGAACGGACGGGGCTCGACGCGTCGGCGCTCGAGCTGGAGATCACGGAAGGCGTGCTGATGCGAGACAGCGACGCCGTCATGCCGCTTCTCATGACGCTCGCGCGGATGGGCGTGCGGATTTCCGTCGACGATTTCGGCACCGGCTATTCATCGCTGTCTTATCTGAAGCGCTTCCCGCTGCATAGCCTGAAGGTCGACCGTTCGTTCGTCGCGGGCTTGCCAGGACATCGCGACGCCGTCGCGATCACGCACGCCGTCGTCGCGATGGCGCACTCGCTCGGCATGAACGTGACGGCGGAAGGCGTCGAGACCACCGAGCAGGCGGCGTTTCTGCGCTCGATCGGGTGCGAGCGGCAGCAGGGTTATCTGTTCGGCCGGCCTGTCGTCGCGGGAGACTTCGCGCGCGAGGCGCATCGCTTGCAGGCGGGCGTTTGAACGTTGACGCCGCGTGCACAGACGCATGCGCCGTCACGCGCGCGACGTCACCAGCTTGAGTCCCGCAAGCCCGAACACGACGGCCAGCCCGCCGTCGAGCCAGCGGCGAATCGACAAATAGATGCGCCGCGCCAACGGAGTTGAAAAGAGCGCCGCGTAGCTGCCGAACACCAGCACGCCGATCGTGAGGCATCCGGCGACCATCGTCAGCATTGGCGCGCTGCCGCCTGCAGGCGACGCGAGCGCGACGACGGATATCCATACGAGAATCGCTTTCGGATTCGTCAGGTGCAGCAGCGCGCCGCGCGCATAGAGACGGCGCAACGACAGTTGCGCGTTCGGCGTGGACGCTTTGGCGTGAGCGGGCCGCAACGCCGCGCGGCCGGACTTGTACGCGAGCCACAGCAGATAGCATCCGCCGAAGATCTTCAGTCCCGCCATCAGCCCCGAAAAGGCCAGCAGTGCCGCCGATAGCCCGAGCGCCGCCAGCGTCGCCCAGAAACACGAACCGCACACGACACCCGCGGCGAACGCGAGCGCGGCCTTGCGCCCGTCCGAGGTCGCGATCGACATGATGGCGAGGTTGCTCGGCCCGGGACTCGCCGTGCCGACGAAATATGCGGAGTAGGCGATCAACAGGTTCGCGGAAAGCATCGGCATGCTGTCATGGGCTGAGGGCGGCGCGGGAGTGAGCGGCCATTGTCCGTGGCGCACGGCCTGCGCGGAATAGACAGTTCGCGCACGATCAGGCTGGCCAGTGAAGCGGGTCGCGCCGGACGGTTCATGACAGTTGCCGCGCTGCCTGCGCGCACTGCCCGTCAGCCGCGAGCCGCCGGCGCGAGATCCCGCCAGCAACGCTGCGCGATCCGCTCGCGATAGGCCATCAGCGCGGGCTGCTTCGCGACGAAATCGCGCACGGGGCTTTCGAACGGATGCGCGACGGTCGTGTGAACCCACGCGAAACCGGTTGCGTCGATGGTCGTCGGCTCGTCGCCGAGCAGATAACGCTGGCCGCCCAGCAGATCGGCGACGGCCTGCCATCCTTCGATGCCCATCTGCACGATTTCGTCATAACCGTGCCGTCCCGTGCCTTGTTCCCACGCCTGGCGCAGCACTTTGCGGCGGACCATGGGCATGACGAGCGGCGCCAGCGCGCCCATCAACGGACGGGCGGGCGGCGGCGCGCTCAGACGTGCATATTCGATCAGATGCGGCTTGTAGATCGCCATGTTGCTGTCGACGGCCCAGCGGAAATACACGAGCACGAAGTACAGATGCGTTTCGAGCAGCGCCTTGATCGCGGCAGCCTGCGCGCGCCTGACGGGATCGAGGGCCGCGTCGCTCAGCGCTTGCGGGTTTCGGCGCTGCAGGCAGGCGATGATCGCCGACGAGTCGCAGATCGTCTCGCCGTCGATCACCGCGACGGGCAACTTCTTCTTCGGCATTGCATTGAGATTGCCGATGCGTCCTTCGTACGGAATGCCCGAGAGTCTTAGCCACGTTTCGAGCTTGACGACGAATGGACTGATATCGGGCGGCATCGCGCCTGAACCGTCTCCGAACTTGTACACGATCATGACGTTGCCCTCGTATCGCGCGTTGCAGTCGTTCGGCCTGAGTTTAACTTTCGTGCCAGCGCATTGGCGGCATTGTTGCCGTCCGCTGAACAGAGATTCCCCGTCCGTACGATTGATGTTGGACGGCAGACCCATAGAATGGCTGTCAAGAGGTGCTGGTTTTCTACGGCACGTGGCGATCAGGATTCAGACGGATATCGGAGGCGGTCATGGACATCGTCGATATTGCACGGCAAGCGGGAATGACCGTCGTGCTCGAAGCACGGATCGGTCGGCAGGAATATCACAGCGTACACGGCTCTCTCGCGGCGCTACAGAGTTTCGCCGAGCGGGTGAGGGCGTCGACGATGGAAGAGGCTATGGCCGTCGAGCAGGATTGAAAAACAGCGGAGCCGTCGACCTGCGACGGCTCCTGGATACAGCATGGTCTGCTGCGTTTCGATCTGGCGATCAGCCGCCGAACAGTTCGATAAGGCAGACGATCATCGCGAAAAGGCCGATGCAACCGCCCAGTGCGGCGGCTCCCTGCGTGAAACCTCCGAGATTTCCCACGTAGCGCTCCTCGATGTTTTGATGGTGCGCTAGTGTAAATCGAAAGAAATAAGAAAGGAAAAAGAAAGTTTGTCGCGCGGTGTGCGCTTTCTCACGCTTGTACGACGACGTATCCCAGCCGTTTAAGCGAATCTGCTAATCACCCTTTCGGCTTTTGACCGATTTCATGGTTCGCCATGATTTCGAGCGCGCGAACCATGCCGGAATGGTCCCACGCCTTGCCGCCGTGCGCGGTGCACGCATTGAACAACATCTGGCAGGTTGACGTGGCAGGCAAGGGCACGCCAAGTGCTTGAGCGGTCGACAAAGCAAGATTGAGATCCTTCTGATGTAATTCGATCCGAAAGCCGGGATTGAACGTGCGTTTCGTCATCCGCTCGCCGTGCACTTCGAGAATGCGCGACGACGCAAAGCCGCCCATCAGCGCCGTCCGAACCTTCTCTGCATCGACGCCTGCTTTTGATGCCAGCAGCAGCGCCTCGCCAACCGCTTCGATGGTCGCGGCGACGATCACCTGATTCGCGACCTTGCACACCTGGCCCGCGCCGACCTCGCCGATCAGCGAGATGTTCTTGCCCATCATGTCGAACAGCGGCTTGACCTTGTCGAACGTGGCTTGCGCGCCGCCTACCATGATCGTCAGCGAGGCCGCCTTTGCGCCGACTTCGCCGCCCGATACGGGCGCGTCCAGATAGTCGGCGCCTTTCTCGCGCACGCGCGCCGCGAAGCCGCGCGTGGCGATCGGCGAAATCGAGCTCATGTCGACCACGATCTGCCCGGCGCGCAAACCGTCCGCGACGCCGTTCTCGCCGAACAGCACGCGTTCGACGTCGGGTGTGTCGGGGACCATGATGAAGATCACGTCGGCCTGTCCCGCGACGGCGGCCGGGCTGTCACAGGCGGACACACCCGCCTGCTTCAGTTCTTCGGGCACGCCGCTGCGCGTGTAGGCCGCCAGCGTGACGTTGTGCTTGCGCAGGTTCTCCGCCATCGGGCGGCCCATGATGCCGAGTCCGATAAAGCCGGCCTTCAATGTCTGAGCCATGAGGTTCTCCAGATTCGTTGTTCGGGCGACATGCGCTTTCAGCTTAATGAGCGCGGGGAGAAATGCCTATGAACTCGCCATTCCGTGTTGCATGGCCTGCAGAAGTGTGGTGCGCGCGAGCTTCGGCGCCGCGCTCCGACAATGCCTTTGTTTTGCGGTTCGCCGCCGTTTCCGACACTTTTGTGCGCCGGGCGTCGCGATTTTGCGACGGCCCGGTTTTTTCGTTGCCGGCGGTCCGCGCGCGCGGGGTAGACTGCTGCGCGCGCTGGCGCACGGTTCGTCGTGGGTATTCGCGCAACGAGAGTGTTCATCGATTGCGCGAAAACCTGTATGAATATACAGTATCGGTGGTGCGATCGATGAGGAACTGCGTCATGGACATGCGCGTGCCGAAGCCCGCCGGCCATCCGATGCCGGAGATCGCCGCGTTCGTCGCGGCGCTGAAATCGGCGTTCGGCGTGCGGGAAATCGATGAGGCGATCCGCCGCGGCAAGGCTGGCGAGGCGACGTTTTACGCATGTGAGAACGGCCGCTCGGTGGGCACAGCAAGTTCGTCCGTGGCAAGCAGTTCCGCACATGAACTTCGTCTGGCACCTGCAAGCAACGCCCGTCAAGACGTACCCCGGCAAGGAGACTGAGCAATGAATGGAGGACGTCTGTCACTCGGACTGATCGCGCTGGTCGTGGCTTCGGCGGCGCACGCGAAGTACGTCGAAATCTGGAATCCGCCTGAAGCGCGCGGCCACTGCGCCGTGCAGAAACCTGTCCGGCCGCATGCGCAAGCGGCGCCAGCACCCGCATCGGCGCCACGGCTCGCCAGGAAGATCACCGAGCCGGACAATGCACGCCCGGACAAGGGGGCATCGTCAGTCATGCCGTCAAAGCCGCCCGCCACCCGGACCATTCCGCGCAAGATCGGCCCTGACGGCAATGTGTTTCGCGTCTAGTGGGAGAGGGAACGCTACCAGCGCCTGTACGCCGACCTCTTGCTAAACCCGGTGGCCGCGCGGGCTTGCCTGTTGCCGTCCACGCGAGCGGCATCGGCGGCGCACGTGGCGTATCGTTGAGGTGACCCGCGCCGGGTTCACCCGTCGCAACCGCATTTCCTCACTGCAAACCGCATCGCCCCACATGAGTGTCACCACCCGCCGTATCGCGCATCTCGACATGGACGCGTTTTACGCTTCCGTCGAATTGCTGCGTTATCCGGAGTTGCGTGGGAAGCCGGTGGTGATCGGCGGCGGTCGCGATGCGACGCCGCAGACGTTGCCTGACGGCACGCGCCGTTTCGCGCGGCTGCGCAATTATGCGGGTCGGGGCGTCGTGACCACGTCGACGTACGAGGCGCGCGCGTTCGGCGTCTTCTCGGCGATGGGCATGATGAAGGCGGCCCAACTCGCGCCCGATGCCATTCTGCTTCCGACCGACTTCGATTCGTACCGTCATTACTCGCGACTCTTCAAGGCCGAGGTGGCGAGATTCACGACACGGATCGAAGACCGCGGCATCGACGAAATCTATATCGACCTGACAGATGTGCCTGGCGATTCCGCCGACATCGGCGCGCGCATCAAGGAGGCCGTTCGCAGCGCGACGGGTCTGACGTGCTCGATTTGCGTCGCGCCGAACAAGCTGCTCGCAAAAGTCGGCTCCGAGCTCGACAAGCCGGACGGCCTGACCATTCTGACGGCCGCGGACATTCCAACGCGGATCTGGCCGCTCGCCGCGCGCAAGATCAACGGCATCGGACCGAAGGCGAGCGAACGGCTCGCCATGCTCGGCATCCATACCGTCGGCGACCTCGCGCATGCCGCGCCGGATCTGTTGCAGGCTCATTTCGGGCTTAAGTACGCGACATGGCTGACGCACGTTGCGCAGGGCGCCGACGAGCGTCCCGTCGTGGTCGAATCCGAGCCGAAATCGATGAGCCGGGAGACGACTTTCGAACGCGACCTGCACCCGCGCCTTGACCGGCCGGCGCTGTCGGAGTCATTCACGCGTCTGTGCGTGCGGGTCGCGGAGGACTTGCAACGCAAGGGCTACGTCGGGCATACGGTGGGCATCAAGCTGCGCTTCGACGATTTCTCGACCGTCACGCGCGATCTGACCATTCCCGTCGCCACATCGGACGCGGCGTCGATCCGGCGCGCCGCTACCGAGTGTCTGAAGCGGGTTGCGCTGACGCGCAAATTGCGGCTGCTGGGCGTGCGTGTGAGCGGGCTGTCGCATGCGAGCGAACAGGCGCCGCCGCTGCCCGTGCAAGCCGAGTTGCCTTTTACGGCTTGACCGCGGATCAGCTGCGTCGAAACCCCACGCGGTCCAGGCGGCCGAGCGAAACCAGCAAGCGCCCGACTGTTGCCCGGAGCGAGTGTTTCGGCGGACCCGGCTCGATTCGCGCGATAGACACGCGCGGCCCCGCCGAAGTCACCTCGACGAATGCCTCGTACGACAGCACATGCCGCTCGCCTTCGCGAACCACGATTGAAACTTTCGGCGCGGCATCGAGCAGCCAATCGAGTGATGCGTCGCGGTAGGTCACGCGAAGCGCGCCGTCGAGTGCGGCAATCGCGCTGCCGCGTCTGAACCACGTGGCCTGGATTTCGTCGGGGGCATATCGTTGCTCGAAGGGCTTCATCGCGAACTCGTTCCAAAGGCGGGTGATCGGATCGGCCCGAAACCATCAGACGCAACGGGCCACATATCGACAGCCTAAGGACGGCTCATCAAGCGCAACAGACTCACACGGCTAGAATCTGTACCGATACAGCGGTTGATTTTCGTTGCCTGTTTCGGTCTGAATTCTCGCGTTCTGTATCTGTTGAACCGTTGGAGCAGCAGGCACGATCGCAAGGATGAATCAGTTGATCGACGAGCTACTTCAGATCGTGCCCGAGACGGACGCGCCCCTCTATGAACGCCTCGCCGGGCACTATCGACGCGTGATTTCGTCCGGGACGCTCTCGCCCGGCGACCGGATGCCGTCGGTGCGCGCGTTGATGAGCCAGCATCACGTGAGTCTGTCGACGGCGATCGAGGTTTTGCGCCGGCTGGAAGACACGGGCTGGGTGCAGGCGAGGCCACGCTCGGGCTACTTCGTGCGGCGCGCGCCTGGCTCGACACTGCCGAGCGTCGCCGAGCCGGAGATTCCGACGCTGCCCGAACCGGCGCTACGTCGGTCTGCATGAACGGATCTCGCGCGTGATCGAGCGGGCTCACGCGTTTCCCGATGCGCTGAATCTGGGTGGCGCGACGGCCGACGCCGCGCTGTATCGGACGCAACGCCTGCAGGCGCTTGCAGCACGCGTGCTGCGCCATCGGCCGACGTTGCTGACAGAAGTGGGCGAGGACGGCGGCTCGGTCGAACTCAGGCAGGCGGTCGCGAAACGTGCGCTGCTGGCGGGCGTCACGCTCGCGCCCGACGACGTGCTCGTGACGAGCGCGGCGTCGAAGCCGTGAACCTCGCGCTGCGCGCCGTCGCCCAGCCTGGCGACACGATTGCCGTCGAATCGCCGGCGTTTTTCGGGCTGCTGCAGATTCTCGAAAGCCTCGGTCTGCGCGCGCTCGAAATACCGACCAGCCCGACGACGGGCCTGTCGCTCGAAGCGCTCGACATCGCGCTGACGACATGCCCGGGCGTCAAGGCGCTCGTCGTCGTGCCGAATCTGCGGAATCCCCTCGGCTGCGTGATGCCGGACGCGCGCAAGGCGGAACCGGTGCGGCTATGCGCGCGCCATCGTGTCGCGGTGATCGAAGACGAGCCATACCGCGAACTGATCGATGATCAGCCGGAACGGGCGCGGCCGCTGAAGGCGTGGGACCGCGACGGCGGCGTGATTTACTGCGTGTCGCTGAAGGTGCTCGCGCCGGGGATGCGCCTTGGCTGGATGTCGTCGGGGCGGTGGCGGGCGCGCGTGCGGCTGTTGAAGTTCGCGCAGACGCGTCATAACGAGTCGCTGGCGCAGTTCGTCGCCGCCGAGTTCATCGGCTCGGGCACGTACGAACGGCATCTGCATCGCCTGCGCGAGAAGTTGCGCGTGCAGCGCGAGGCGAGCGCCGACGCCGTCGGCCGCTATTTCCCTTCCGGCACGCGCCTGAGCCTGCCGCCTGGGGGACTGTTGCTGTGGGTGGCGCTGCCCGACGGCGCATCGTCGGATGCGCTTTTCGAGGCCGCATTGCCGCACGGCATCCGGATCGCGCCCGGATCGATCTTCTCGAACTCGGCGCGTTTTCGCTCGTACATCCGTTTGAGCTGCCCGCGTCCTTTCGATGAGCGCATGGACGCCGCGCTTCGCCAGCTCGGCCATCTGGCCGCGCGGCTGGACGCGGCCTGAAGCGGGGGCATGAATCGGCGGCCTGGATCGGCGGCGTAGAGCGGCAGTCTGAAGCGGCGGCGTAAAGCGGTGGCGTAAAGCGGCAGTCCGAAGCGGCGGCGCAAAGCGGTAGTCCGAAGCGGTGGCCCCAATCGGTGGCCACGGTGCATCGGCCGCGAGGCGGATTCGTCTGGCCGGACGCGACCGCGCGAGCGGCCGTTGCGATCGTCACCGCAATGTCATGATGCGCGGCTAATTTCGAAACGTACCCATACAAAACTTTCGAGGAGGCGCAACATGAAACTCGCTCTTTTCGCAGCGGCCGGCCTGATCGGCGCGCTCTCCGGTTCCTTCGCACAGGCGGCCGACATTACGGGCGCAGGAAGCACGTTCGCGGCGCCGATCTACACGAAATGGGCTGACGCATATCAGAAAACGGGCGGCGCGCGGATCAACTACCAAGGTATTGGTTCGTCGGGCGGCATCAAGCAGGTGCTCGCCAAGACCGTCGACTTCGCCGGTTCTGACGCGCCCCTCAAGGACGAAGAGCTCGCAAAGGACGGCTTGTTCCAGTTTCCGACCGTGGTCGGCGGTGTCGTGCCCGTCGTCAATCTGCCGGGCGTGAAGTCGGGCTCAATCGTGCTGTCGGGCCCCGTGCTCGGTGACATCTTCCTCGGCAAGATCAAGAAGTGGAACGACCCGGCGATCGCCGCGCTCAATCCGGGCGTGAAGCTCCCCGACACCGACATCGCCGTTGTGCGCCGCGCGGACGGTTCGGGCACGAGCTTCATCTGGACGCACTATCTGTCGCAGGTGAACCCGGAATGGAAGAGCAAGGTCGGCGAAGGCACGACGGTCAACTGGCCGACGGGCACGGGCGGCAAGGGTAACGACGGCGTCGCGGCATTCGTGCAGCGGCTGCCCGGCGCGATCGGCTATGTCGAATGGGCGTACGCGAAGCAGAACAAGCTCACGTACACGTCGCTGAAGAATTCGGCGGGCGCGGTGGTCGAGCCGAAGACGGAAACCTTCAAGGCGGCCGCGGCGGGCGCCGAGTGGTCGAAGTCGTTCTATCAGATCCTGACCAACGAGCCGGGCAAGGACGCATGGCCGGTCGTCGGCGCGACGTTCGTGCTGCTGCATTCGTCGCAGGACAAGCCTGACCACGGCAAGGAAACGCTCAAGTTCTTCGACTGGGCGTTCAAGAACGGCAACCAGACGGCACAGGAACTCGACTACATCACGCTGCCGGATGCCGTCGTGTCGGAAATCCGGACCCAGTGGAAGGCGAAGGTCAAGGACGCATCGGGCAAGCCGATCGCCGATTGATCTGAAAATACGCACAAAATCGGACCGGCGTGCAAAAACGCCGGCCGTCATTGAACAGTAACGGGGCGCCGCGATAATGCGATTCTTGGCCCGAGAGCAGATGCGATCGGGCGTGAGGCGAGCGTCCGCCGTTTGCGGCGGAGCGCGTCTCGAGCCCGCTCTACTGAAGCCAGAAACGTATCAATGACCATTCCCATGCTGACGACACACCGAGGGTACCGTTTGCAGGCCAGCGCCGAAATTGGCGAAGATGGCCTGCACGCGGCCGATCTGATCATCGAAAAACCGGGTCTGCCGCCTCGCGCGTTCAACGCGCTCGATTACTTCTACGACGGAGAGCAGGCGCTCAAGTACGCGACCGCGTGGGGCCGCATCTGGGTCGACATGAAAGGCTGATTCCGCATCCGGTGGACAACCGCCCCGCGCGTTCTGAATTCATACGATTACCTTACTTGTGCGTCGCAGCCAGTGTATGGCGTCGCACGCAGCCGTTCCGATGATGCTCGACCGTTGCGTCCGTGCCCGATACGATGGAGCGTGATGGAGCACGTTTGTTTGCCGGCTGATCTCGCCTGCGCCGGCGGTCCGACTCGTGCGATGAATGATTCGCCGGATGCTTCGCCGGATGCTTCGATACGGTCGGCGCATCGGGCGACGCGCAAGAGCGTAGCCGGCAGGCGGCGGAACCGGGCCCGCGGCTGCCCGGCCGGTTGAGCGCCCGAGCGGCGCGTGCCGCGTTGCACGAAACAGGGACGGCGCGGGAAAAAGTGCGGCCTCGTACACGGCCGCGCATCGAAAGCCGTTGTTCGGCCGCATCCGCAAACGGCCGGTGCGTCCGCGCTCGCGTAGAATCATCACAAAAGACCAGCACGGCAACCGGGGACGGTCGTGAAGATTCACAGCCATTACGACAATCTGAAAGTCTCGCGGGATGCGCCGCAGGAGGTGATCCGCGCGGCTTATCGGACCTTGTGTCAAAAATATCACCCCGACCGGCGGATCGACGATCCCGACGCCGAGCGGGTGATGAAGATCATCAACGCGTCCTATGCGGTGTTGAGCGATCCCGTGCAACGCAAGGAGCACGACGAATGGCTCGCACGCAAGGAACGCGAAGCGGCAGCGGCGGCCGCTGCCTCGGCCGCGCCGTCGCGTCAAGCGCCTCCCGCCGCGCAGAAGATGAACTGGCAGACGGCCACACAGGCGAGGCCACGTGCGGCGCCGCGTCCTGAGCCGCGCGCGAGCACATGGTCGTCGCAGGCGCGTATCGATCCGCGCGCCACACGGCGCAAGCCGCGTGCATCGTTCCGCTTGTTTCGAGGCAAGATCTCGCTGCGAAGCTGGGTGGCCATCGGCGCGTGCGCGTTGTTCGGCTACCTGACGATCAGCGAATCGACGACGCCGTGGCCGTACACGCGCAACACGGCGTCGTATGGCTCGTCGTACGATTCGCGCGGCCGCGCGGAGCCGGGAAGCGGTGCGGACGGCGACCGGCGCGCGCTCGCCGCGTTGTCGGCGGCGCAGGCGGCGACGTCGCCCTGGTCGCGCGATGTGTCCGTGTCCACCAGCGACACCGCGGGGCGTCACGAGTTCGTGCGGCCCTCGCTCGCGCCGAACGGCTTGCCGTGGCCGACGGAAGCGGGCTATCTCGACGGGATGTCCGTGGGCGCGTCGGGCGGCCATTCATCGGTGACGATCGACAATTCCGTCAATCCCTTCGACGTGTACGGCAAGCTGGTCTTCAATGCCTCCGTGTTCGATCAGCCCGTGCGCCACTTCTTCGTGCCGGCGGGGCACACGTTCACACTGACGGGCGTTGCGCCGGGCAACTACGAGATTCGCTACCAGAACCTCGCCGACGGCAGCCTGTATAAGTCGCGAGGCTTCGGACTCACGGAGCTGCCCTCCGGCAACGGCATCGACGCGACCAACGTCAGCGTCACGCTGTACCCGCTGCCCGGCAACGAGCGGCCGGCGACGATCGGCCAGGGCGAGTTCTGATCCGCTTGCGGCATCATGCGGCGACGCGCCGTCGCGCCGCGGCGCTCGTTTCACCCTTGTTGCACCACTACATCCTCTATCACCCGATTCCGCCGACACTCACGGGCACGTTGCCTGCCGGCGTGACGCGCCGTTGGTTGCGCGCGCAAGGAGCGCGCGGCAGCGCATCGGTCGAACGGATACATAAAGCGCTCTACCGCCAGGGCGATCGGGGCGCCCGGCGGGAACGAGGCATTGCTTGCAGGCGTCAGCCGGCCGGCATCTGCGCAAGCGTCAGCGTGCGGCGCGGGCGCGCCGTTTCGTGCGCTTCCGGCATCTGCCATGCGGTACGAAGCAGGCGGATGAACACGGCCTCGCCTTCCGTGATGTGCCCGTCCGCGTGCGCGCCTTCCTTGCACAGCGCCACCACTTCACGGCGCAGCCGCTCGTCCTTGACGTCGTGGGCGAGGGCGAAGATCACGGCGGGGTCAAGCCGGCATGTATCGCCCCAGTTCAGATAAGCCGTCGTCGTGAGGTCTTCGCACATCTGCTGGATGACGGCGAGCATTTTTCCGCGGTCCATGTTCAGCCGCTGCTCCATGCCATAGCGCTCGAGTGCTTCGAGTTCGTCGATGCCCACGTGGCCGTCCGCCAGCAGGCACGCGGCCACGAGACGGGCGGCGGCCTCAGGGCTGTCGCATCGATAGTGTCGCATTTCGGATCTCCTTTGCCTGGTTTCCGATTGGTACCGGTCGGTACCGATTGATTGCGGGTGAGCGCGCGGCGCCTCACGCGATCCAGTCGCGCGGCTTCACGCTCGAGTGCACGTGAAACGGATAGCCGCTGTCGTCGTCGAGATTGCGCATGCGGCGTTCGAGATCGGCAAGATCGGTCGCCGACGCGAGGTAGTCTTCGCGTTCGCGATCGCGGGACGACATGAACAGTGAGTCGAGACGTTGTGCGAGTTCGTTCAACATGATGTGCTCCTTCAGTAGTGCAACGAGAGAGGAACGCGCCGGCGAACAGGGTGTTCGCGTGGCGGCGTGCAGGCGATGCGTGCGCTGGATGTTGCGGGCCGGTCGCTTGCCGGTGAGAGTCGCTGCATCGACGGAATGGATCGTAGGCGCGGTGAATTAGCCGGAAATGAGAAGCGGGGTGCGCATTCCGCCGTGCAATCGGCGCTTATGGCATGACGTGATATAAGCGCGATTGCTCGCGCGCGATCGTTCAGCGTTGCTCCATGTCGCTTCATGTCGCGATAGCCGCGCTCATTCCCGGCTCATTCTCGGCGCACAGAATGCGATTCGAGCGATGCATGAATGGACACGGCATCGGACATCAAGGAGAACGACATGAAAGGGATTCGCCACATTGCAGTTGCCGGCGTGCTGGGCTTCGGGCTGGTGAGCGCCGCGCAGGCGCATGTATTCGTCGGCGTGGGCGTTGGGCTTCCCGTCGCCCCCGTCGTGCCCGTCGTGGCTGTGCGCTTTTATGCGCCGCCGCCAACATATTACGTGGCGCCTGCGCCCGTCTATGCGCCGCCGACCGTGGTGGCCGGCTACTGGGGCGCGCCGCATCCGTCGTATGGCCGCTACTACGGCTATGGCTATTGGCGTTGAAGCGCGCGTCAGATGAACCACATGCCCGCTCATTCTTTTCTAATTGTCGATCTTTACGATGAGCTTCATCGCAAACGATGCCTGACAGAAGGCTCAATCAATCACTGGAGGGAAGCATCATGAAATCGCTGATTCAAACGGCTGCAGTGGCCATGCTTGTCGCACTGCCCATCGCCGCATTCGCGCAAACGAATGCACCTGTCACCCGCGCCGAAGTGCAGGCAGAACTCGCGCAACTCGAAAGGGCGGGATACAACCCGGCCGCCGACAACGCGCACTATCCCGCCAGCCTCGAAGCCGCACAGGCTCGCATCGACGCGCAAGGTGCGGGCGGATACGGAGGCGTCGCCGATAGCGCGTCGCAGGGCGGATCGGCTTTTCATCCGCAATACGACGTCGGCATGAAGTCGATCTACGTCGGACATTGAAGGCTGGCCGGTTCCGGCAAGCCCTCGACCATCGAGCCGCGGGCGCGCAGAATTTTCTGCGCGCCCGCATCGTTGTCACTGCAATCAGGAGGGCGTGCAGCGCGGTGTAGAATCGGCTCGCATCGTCGGGACGCCGCGTGACGGGAATCGCGTTGCGCCGTCCCGGTCCACCTGCAAACCTCTTCCGCGGACGGCACGCTGCATATCATGTCCATGCCCAAGATCCGGTCGCTAAGAAATCAACTCGTGCTTGCGTTGTGTGTGCTGGTGAGCATCGTCGGCGTGGTGCAGGGCGTCAGTTCATATCAATTGTCGAAGGCGGGCATGAGCGCGCTGCTCGATCTGCGTCTCGAACAGGTGGCGACGCGCCTGTACCGCAGCGGACTGGCCGAGTCGTTGCCCGCGATTCCCTTGCGCGGTTCGCAACCCGAGCGGGACATCGTCCTCACCGTCTGGAAAGAAGGCATAGAGACCCCTTTCCGCTCGACGGAGCCGTCGCTGGCGCTGCCGCGCAATGCCGAACCGGGCTTCACGACGGAAGTGGTGAACGGCGAAAGCTGGCGCATCTACACGCTGCGCGAGCCTTCGACCGTGGTTCAGGTCGCGCAGCGCTCCCGCGTGCGCCACGAACTCGCGGAAGCGCGCTCGCTGAATACGCTGTGGCCGATGATCGTGCTCGTGCCGCTGGTGTGGGTCGCCGTGCTGCTGGTGGTGCGGCGCGCGCTGCGCCGTCTCACGCGGCTGGGCGCGCAGGTGCAGTCGATCGACATGACGCATTTCCAGCAACTATCGACCTCGGGCGTGCCGACTGAAATACGCCCGTTCATTGTTTCGATCAACAAAATGATCGAACGTCTCGAGCAATCGATCGAAAGCGAACGCAAGTTCATCTCCGATGCCGCGCATGAATTGCGCACGCCGCTTACCGCGCTGCAATTGCAGGCCGACAATCTGCAGCCGCATATCGCGCCCGGCAATCAGGAGCGTTTTCGCGAGCTGCAAAGCGGCATCAGGCGCAGCGGCCGGCTGATCGCGCAGCTCTTGCGGCTCGCGCGCGCCGACGCCACGCTGAAGGCGGATACGGTGACGCGCGTCGACGTCTCGGCCGTGGTCGTCGAAGCCGTCGCGGAAGTGCTGCCGATCGCGATGCAGCGCGGCATCGACATCGGCGCCGACGAGATGACGAGCGCCCATGTGCGCGCGAACGAATCCGATATCGGCATCGCGCTGCGCAACCTGGTGAGCAACGCGATCCGCTATACGCCGGACGGCGGCAAGGTCGATCTGGGCATCCACGTGCGGGACGGCATGGTGTGGATCGAAGTCGTCGACACGGGGCCGGGCATCGACGAGGCGCTGCTGCCGCGCGTTTTCGACCGCTTTTTCCGTGCGAATGTGCAGATCGAGGGCAGCGGTCTGGGTCTCGCGATCGTGCAGGCCATCGTGAACCGGCATGGCGGAGAGGCGCATTTGCGCAACCGCACGGATGGTCAGTCGGGCATCGTCGCGTCGATCGGTTTTCCTGCCGTGCCGTGAGCGCGAAAGCGCGTGTGCGGCACGCTCATTCTTCCGTCACTCTTTGCGCCCAGCATCGAACTGTTGGAGCAGGCCCCTCTGGTTCTGGCAACGGCGATCGGTCAAGCCAGAATCCTTCGGCCGACTGCGCAAGCGGTCGGCTTTTTTTCGGCCTTCATTTTGGCCGTCACATCGCGCCGCGCGCGACGTCGGCTCAGTTATGATGCGATGTGGCCGGTGCGGAATGTCGGGTTCGGTTGGTTCGGCTGGTTCGATTGGTTCGCACGGGCGGGCTACGGCCTGGAATCGCAAGCAGCTGCGGGCGCGCAGGGTGCCGCGGGCGGCTGAACGGTCCGCGTGCCGCAGCCAGTGACATTTTCGTTGCTGTGGATACGACATCATGCGAGTGCTACTGGTTGAAGACGATCTGCAGATCGGCCAAAGTCTGATGCGCGCGCTGCAGGACGCGGACTACAGCGTCGACTGGGTGCGCGACGGCAATGCAGGCAGCGCGGCCATGGCCGCCGCCGAATACACCGTCGTGCTGCTCGATCTCGGCTTGCCCGGCATGGGCGGCATCGAATTGCTGAGGGCATCGCGCGCGGCGGGCAACAAGGTGCCCGTTTTGATCCTCACCGCGCGCGACGACCTCGACGCGCGCGTCCAGGGCCTCGACGTGGGCGCCGACGACTACGTGCTCAAACCCTTCGACGTTCCCGAACTGCTCGCGCGCATCCGCGCCGTCCTGCGCCGCAAGGCGGGCTACGCGTCGTCGCGTCTGGGCGACGATGCGCTGAGCCTCGATCTCGACAGGCGTACGCTCTGTTGCAACGGCGTGTCGTCGGTGCTGTCGGCGCGCGAGTTCGCGCTGATGCTCGCGTTTCTCGAACGCCCCGGCACGATCCTGTCGCGCGACCAGCTCGAAGACAAGCTGTACGGCTGGGGCAAGGAAGTCGAGAGCAATGCCGTCGACGTGCTCATCCATTCCGTGCGCAAGAAGTTCGGGCAATCGGTGATACGCAACGTGCGCGGCCTGGGCTGGACCGTCATGCTGGGCGATACGCCGAAGACGTGACAATGGCTGCGCCGCGCAGCCTCGATTTTCCGCTTATTTTCCGCTCACTCCGAACCGGCACACTCTTCTCGACCACCCAGCAATCACGCTGATGATCTGTCGAGGAGAAAGCGATGAGAGGCATTGCGCAAGTTCAAGTCGTTGATGGATGCAACGATGGGCGCGACGCGCCCGCGTTGAGCGCACGCGTCCTGTGCTGCACGAGCACGCGGATCGCCGTGCATGTCGATTGCACGATGCAGCGCAGCGGCGCGACCGCGAACCGTCCACCCCCCTATGCAGTGCCTGTCTGCGTCAAGCACCGCACGCGGGCGACGGCGCGTACGGGCTCGCGCGTGCGAGATCGGCACTGCGCAGGCTGGGAAGACGGTTGCGGTTCGACACGGCAGTGAGGCAAGGCCATGGCGAACCATCCGGCTATCGACGGGCAGTCCGCACATGATGCGCCGAGCTGGCAGGCGCGCGTCGTTCGATGGGCGATGCCGCCCATCGTGTCGCGGCGCTTTTGCCCATGCCGCGCGTCCGTTCCCGATGTCGCGCAGGTGCGCGCACGCATGCACCGGCCGTCGATGCCGGGCGCGTTGCCGTGCTTCGCGCCGTTCCTGCCCGAAGCGAATCAGGCGTTGCGGCAGGCGGCGATGTTCGCGCGGCGCTGCCTCGCGACGCGCAAGAGCCAGGCTGCTCGTGTCACGGCCGCTCGTGTCACGGCTGAATGAGACGGGCTGGCGTGCCGTGGTCCCGCAAAAAAAAAGACGGCATGAGCCGTCCGCGAAACGAGCCGGGGCTGGCCTCTGGAAGTCTGGAGAGCTTCACGCGCGCGCCGGCTGCGCAGGCGTGCCCGAAGCATGAACGGTATCGTCGATCGGGAAATGCAGCAGCGCGGCGAACAGTCCCGCTAACGCCGTCGCGGCCCAGATCGGCGTGTACGAGCCCGTCATGTCGAACACGAAGCCGCCGAGCCACGCGCCGAGAAACGAACCCAACTGATGGCTGAGAAACACCACGCCGAACAGCGTGCCCAGATGCCGCGTGCCGAACACCTTCGCGATGAGCCCGCTCGTGAGCGGCACTGTGCCGAGCCACGTCAGACCCATCACGGCCGCGAACAGCACGACGGAGAGCGTCGACTTCGGCAGCAGGAAAAAGGCGGCGATCGTCGCACCGCGTATCAGGTACAGCCAGCCGAGCACATGTTGCTGGCGAAAGCGCCCGCCGAGCCAGCCGCACGCCCAGCTGCCCGCCATGTTGAAGAGGCCGATCAGCGCGAGCGCGGTTGCGCCGAGTCCCATCGGCATATGGCATAGCGTCAGATAGCCGGGCAGATGCGTGGCGATGAACGCAAGCTGGAAGCCGCACGTGAAGAAGCCGAGCGTGAGCAGCCGGTAGCCGCGATGCCGGCGCGCGTGCGCGAGCGTGTCGCGCAACGACACCGTGGCGGGCGACGCGTCCCCGTGCGGCGTTGCCGCGCCGTTGCGGCGATCGAGCAGGAGGCCGAACGGCGCGGCGACCAGCATCAGGAAGGCGAGCGCGAACAGCGACGTGGATACGCCCGACGTTTCGCGGACGATCTGCGCGAAGGGCACCATCAGCACCTGTCCGAGCGAGCCGCCCGCGCTTGCGATGCCCATCGCCATGCTGCGCTGCTCGGGTGTCGCGACGCGGCCGACGGCCGTCAGCACGACGCCGAACGTCGTGCAGCTCACGCCGATGCCGACCAGCAAGCCGAGTCCCGCGACGAGCGCGAGGCCTGACGGCGCGGCTGCCGCCAGCGCGAGGCCCGCTGCGAAGGTGGTGGCGCCGAACGCGACGACGGGCGCGGCGCCGTAGCGGTCCGCCGCGGCGCCCGCGAACGGCTGTGCGAATCCCCACACGAGATTGTGCAGCGCAATCGCAAAGGCAATCAGCGTGACGGGCAGGCCACGGTCGAACGAAAACGGCCCGATGAACAGGCCGAAGGTTTGCCGGATGCCCATCGCGGCGCTCAGGATCAGCGCGGCCGCGACGATCACGTAGAGCGTCGGGTTCTTCAGGGATGCTGCGCAAGTGGATCTGACCGTCGACATGTTTCGTTCCTCCTCGCGGGCATCGTCGCAGCAGCGTGGCCGCGCGACAAACGAAAAGTTTTCGGCGTCAGATGAAGAAAATTCACTTGCGGGCGGTCGATCCGACCTTCTGCATCAGCGCGCGTCAGCGGCGGAAGACTGGGCTTCGTGGACGGAAGCTTCCGCGCCGAACGCTTGCGCTTCCTGAATCAGCCAGCGCCTGAACGCCTGCAGATCGGGCCGCTCGTCCTCGCCTGCCGCGCTGACGAGCCAATACGCCGTCTTCGCCTCGACGCTCGACGCGCTCGCGGCGACGAGCGTGCCCGCGTCGAGTTCGCGGTTCACGAGCGGACGTCTGCCTATCGCCACGCCCATGCCCGTGATCGCCGCTTCGAGTGCGAGCTGGATCGTGTCGAAGCGCAGGCCGCCTGACGCATCGATGTCGCCGGGCCCGGCGTTGTCCAGCCACGCCTGCCAGTCTTCGCTGGCCGTATCGACATGAATCAGCGTCGCGCGGCGCAGGTCGACGTTGCCGTGCGCATCGAGCAGCGTATCGCGATACGCGCGGCTGCAGACGGGCACGAGCCGCTCGCCGAACAGCCGGCTCCAGTCGCTGCCCGGCACCGGTCCGCGGCTCAGGTGGATGCCGAAGTCGAAGCCGTCGATGGGAAAGCCGACCTGACGCCGCGACGTATCGACGGACACGTCGATGCCCGGCCAGCGCGCGCGAAACGCGTGCAGGCGCGGCACGAGCCAGCGCACGGCGAGCGTCGGCGCGCAGCTCACTGCGATCGTGCGATGCGTGCGGCCGTCGGGCAGCCGCTGCGTGCCGAGCGCGATCAGCGAGAACGCTTCGGCGATGTACGGGAAATAGAGTTCGCCTGCGGGCGTCAGCGACAGCTTGCGCGGCTCGCGCACGAAGAGGGCGACGCCGAGCGTTTCTTCGAGCGCGACGATGCCGTGGCTCACCGCGCTCGGCGTCAAGTTGAGTTCGGCGGCGGCGAGCTTGAAACTGCCGTGCCGCGCCGCTGCCTCGAAGAAACGCAGCGAATTCAGCGGAGGCAGGCGAAGCGGCATGACGCATCCTTCGACGGTGACGGCGGGCGGGCAGGCAGCCATGCGCGCAGGACGCGGCTTGAGACTATCCACGCGCCGGATGCGCTGCAAGCGGGTGCCGCGACATCGACGGGTTTGTTCAAGGACAGCACGAGCAGCCTCGATGCCGCATGCCATAGCTGCCGGCGCCTTCGGACGCGTCGTTCGCCGAGCCGCCGCCGAGCAGCGCTGGCGCGCCGATCCGCACGCGTTCGGCGGACGTGCCGCAGCGTGGGCAATCAACAGGTTCGTCCCGCTCGGCGATGCGCCGCACTGCTTCAAAGGCGCCGCAATCGGCGCACTCGTAGTCGTACACAGGCATAGGTTGTTCCGTCGTCATTCGCACCGCGCGTGATGCGATCCAGCGCTTGTGCCGGCTATTGCGCGTGCGTTCGTGAAAGCCGTCCGGCTTCAGCAGCTGTCATCGTACCGAATCTGCGGCGCCTGCGTGGCGCTCCGGCACGAAACACAGGCGCACGCATGTGCCGTTCCTGCCGCTCTCGCCTGCACGTGATGCGCACGCGGGCGGCGCGCAACGGCTGCCGCGGCGAGCACCGCGCGATGCTATGCTGGCCTTTCCCCGTCGAAGAGAGGCAGCAGGCATGACGATGGTCGATACGCACGCGCAATCCGGGGCCGGTCCCGGTTCCCGCGCTGGTTCGAATGCCCATAGCGAGTACACGCCGCCCGTCAACGAGGACGAGCTTCTGCTGAAGTGGATACGCCGCGCGCGCGAATCGCAGAAGAGCCATTACGACATGGCCGATCTGCTCGCCGCGCGCAACCGCCTGTTCGGCGTCGCCGTAACGGTGATTTCGGCTGTGGTCGGCACGACAGTGTTCCTGTCGCTGGTAGCGTCGGCGGACTCGCCGTGGGCGCGGCTCGTCGTTGGGCTCGTCAGCATTGCGGCCGCTGTGTCGGCGGCGCTGCAAACCTTCCTGCGTTATGCGGAGCGCGCCGAGGAGCATCGTGCGGCGGGCGCACGCTATGGGGCCGTCAGGCGCCGGCTGGAAGCGATCTACGCGGACGAGCCGGGCGCGCGCGAAGGCCGTCAGCTGAGCGAAGTGCGCGGCATCCTCGACAGGCTCGCGGAAGACTCGCCGAGTGTGCCGCCGAGGGTTTTCCGGCGGACGCAGCAGACGTTGCGCGTCGCGGCGGCACATGGCCGCGACGCCGGCGGATGGGAATGAGCGACGCGCGCAGCCGAACTACGCGCGAACTACGGTCGCAGCCGAACTACGCGCGAACTACGGTCGCAGCCGAACTACGCGCGAACTACGGTCGCAGCCGAACTACGCGCGAACTACGGTCGCAGCCGAACTACGTGCGAACTAGGGTCGCAGCCGAACCACGTGCGAACTACACGCGCAGCCGAACTACGCGCGAACTACGGTCGCAGCCGAACCACGCGCGAACTACGGTCACAGCCGAACCACGTGCGAACTACGCGCGCAGCCGAACCACCTGCGAACTACGCGCGCAGCCGAACCACCTGCGAACTACGCGCGCAGCCGAACCACCTGCGAACTACGCGCGTAGCCGAACCACCTGCGAACTACGCGCGCAGCCGCGCGCCCGCGCGCGAGGACGGGGCGCGCATCGGCATCGGCGACGGCATCGCGGGGCCATCGCCGCCCGTATCGCTGCTGAACAGGCGGCACGCTTCGCTTGCGCTGCCGCATGCATGCAGGCGCTCGCGGAAATGCTGGTCGCAAAAGCGCTGAGCGACGTCGGCGAGCAGATTCAAATGCATCGTGTGCGCGCCTTCGGGCACGAAGAGCGCGATCACGTCGCTGACGGGCTTCGCGTCGGGGGCATCGAAGTCGATTGGCACGGCGGGCCGCACATACATGACGACAGCCGTGCGCAAGCCGGCGATCTGGCTGTGCGGCACGGCAACGCCTTGTCCGAGGCCCGTCGAGCCCAGCGCTTCACGCGTATTCAGTCCCGCGACCACGTCGGCTGCCGGGATGCCGCAGCGAGCTTCGCACAACGCGCCCAGTTGCGCGAACAGCGCCGCGCGATCCGTGGCGCTCACGTCGAGCAGCACGTTGTCGACGCTCAGCAGCCGGTCGAGCGTCTGCCCGTCGTCATCCGGCGGCGTCGCGTGGCGCGCGGGCCGCAGCGCGTTCGCGGCCTTGGTCCACGAGTTTGAGCGTACCAGGTCGCGCCAGCCTTCCGTCGGTGCTTCGGGAATCTCGAACAGATGACCGAACTGCGCGGCGGGCGCAATCCGCGTCACCTGTTCGATTGCGCCGTTCACGGCGTCTTTCGGCAAATACAGCGACAGTTGCACCCGCCCGGTATGCGGCAGCGTCGCGATGCGGATCGTCCACGGCTGGCCCGCGCAGTCGCGCGTGAGCGCGCGGCGCAACGGCGTGACATGCTGGGCGTCGAGTGTCACGCGCATCATGACGCTGCGGCTGTCCGCGTGACCCCGCGGAATATCCTCGCGGCTGCGGTGGATGCCGAAAATCGCGCGCAGAATGGCCCTGGTTTTTGTCATGTCCCTTCTCCAGCCTTTGACACAGTTCCTAGCGTAGCGCGATCCGCATTAAAGCCGAATAAAAAAGCAGCTTCTTGCGGCTGCATGAAATGTGGGGTGTCGCACGCAGGGCGGCGGGAATAGGTGTTAAAGAACGCATGCCGCCGCGATGCTTCGTCCGCAGATGCGTTCCAATCCCGACCACCCGCACGCGCCCGGAGGCCCGTTCATGCTGACGCTCTACTCGTATCCCGATCTGTTCGGCGTCGCCGACAACAATCCGTTCGGTCTGAAAGTGTTCGCGTTCATGCGGCTGTGCGGACTCGATTTCGAGCACCGCCACATTCTCGATACGTCGCTCGCGCCGCGTGGGCAGTTGCCGTATCTGTCGGACGACGGCGAGACAGTCGGCGACAGCGACGCGATCATCGCGTACCTGACGAAGACGCGCGGCCTGCGCATCGACAGCGCGCTGTCGCCGGGCCAGCTGAATCTCGACTTGCTGGTGCGCCGCACACTCGACGATCTCTACTGGCCAATGAGCTATTCGCGCTGGCGCGACGAGCGCTACTGGCCGGCGTTTCGCGACGCCGTGCTGCGCGAGCATGCCGACGCGAGCGCGAGCACGCTCGAAGCGGCGCGCGAATATAACCGGCAGCGCTATCACTACCAGGGCATCGGCCGCTACGAGCCGGATCAGGTGTACGCGCGCGGCATCGGTGACTTGCGCGTGGTGGCCGATCTGCTCGGCGACAGCGGATTCGTGTTCGGCCCCGAGCCTGCGAGCATCGACGCCGCGATCTACGGCTTTGCCGCGAACATTTACTTCTATGAGATCGATACGCCGTTGAAGGCGTTCGTGTTGTCTCGCCCCGCGCTGGTCAGGCATTGTCTCGCCGTGCACGAGCGTGTGGCCTGAGGCTGAATGTGTACCCGAAGCGTGTGCCGGAAGGAACTTGCACGCCGCATCGAAGGTCATCGGATATCAGAACGATCCGGCTACTGCCGCCAACGGTTCCTGCAAGGGAGAGACGACAACGATGCAAACCACCATGCCCCGCCGCCGATTCATCGCCGTGACCACTGCCGCGCTTGCCACGGGCGGGCTCGCGCTTGCGGGCTGCACGACCACGGGCCCGTCGTCCGACAACACGCCCGAAGCGAATGCGGGCAAGCGCCAGTCGATTGACGCCGACGTCAATGGGACGCTCGCGCGTCTGTTCGACAGCATCGGCGGGTCACGGGAACTGGCCGGCAAGTCGCGCGGCATGCTCGTGTTTCCGTCGGTGATCTCGGCGGGCTTCTGGTTCGGCGGGCAGTACGGGCAGGGCGCGCTGCGCATCGGCGGACAGACGACGGGCTACTACAGCATCGCGGCGGCGTCGTTCGGCTTGCAGATCGGCGCGCAATCGAAGGCAATCGTGATGCTGTTCATGACGGACGACGCGCTCAGCAGCTTCACGCGCAGCCAGGGCTGGGCGGCGGGCGTCGATGCGACGGTCGCCGTGCTGAAGGTCGGCGCTAATGGCAACGTCGATACATCGACGGCGACTAACCCCGTTGAAGCGTTCGTGCTCACGAACGGCGGGCTGATGGCGGGCGTGTCGCTCGAAGGCTCGAAGATTTCGCGCCTGATCATCTGATCGCGTCGGGTGCAGCGCGCTTGCCGGGTCATCGCCGTTCATCCGTCGGCTTATCGTCAGTCGAGTCCCGCTTCGCATTCATCACGCGCGCTGCGCTTTGCTCATTCGACGCTAAGTTTCGCGCCGCATCATGCTTGCATCCCGCAGACGCAAAGGACGGAGGCAAACATGGTCAAGCACATTCTGGTAGCAGTCGGCGCGAACCGAAACGACGCAGTGCTCGCGACAGCCATCGACAAGGCGCGCCGCACGGGCGCGCGACTCACGGCGGTGTATATCGTCGATACGATGCCGTGGTGGGCGATGACGAGCGTCGAGTATGGTTGCATCGATACGCTGCAACTGGTTCACGAACTCGAGCGCACGGTCGAACGCCGCTGCCTCGAAACCTTCGAACTCGACGCGTGGGACATTCACACGCGGGCCATCACGGTGCCGCTGGAAGGCAACAGCGTGGGCCGCGCAATCGCGAAGCTGGCGGATGAGCTCGACGCGGATCTGATCGTGGTCGGCGCGGGTCGCGGATCGAAATGGCGCTTCTGGGAAGAACGGATGAGCGATGTGGTCGGCCGATGCACGCGCCGCTCGGTGCTGATCGCGATGCCGGCGAAGCCTGCGGCCGGCGCGCCGGCAAGCGATGCAGCGGCCAGCCAGGCCGATCGAGCCGCTGCACCGTGCAGGCCGCGCGCGAGCGTGCGCACGCACGCCGTCTGAAGTTCGCGCGCGGCGCCCGACGCGCCAACGCGCGTTATGCGCCGCCGATCAGCTTGAGCCCGGCGGGCAACGATTCGCCGAATACGCGGCCCGTGTCGGCCTCGTCGAGCGCGACGGTCTCGCGGACCATCCGGACCCATGCGGGCGCGGCGTTGAGCGCTTCGAGCCGGCGTATCACGGTTTCGCGCGCGTCGTCGGGCAAGTCGCGCGAACGGTCGCCCGTCATCCGCGACAACTGCACGGCGGCGAACGCGGCGGGCTCGACTTTTTTCCAGTCGAGCGCGAGCACGGCATCGAGCCAGGGCAGCGCGACCTCGGGCGGCACCACGCCATGTGCGCTGCCATAGAACGGCAAGCGCGCACCGATGCGGCCGATCGCCCACCACGCCTGATGATTCTCCGCAGGCTTGCGCAGCCGTTCGAGCAGGTTTTGCGCGAGCGCGATCTTGCGCTCGACGGAAATGCGCTCCAGCGATGCCTGCACGCGGATCATGTCCGCGTAGCCGACCTTCGCGGGATCGAACGGCAGCTTCTGCTTTTTGATGCTGGCCGCCTGCAGGAAGTCCATCGCGTCGAGAAGCTGCAGCTGCGCGTCTTCGTTCAGGCCGCCTGCCGCGCGCCGCCATAGCGTCCACCACTCGGACCACACCTGGCTTTCGTTGATGTACTGAATGCCGTCGTCGAAGATCGACCAGAGTTGTTCGACGCGCCATTCATCGAGCGGATAGCCGAAGCCCGGACGCACGCAATAGCCCATCAGATTGAGCCACAGCCGCTCGTGATCCGCAGAGCGCCGCCTGCGTTTCGCGCGCTCCCACAACGCGCCGAACAGCTCGCGTAGCAGCGCGACGTCCCAGCTTTCACGCGCTCCGAGCGCATGTTCGAGTTGCGCGCGCAGCCGCTTCACTTCATTGCGTCCGACGTTCGACGAGCGCGCGCCGAACGTGCGCTCGATCAGCTCGATCGCGTGATCGAGCGACGGATGGCGTCCGGGCTGCCCTTGTTCGTCCGTGGCCGCCGCCGCTTCGTCGCGCCGCAATTCAAATTGCAGCAGCCAGCGTTGTGACGGATCGTCGGTGGCGATGCAGTTCACTTCGAGCGTGCCGACTTCCGTCATCGACGTGGTCAGCCTGACGCGCCGCTCGTCGGCATCGGACGCGTGACGGCGCTGCACGACCGTCGCGATGGGCGGCAGACGCACGAAATCGCCTTGCGACAGATCGGCGAGTTCGCCCGGCGCAAAGCGCGTATCGGCGACCGTCGACATCAGGTGAAAACGCACGGGCTGACCGAGCCGCAATGCGAACATGCGGTCGTCGAGATGGACCTCGTGCGCTTCCTCCGTGCCGCGCGGCAGCAGGCAGATGCCCTCGTTGCCGTCGAGCACGAGGAAGTAGCTGCGCGCCGAGCCGCCGCCGATGCGCGGCGCGAAACCCGCGCGCGCAAGACCATAGGCGACGGCGCCGCGCGCCACCGCGACGTCGGGATGATCGTTCTGCAATACGTGCAGCGGCTTGCCACGCCATCCAGCGAGCGTGTCCGCGAGCCGTTGCGTGAGCGGCTGAGCGCGGAAAACGCCGCCGTTGAGCAGCAGCGTGTCGGGCACGGGCGGCGTGCCGTCACCGCCGCCGAGCGCTTCGCGCGCTTGCGCGGCGAGCCGCGTCAGGAAGGCCGCGACGTGCCGCGTGACGGCGGGGTCGCTTGCATACGGCAGGCCGAATTCGACGATCGCCGCGCGCGAGCGGCGCGGCGCGTCGTCCGCCGCCACGCACGGGAAGAACCCGTCGACGACGACCTGCTCGATCTCGTCGCGCGTCACATGGATGGTGCGCGCGCCGCCGATCACACGCGAGCCCGCGCCGAGCAGCGTGATCGCGGCGGACTCGGGCGGGTTTGCGTCGAGTAGCTGTTCCTTCGCGACGCGGCAGCGCTCGACGAGCTGCGACAGGCTCGCCGCCGACAGGCGAGGCTGGCCGTCCTGCGACTGCGCGAGCCGCGTTTCGACCAGCCGCGCCAGCGCGAGGTCCATGTTGTCGCCGCCGAGCATCAGATGGTTGCCCACGCCGATGCGCGTCAGTTGCGGCTCGCCGGCGGCATCGACGTGCACCTTGATGAGCGTGAGATCCGTGGTGCCGCCGCCGACGTCGCAGATCAGCACGAGCCGCGTATCGGCGAGTTCGTCGGCAAGACTCGCGCGATGGCGGAACAGCCAGTCGTAGAACGCGGCCTGCGGTTCTTCGAGCAGCCGCAGCGCGGGCAGTTTCGCGAGACGCGCGGCTTCGAGCGTCAATGCGCGCGCGCCTTCGTCGAACGAAGCGGGCACCGTGAGGACCACGTTCTGGTCTTCCAGCGCGGCGTGGGGAAAGCGCGCATTCCACGCGGCGCGCACATGCGCGAGGTAGCTCGCGCTCGCAGCGACGGGCGAGACCTTCGCGACGTCGTCGGGCGCGCCCCACGGCAGAATCGGCGCGAGCCGGTCCACGGATGCATGCGACAGCCAGCTCTTCGCGCTCGTCACGAGCCGCCCCGGAACCTGCGCGCCGAGCGCGCGCGCAAGCCGCCCGATGACGGGCGCTGGCGCCGCTCCCGCGTCCTTCGGCTGATCCGCTGCGCGCGACCACGGCAGTTGCAGGTCGGCCGGATTCAGCTCGCCCGCAGCCGGGTGATAGCGCACGGACGGCAACAGCGGCCGCGCGCCCACTTCGCCGGGCGCGACCAGCTGATCGACATCGAACACACGGATGTCGTCGGAGCCCGGCGCGACATACGCGACGACCGTGTTGCTCGTGCCGAGATCGATGCCGACCGTGTAGCGCCCGGCTGACTGCTTCTGCTTTTGCTTCATCGAAGGCTTGTGAGTCAGCCCTGCGCGCCGCCGCGTACGTCGAACTCGACTTTCCAACGCTCGTCGGTGCCGCGCGGGATTGCTTCGAGTTCGAGCGTGCCCGCTTCCGTCACGCGCGCATGCAGCTTGACGGGCACGACTTCGCCGACCGTGCGGCCATCGGCGGGCAGCGTCGCCTCGATCTCTTCGAGCTCCTGCAATTCATCGGGCGACCAGTAGTCGAGCATCGTGCCGACCTGATCAAGCCGCCGCACCGACGATCCGAAGAAGCGGAAGCGCACCGGCTCGCCGACGACGAGACCGAACTCCTGTTCAGGCAGCGGCGCGTCGGTGCCTTCTTCCATGCCGAAGGGCGCGACGCAGAGCGCGGAGACGGGCGGCTCCATGCCGGGCACGGCGGGCATCGCCGATTCGATTGCGACGTAGTACGAACGCGCCGTGCCGCCGCGAATCCGCACGCCACGGCCGCGCTTCACGTAGCCGTAGTAAGCCGCGCCGCGCGCGACGGCGAGATCGAGGTCCGCGCCTTCGAGCAGGCGCGCGGGCGCGCTGCCGTCGGCCGCGAGCCAGCCGTTGAGCGTCGTCATGATGCGCTCGACGAGCAGCGGCGACTTGAACACGCCGCCGTTGAACAGCACGGCCGTCGGATGCAGGAACGTCGCGCTCGCGTCGAGCGGCAACTGGCCGTTGGTCTGCGCACCTTGCAGCTCCGCGAGGGCCGCGACCTGGCGGCCGAGAAACGCCGCCAGATGGCGCGTGATGCCCGCGTCCTGCGCGTACGGCAGGCCGAGTTGCGTGAGACCTGCGCGCGTGCGGCTCAGCGGGCGCGCCGACGCGTCGACTTGCGGGAAGAAGCCTTCGAGGATCGTCTGCGTGAGTTCGTCGCGCGTGAGCTCGGTGCGGATCGAGCCGCCGATCAGCTTCGAGCCGCGGCTCGGCACGACGAGCGGCACGGTATCCGTCGACGGATCGGAGAGCAGCGTTTCCTTCGCGCCACGGCACGCGTAGGTGAGGGCGCGCAACTGCCACGGATCGGCCTGCGTGCCTTGCGACGCGAGCTTGCGCGCGACCATGTGCGCGAGCGCGAGGTCCATGTTGTCGCCGCCGAGCAGGATGTGTTCGCCGACGGCGACGCGATGCAGTTCCAGGTTGCCGTCGCGTTCGATCACGGCGATCAGCGACAGGTCGGTCGTGCCGCCGCCGACATCGACGACGAGAATGATGTCGCCGAGCTTGACCTGCTTGCGCCACGCGCCGTCGCTCTTCTGGATCCAGCTATACAGCGCGGCCTGCGGCTCTTCGAGCAGCGTCATCTGCGCGTAGCCCGCTGCGTTCGCGGCCTCCGCCGTCAGTTCGCGCGCGGCGGGATCGAACGAAGCGGGGATCGTCACGGTGACTTCCTGCTGGTCGAACGGCGCGTCGGGATGCGCGTGGTTCCACGCTTCGCGCAGATGCATCAGGTAGCGCACCGAGCTTTCGAGGGGCGACACGCGCGCGACTTCCGGCGGTGCGTCGCTCGGCAGAATCGCCGCGCGGCGGTCGACGCCCGGGTGGCACAGCCAGCTTTTCGCGCTCGACACGAGACGGATGGGTGTGCCTGCGCCGCGGCTGCGCGCCATCTCGCCGACGGCGAAATCGCGTTCGCCCGTCCACGGCAGCGCGAGATCGCCGGGCGTCAGTTCGCTCGCATGCGGCAGATAAAGAAACGACGGCAGCAGATCGAGGTCTTCGAGCGCGCCGGGGGCCGTCAGTTGCGTGATCGGCATGACCTGCTGCACCGTCTTCTCGCCGTCGCTGGCGGACAGATCGACATACGACAGCGCGCAGTGCGTCGTGCCCAGATCGATACCAATGGAATAGCGCGGATCGCTCATAGTTCCACCTCGGCGGGGGCGAGCACGGTGGCATCGTGGCTTTGCGTGAGCTTCGGCAGGCGCACGTCGGCGGCGCGCCAGCCACGATGGCTGATGCTCCCCGTAAACGGCGCCTTGCCGACGACGTTGCCCGTCAGACGAATGGCCGTCGCGTCGAAGCCTTCATTGATCGTCACGCGGCTGCCTTCGGCTTCGTCGCGCACCGGGCGGATCGTGAAATGCTCGCGCAGCGTCGCGCGGCAGCCGTCGTGCACGAGGCGCGCGGCCGCGCCGATGTCGGCGTCCGAGTATTTCGCGATGTCTTCCTCGACGAAATCGATGAAGCGCGCGTCGCGTTGCAACAGGCCCAGCAGCTGGAGCGCGGCGTCAGGCGTGGCTTCCTTGATGACGGGCGCGGGGGCCGGGGCGGGCGCAGGGGCGGGCGCAGGTGTGGGCGTCGCGACGGGCGCGGCTGCCGGCGCTGCGCCGCTGCGCAGCCGCATCACACTCGCGGCGAAGTCGCCATCGCCCAAAATGCTGAAAAACGTGCCGAAGGCAAGCGAAAGCCTGCCCAGCAACGAAACGTTCGGTTCGGTCATGAAAGATCGCTCCTGATTCTCGGGATACTGCCGCGGCGTGCGGTTCACGCAGCCGCGTGGGTTCGGGGGCGGTCGGAGGCGGCCATCGGATGGGCGGCCGCCGCGTCATGCTCACGCCAAAACCCGTATTTTGCCTTGTTGTGAGCCGTCGACGGCTCGGAGACTGATTTCTGCGTAAGAATGGCGGCCGGATTTTACGTCCTCAAGTAAGAATGAGCGGCATCGTCCTGTCATTTTTTGCGGCCAGGATAGCGGTTCGCCCCGCGCCGGGCGACGCATCCAGCCGGGCGCCAGACGTATCGCCTGCGCGGCCCATCGTCGTGGAACGCCGTGCGGCGATTCTCCCGCGCCGCCGCGGCCACTGCCGCGTGATCGCCTTCAACCGATTCACTGGAGGAAAGCCATGAGCATCTTCGGCACGATTCTCAGCAAGATCTTCCCATCGAACCATCCGGCCGCGCAGGCCGCCGCGCCGGCTCCCGACGCCGCGCCCGCCGCCGATCCGGGCTCGGCACCCGCCGCCGCGCCCGCCGAGCCCGTCGATGTCGAAGCCATCCTCACCGCACTCGCCGATCAGAACGCCGAGAAGCTGAACTGGCGCACGTCGATCGTCGATCTGATGAAGCTGCTCGGGCTGGACAGCAGTCTTGCCGCGCGCAAACAGCTCGCGCAAGAGTTGAAGTACAGCGGCGACACCAGCGATTCGGCGTCGATGAACATCTGGCTGCACAAGCAGGTGATGGTCAAGCTCGCCGAAAACGGCGGCAAGGTGCCGGACGACCTGAAGAACTGAGCCGGGCTGGTTCGCACGGGCGGCCAGCGCGCGGCCACGCGCGGCCGTGGGTATGGCACTTGCGACGCCGCGGTGATCATGAAGCTCGCCACGTTCAATATCAACGGCATTCGCTCGCGACTGCCAGCACTGCTCGAATGGCTGGAGCGGGAATCACCCGATATCGCGTGCCTTCAGGAGTTGAAGGCGCCCGACTCGGGCTTCCCCGAAGCCGAAATCAACCGGGCCGGCTACGGCGCGATCTGGCATGGGCAGATGTCGTGGAACGGCGTCGCGATTCTCGCAAAGAACAGCCAGCCCGTCGAAACCCGCCGCGGACTGCCCGGCGATCCCGACGACACGCATAGCCGTTATCTCGAAGCGGCTGTCGAGGGGATACTGGTTGGCTGCCTGTATCTGCCGAATGGCAATCCGCAGCCGGGCCCGAAGTTCGACTACAAGCTCGCGTGGTTCGAGCGGCTAATCATCTACGCGAAGAAGCTGCTCGACAGCGGCCATCCCGTCGTGCTGGCGGGCGACTACAACGTCGTGCCGACGGATTTCGATATCTACAATCCGCGCTCGTGGCTCAAGGATGCGCTGCTGCAGCCGGAAAGCCGCGAATGCTACGCGCGGCTGCTCGAACAAGGCTGGACCGACGCGTTGCGCGCGCGCTTTCCCGATCAACAGGTCTTTACGTTCTGGGATTACTTCCGGCAGCACTGGGAGAGGAACTCGGGATTGCGCATCGATCATCTGCTGTTGAGCAAACAGGTGGCGGGGAAGATGCGCGATGCGGGCATCGACCGATGGGTGAGGGGTGTGCCGCACGCTAGCGATCATGCACCGGCGTGGGTCGAGCTCGATATCGGCGGGCGCGCGGCTCATGGGAAAGACGCGGCGCATCGGGAGGCACCGGCGGGTCGGGACGTGTTGAAGAAAAGTGCAGGGAAGCAGAGTGCAGGGAAGCAGAGTGCAGGGAAGCAGAGCGCAGCGAAGCAGAGTACAGGGAAGCAGAGCGCAGGGAAGCAGAGCGCAGCGAAGCAGAGTACAGGGAAGCAGAGTGCAGGGAAGCAGAGTGCAGGGAAGGAAAGTGCAGCGAACCGGACTGCAGAAGCGCAAACCGCCGCGAGGCCCAAGGCAGTGAAACGAACTGCCGCGAAGCAAAGTGCAATGAAGAAAACTGCTGCAAAGAAAACCCCAACGCAAAAGCCGCCCGCTGCGAACCCTCGCGCTACACCATCACCCCGTGCGGCGTCTTCACTGAAAACAGCAAAATAGTTTTGCTCGTCCGCGCACGCGAGAACTTCAGGCGTGAAAACCCGGCAGAACGTCGGCAGCCAGTTCCTCCAGCACATCGCGCACGGGGCGGTCCGACGTCAGATTCAGCGTCACGTGATGCGTGCCGTTCTCGCGCATTTCGTCCAGCAGCGCATGCAGCGCGCGCCGTCCCGCGCGATATCCCAGCGACAGCGGCGCAGCGGCCTCACGTGAGTCGTCGCTCAGATCCAGCCGCATCGCGACGCCGAATGCGCGAAACGCGGGCTCCTGCAGGCGATCGACGGCTGCGCGCCACATGCTATGCCGTGCGCGCTGTGTTTCCGGTTCACGGTGGTAGGTCATCCAGCCGATCGAATGGCGCGCGATCCAGTCCACACTCTGTCCGCCGGAGCCGACGGCAAGCATCGGCACGTGCAGCGGCGGCTGCGGCAGCAGCATGAACTCGGGTGCATCTTCCGGACGGCGATCGGGGATCACGCGCGGTGCTTCGCCGAGCGCGGCCGCGACGGTCTCCCAATGCGTGCGGTACAACTCGCGCCGCTCTTGCGGATCGCGTCCGAACGCCGCGTACTCGGGCGGCCGGTCGCCCGAGCCGAGGCCCAGAATGAACCGGCCATCCGACAGCGTTTGCACGGACCCCGCACCCTTCGCGATATGCAGTGGATGACGCAGCGTCAGCACGATCGCGCCGCTCGCCAGCGCGATTTGCGTCGTGCGCGTGGCGAGTGCGCCGAGCAACACCCATGGGTCGAGATGGCCGACGGGGTCCGGATAGTCGGCGCTGTTCAACGGCACGTCGCGCACCCACAGCGCGCGAAAACCCAGCGCGTCGGCGAGCGCCGCGAATTCGAGCTGTTCGCGGAAGTCCGCGACGATCCCGCCCGCGCGTAGCAACGGCAGAGTCAGCCCGATCGACAGGCGGCCTTCGGAAAACACTCGGCGATCGATAGTGGAGTCGGCAGGGGGCATCGAGGTTTCGTCTGTCGCGGCGCGGCGGCCGTGCTGCCGACGATCGCGGCAACTGCCACGGCGACGGCGATTGGAGGAATCCGATCCTAGCATCGCCGCGCAAACGGTACGGACGAAGGGCTCATCGACCCTGATGTCTGCATGGACAAAACCGTCCGTATTCCATTGTTTGGAATTTGGGAACTGTGATTTCAATCTATGAGCATAGAAGTTTGATAGGACTCGCCTAAACTCCTCCTCAATCGACGCCGCGCCAAAACACCAGGTTGCGACGCTTTCCTGATTCAACACTTTGTGGAGTTACATCATGAAAACCCGTCTTATCGCTGCGTTGCTCGTCGCTGTGTCCGCTGCTGTTGCCGCGCCCGCATTCGCTTCGGGTTACGGCCCGGCGCCGTTCTATCGCCCGTCCGTCGGTGCGCCCGCTTCGCAACGCGGTGTCAGCGCGCAAACCTTCGCAGCCGAGCGCAACGAAGCCGTCGACGCGAACACTGCGGTGGGTGGCGTGATCGGCGCGTCGTCGCAATCGGGCAGCCGTCAGGCCGTGCAGGAAGCGCGCGACGTCAACGTGTTCAAGGGTCATTGATCGCGCCGCGCGGCGAGCGAGTCGAGTCGCCGCGCCGACGATGATCGCAGGAGATCATCCATGAAAGCATTCTTCGAAGGGCTGGTGTTGCTCGCCGCCGTGATCGCGTATTTCGTCCCGGCGATCGTCGCCGATGCGCGCGAGCGCGACGATGCATTTGCGTTGACGATCTTCAACGTGCTGTTCGGCTGGACCGTGATCGGCTGGATTGCCGCGTTCGTGTGGGCGCGGCATCGCGTGAGCGAGAAGCGCCTCGCCAACGTCGCGACGAACATGCGTCGCGCAGTGGGCCGCGTGACGATCGCGAAGATCGTTGCGCGTTCGCGCCGTGCACGCGCGGCACGTCGACAGTCGGCGATGTCGGCGTTGTAATTCGCGCGGTCGATGAAGCCGCCGGCCTGTCTCGGGCCGGCGGCTTTGTTTCAGGCGGGAACGAAAGCGCTTCCAGCCCGCGGCGTTGCACTGGGCGGACCGCAATTCATACGGATTCCGATCTAAATGGCGGCTTGCGTTACCACAAGGCCGTCGTCCATCCGCCGAGCCGCACATCCTGCAACGCGTCGCGCAGGTTCTGCACGAACGCGTCGGCGCGCTGATACCGGGTTTGCACGCGCGGATCGTAGCGGCGGTCCAACGCCAACACATCGACGATGCCGCGCGTCGAAACGCTCGTGTCGAGATCCGAGATATCCGTGACCTTGGCCCACGTGCAGCGCGTGATTTCGTTGCTGGGCACGGGTGTATCGCGCTCGTCGATGTGCGCGGCGAACACGTGATGACACGTGCGCGTGCCCGCGAACTCGAACAGATACTGCATGCCGATCGCCTGAAGCCGCGTTTCTTCCATCAGTTCGCGCATCGCGGCCGTTTCGAAAGTCTCGCCGGCATCGGGCTTGCCGCCCGGCAGCGACCAGCGCGAGTTCGTCTTTCCGACCAGCAGAATCCGCGTGCCCATCCGGCACACGATAGTCGCACGTTGCTTCACGGTGTCTCTTCCATATCGGGACGCGAAAGCAGGCGTAGCACGCCGCATGCCGCGAGATGGCGCTCTGAGTCGCCATGCGGCCGTATTGTCCGCCGATCTTCGTTTTTTGGCGTGACACCTTTGTGACAGCGCCCGCCAAACATCACCCGACGTTGTCACACGCATCGTAGAACCTTGAACACGACCCCGCGCCGCAGGGCGCGAAGGCGCATCGATCGCGGGTCGCGACGGCCGCTAGCGGACGTCGCGCTCGCAGGTATGGGTTTGCCACGCCTGAGCATGATGCCGGCCGCGGTATCCCGGCGCGCATGCGCCACCGCGCGTCGCAAGGAAGAACATCTGCTCGTCGATCCGCGCTGCGCCGCAGCGCCAGCGTCGTCGGTCGCGGGTACGTCAAGTGCTGACAAGGACTGATTCGGCCGCTTTAGTCGACGGCAATTGCGTCGACCTTACAACAGGGAGGTAAGCCATGAGCGATCATCAGTCTTCGAATGCACCCGATCCCACGCGCCGCAAGATACTGGCTGCGCTCGCGGGCACGGTCGCGTTGTCGGCGTGTGGCGGAGGGGGTGGGGGCGGGGGCTCGTCGGGCAGCACGGGGACGACGAGCGGCATCCCGCCTGATCGGGCCAGCCTGCCACGACCCGCATTGCCGAACCCGGCGACATCGGGCGTCGATCATATCGTCCTCGTCACGATGGAAAACCGTTCGTTCGATCACATGTTCGGCTGGGTGCCCAATGCGGAACACCAGCAGATCCGCCAGTTCCGCGACGCATTCGGGCAGACGCAAACGTCGTTCGCGTTGACGTCGAACGCTGCGTACGGATTCCAGGCCTGCTCGTTCTCCGACCCGAACCACCTGTATAGCGCCGGGCGCGTTCATCTCGCCAACGGCGCGATGAACGGCTTCCTGCTGACGCCCGGCACGAGTCTGTTGCGCGGCGATCTGCTTCCCATCGGCTATCTGGTCGAGGCCGATCTCGACTTCTATCGAGGCGCGGTCACGCAATACACGGTTTGCGACTACTACATGACGGGCGTTCTGTCGGCGACGTTTCCGAACCGTCTCTATCTGCATAGCGGCGAGACCGATCGTCTCGAGGACACCACGGGTACGTCGTCGCTACCGACCATCTGGGACCGGCTCGACGCGAAGAACGTCTCGTCGGCGTACTACTTCCACGACGTCCCGTTCACCGCGCTGTACGGCAACCGTTATGTTCGCCGCTCGAAGTTGTTCGCGGATTTTCTGGCAGATGCGGCGTCGGGCAATCTGCCGTCGTTCTGCATGGTCGATCCGAGCTTTGAGGGCGAAACGCAGGGCACGTCGAATGACGATCACCCGCACGCGGACGTGCGCAACGGACAGGTGCTGCTCGGCCGGATCTACGACGCGCTGCGCACGGGGCCGAAGTGGAGCACGACGCTGATGATCATCGTGTACGACGAATGGGGCGGCTTCATGGAGCATGCAGTGCCGCCCGTCAAGCCCGTCTCGACGGCGGAGCAGGGTGTCGGCAACGACGGCCGGCTCGGCTTTCGCGTGCCGTGCATGCTGCTCGGGCCGCGCGTGCGCGCGAACGTGGTGTCGCGCTATCCGTTCGATCCCAGTTCGATTCATCAACTGATTGCGTGGCGCTTCGGCCTCGATCCGCTGGGCGTGCGCGCGAGCGACCCGGGCACCGTCAACATGGCCTACGCGCTCGATTTCACCGACGCCGCGCGCACCGACGCGCCCGCGATTGCGGTGACGCAGGGCACGTTCGGCGTCGCCTGCTCGACGGCTGGGATCATTCCGGGGCTAGGCGGCGTCGATCACAGCCAGCAGATTCCAGCGACGCCGGCATCGGAACCGGCCGCCAATCCGCCGGGCGGCCGCTTTGCCGAGTTGCGCGCGAAGGCGACCGCGCTCGGTTTCCCGGCCGGCATGTAGATTCCGCGCACCTTCGGGGCCGCATGAGAATGCGGCTCTGCAACGGAGGTCGCAAAGCCGCAAAGGCGTCGGCAACGACGGCTTCAATCCGCGCGGCGCTACGCGGCTTCCTTGCGGCTCTTGCCCAACGCGGTTTCGACGGTTTCCTTGTCGGACTGAGGCACGCTGCCGACAGGGCGGTGCACGTCATGCGTGACGAAGCCCAGCTCGCGGCTCGGCACGTCGAACCATTCGCGATGCGAGAACGAATCGCGAATGTCGTCGAGGCCGCTTTGCCAGTGTTCGAGCATCGTATCCATGCTGAACTCGTAGTCCTTGTAGTGGCCTTCGTACGGCTTGTTCTTGTAAATCAGATGCACGACATTGATCGCGCTGCCATCGGCTGCCTTTTCGGCAAGACGGAATAGCGGGTCCGCTTTCAGCACCGATGTCGGCACGTGTTCGAGCAGTTCCTTGATGAAGCGCGCGTGCTTCTGCCGTTCAGCGAGCATGTTGGTGATTGCGCGCGTGCGGCTCGAGTACTGAATGTCTTTCGCGCGTTCCGAAATGTCGAGAAAGTCACCGGGCGCATTGCCGCGCGCGCTCCACAGGTCGACCTGGAAAACCAGCGTGTCCTTGTGATCCGAATCGCGCAGCACTTCCGTGAGAGGCGTGTTCGAAACGAGTCCGCCATCCCAGTAGTATTCGCCGTCGATCTCGACAGCGGGAAAGCCTGGCGGCAACGCGCCCGACGCCATGAAATGCTCCGGCGCGAGCCGCATTTTGCGGTTGTCGAAATACGTGAGATTGCCCGTGCGCACATTCACTGCGCCCACGGACACACGAATGTCGCCATCGTTGATGCGATCGAAGTCCGCGAATCGCAGCAGCGTCGCCTTCAGCACGGCCGTGTCGTAGTAACTCACGCGGCTCGGGTCCAGCTTGCCGAGCCCCGCAACGGGCAGCGGAAAGCGCGGCGCGAAAAAGCCGGGCTGACCTTCCGTCAACGCGCGGCCCGCCGCCCACATGCTCGCCCACTTGCGCGACAGGTCGTGCAGGCCGAGACCGGGCAACGTCCATGCGCTGACGCTGCCAACCCAGTCGAGCGGATGGCAGATCGCGTTCCAGAAGCCGCGCAAGGCTTCCACACGGTTTTCCGGCGCATTGCCCGCGATGATCGCCGTATTCAGTGCGCCGATCGACACGCCCGCGATCCAGTCAGGCTCGACGCCGACTTCCGCCAGCCCTTCGACGACGCCCGCCTGATAAGAGCCGAGCGCGCCGCCGCCTTGCAGCACCAGCGCGATCTCGTCGTAGCGCGGCAACACAAACGGCTCCCGCTGCGCGCTGATTTTTTTTGTGTTGCTGCGCATGCGCGCTCCTTATTTCATCGACCAGCCGTGGCTGACGATCACCGACTGTCCCGTCAGCGCCGCCGATTCGAAGCCGGCAAGGAACGCAACCGTGTTCGCGACGTCTTCCACCGTCGTGAACTCGCCGTCGACCGTTTCCTTCAGCATTACGTTCTTGACGACTTCTTCCTCGCTGATGCCAAGCGCCTTCGCCTGTTCGGGAATCTGCTTGTCGACGAGCGGCGTGCGGACAAAGCCCGGACACACGACGTTCGCGCGCACGCCGCGTGGACCGCCTTCCTTCGCGACTACGCGAGCAAGGCCGAGCAGCCCGTGCTTTGCCGTCACATAGGCCGACTTCAGCTTCGACGCTTCATGCGAGTGCACCGAGCCCATATAGACGATCGAGCCGCCGCGCTTGCTGTCGTACATATGCCTGATAGCCGCTTTGGTCGTGAGGAAGGCACCGTCGAGATGAATCGCGAGCATCTTCTTCCAGTCGGAAAATGCATACTCGTCGATGGGCGCCACGATCTGAATGCCCGCATTCGACACGAGCACATCGATGCCGCCAAGTTCCTTCACCGCGCGTTCGACGCCTGCGTTTACGGCTTCTTCATTCGTCACGTCCATTGCAACGGCGATTGCCTTGCCGCCTTCTGCCACGATGCTGGCCGCGACTTTTTGTGCGTTCTCGAGATTCAGATCCGCAATGACGACGGCGGCGCCGAGGTTCGCGAGCTTGCGCGCGCACTGTTCGCCAATTCCGCTTGCTGCACCCGTGACGAGTGCGACTTTATTTTGCAGCGACATATTATTTCCCGTTGAATGGTTTAGAGAGCGAGTTCGAGCGCGTCGTCATTCGACTTCTTCGTGGTCCGCGTTGCCGCTTGAACAGGCGCGAGATAGTCGAACGCAACTTCGCCGATGTCGAGCGTGAGATTCGCAATCACATGACGCGCGCCGACCACGCGCTTGACGGGCAGATCCGCGATGGGCGCCAGCGCATGCGGATGCAGTTCGAGCGCGGCGGGGCCGCTCCATGCGCCCAGCACGGTCACGTCGCGCAGATAAAAACGCACGAGTTCGCAAATGCGCGCCGTGCCATCGACATGCGGAATCACCTTCAGCAGATAGTTCGGCGTATCGGCGAGCTTTGCGCGCTCGGCTTCGATATCGAGCGTGCGATGCTTGTAGCCCATCGTGCCCGTTGCGATGCGCTGCGTGCCGTAGTCGAGCGTGCCGAGCAGCGTGTCGTTGCCGTCGACGCTCAGCGTCGGACGTGCGAGTTTCTTCGGAAAGCCCCAGATTTCGCGGCCGCCCGCTATCGGGCCTTCGTCGTCGAGGTACATCGAGTGCGTGTAATTCGCGAGGCGTCCATCCATGTCGCGCACGGAGATCACCTGGCCGCTTTCCGTGTAGTCGCCGAAACCCGACGAATCCGGCATGCGGATGAATTCATAATGGACCAGCGCGTTTTCCGGTTTCAGCGGCTCGGGCACAACGGCGCGCAGCGCATCGATATCCGTTTCATACGAGATGATGAAGTACTCCCGATTGAGAAAACGAAACGGCGGGCGAGGATAGGCGGGATTGTGAACGGGCATCGCGAAAGCAGACTGCCGGATTGACTTGATGTCCATGAGCTTCCTCTAAACATTCGGTGTTGTTGGAGCACGGCGAATCTTAGAACAAAAGTTTTTCTCGGATCACGTTAATTTTTCCAATACACCGTTGGCCTGCACGCAACAGTGATCGAGCCTTTCAGTTCGGTTAATTGAATCGTCAATCATTGTGAGATCCGGCATAAGCTGTTTTCGTACACGCAATAACGCTGAGCAGGGCGCGAAATAGGGCAATCATTTGAATGGGCGACCGAACTATCGTGACCGCCCGATCGTATTTTAGTTTGCGTTGCATTTAATCGGATGCGAGTTAATCGTCAGTAATCGGATGCCGCGAAGATATTGAGGCATCCGATCGGTTTTTTTGTTTACGTGGACGAGCGGCTGAGCGCATCGCGGGTGCGCGATGCCGCCTCGCGGATGGATTCATCGGTGTGCCGGCTCGCGTGGGAGTTGGAGCAGTTTCGAGCCTGTCGACGGCTTCCCGTAAGCGATGCCAAACCCCTTTTTGATTTGTTGCGGCGCGTCAGAACCGTCTTTATACTAGGGTTATCACCTAGGGTATAACCCGTATAAGGAGTTCGACATGCAACAAGCTACGACTGCCGCTGTCCCGTCCACGAGCTGGCTTTCGCGTCTGCGCGAACTCGCCATTCGCGCCCTCGATCTGCATCTCCAGCATTGCGCCGTGCTCGCCGAAGCCTATCGCCGCTGAGCATCTTGCATAGAGAAGGGGAGTGCCGCGTACTCCCCTTCGTCATTTCAGGCCTCGCAGCCGCATCGCTGAAGTGGCTACGGCAGCCCGGCGTAACCCTCGTTATCACGGCAATCAGATGCCCGCCTTTCTCGCGGCGAAAATCAGCCGCAGCCCCAGCACCGCAATGGCGCCCGCCGCAATGCGGTCGATCCACGTCTTCGCGCGCAGATAGACTTCGCGCGGGCCGCGGCTCGAAAAGCACAGCGCGACAACGGTGTACCAGCCGAACTCGACCGCGAAGACCAGCGGCGGCAGCACGAAATAGCACCAGATGGGCGGATGTTGCGGCAGCAACGCCGCAAAGATACTGCCATACCAAATGGCCGTTTTCGGGTTGCTGAGCTGCGTCGTCAGCCCGATCCAGAATGATTTCTTCGCGCTGCGGATGGGCGCCGGATTGCTGTTGTCCATCGCGATCGGGCGAGCCGCGCCGCGCCAGATCTTCGACGCGATATAGACCAGATACAAACCGCCCGCAACCTTCAGCCCGATATACAGCCATTCGACGGCCACGAGCAGCGTGTACAGCCCGGCGAGTGCAATGCCGCCGAAGAATATCCCGCCGATACCCATGCCGAGCGCGGTCGAAAGCCCGTCGCTGCGGGATAGACTGATCGAGTTTCGCGCGACGAGAACGAAACTCGGCCCGGGGATCATCGCGCCGAGCAGCAGCGCGACGAGGATGGCGAACACAGCGGCGGATGCGGACATCGATCAGTCTCCCTCGTGGCGTGGCGATGCATGAGTGTCGGAAGGATAGATGCATCGTGCAACGCCTGCAACGCACGGAACGGGACGTCCATGTGCGAACGGGCGGCGCCGCGTTCCCAGTGCCGCCCGTTGCCGCTGCGAATCACGTGACAGCCTAAACGCCATCCGGCTGAGCGGGCCACGCGCGCTCGCGCTCTCTGATACGCCGCGTCACGGCGCGAGCCTGCTGCCTGCGAACGATGGAGCGGACCGCGCGGGCGAGCGCCAGATCGAGTGCGCCACGCCAGTCTCTTGCAATCGAGGTCACGACGACGGGCGTCGAATCGGGCGTCTGCACCTGCACCTGGCAGCGTTTATCGAGTCCGCCGCGCGGCCCGTTGATGTCGGAGAGACTGACTGTCGCCGTGGAGATCAGCCAGTCCATGCGGCGAAACACGAAGCGGATGCGTTGGCGCGCGAAGCTGCGCAATCGAACGGCTTCACGGTCGCGGGACTTGAACAGGACTTGCATGAGACACCTCCTTGGTGAGTACGGCTCAAGAGTACGGTGAGGAGGCATCCGCAAAAAAGCAGAAATAGCGGAACGTCAGGTTCGGAAAAGCCGAACCAGCGCGTGGGTCGGGTCGTACGGGACCGGCTCACGCAAGCGCCGAGGCTAGCACCGTCTGTGTCAATGGATGGTGGCGCCCGCGCCGCGATACGATCGCGTGAATTTCTTCCTTCACATCCGGCGACCGGCCGAGCCAGCGCAGTCCCCGATGCATTGGATCGTTGCGCTCGGCGCCGAAGGCCGCGAGCGGAAACACGCCCATGCCGCGCGAAGCGAAAAGCGCCATCAGCGCGCTATCTTCGAACTCGCCGGCGATGCGCGGCCTGATGCCTTCAGCCTCGAACCAGCGGTCGAGCCGCGCGCGCAGCGACGAATGCCCGGTTGGCAGCAGCACGGGCAAAGAGGCCAGGCTTTGCGGGAAGTGATCGACACTGGTCTTGCGCACGATGGCGGCGGGGCCGTACCAGTCGATCGGCGACGCGATCAGACGTTCGCTCGACAGCCGCATGTTCGAGTTATGCGGCGCGGGCTGACTGGACAGCACCAGATCCAGATGATGATGCGCGAGCTCCGCGAGCAGTTGCTCCGCTTCGCCTTCGTGACAAAGCAGCCGCAACGAAGGCGTGTGGAGCACGCTGCCGAGAATCGCATGGACGGCCAGCTTCGAAATGCCGTCCGTCAAACCGACCGCGAAACGCGCGACTGTGCCGCTCGCCGCCTCGCGCACTTCGTCGTGCAGCGCACGACCGAGCTGAAAGATCTCCTCGGCGCGCGCGAAGGCTGCCTGTCCCGCTTCCGTCATGGCGACGCCTCGGCCGGACGGCTTCAGCAGTTGATGCCCCAGCGATTTTTCGAGCTCGCGCACCTGCGCGCTGATGGTCTGCACGGCCATGTCCAGTCGTTCCGCGGCGCGCGCGAACCCGCCTTCCTTCACGACGACCCAGAAATAGTGCAAGTGCCTGTAGTTGAGCATGCGCGGCCTCACTTCGAAAAAATCGAACTAATTGTCAGCTTATCACTGATTTTTTCGATCTCACCACCAGGCGATCATCCTGCTGACGGGCTTTGACCGAAGGCTATGGTCCAAGGCCGTGACCCAAGGCTGCGACCCAGTAATCAGCTGCTTTTTCAATCAACCGGACAACAACGCGCGCAAATGGATTCCCTACTGACCCTCGTCGCCGATCCCGCCGCATGGGCCGCACTTGTGACGCTTGTCGTGATGGAGGTCGTGCTCGGCATCGACAACCTGATCTTCATCTCCATTCTGAGCAACAAGCTGCCCGAAGCGCAGCGCGCAAGGACGCAGCGCATCGGCATCATGCTGGCGCTGGTGATGCGTCTCGCGTTGCTTGGCACCGTTGCGTGGATTGCGCGCTTGACGGAGCCGGTGTTCTCGCTGCTCGATCATGCGTTCTCGTGGCGCGACCTGATCCTGCTCGCAGGCGGTCTATTCCTCGTGTGGAAGGCAACGCGTGAAATGCACCATCACGTGAGCCGCGATAGCGAAGCGTCGAATGTCGCGATGGGCGTCGGCGGTCTGACGGCGACGGCAGCAATCGGTCAGATTCTGCTGCTGGACCTCGTGTTCTCCGTCGACAGCATCATTACGGCCATCGGCATGACGGATCATCTACCCATCATGTTCATTGCGGTGATCGCAGCCGTCACGGCGATGCTGTTCGCCGCGCGTCCATTGTCGAAGTTCATCGAACGCAACCCGACCATCGTGACGCTTGCGCTCAGCTTCCTGCTGGTGATCGGCATGACGCTGATCGCGGAAGGTTTTGGTTCGCACGTGCCGAAGGGTTACATCTACGCCGCGATGGCTTTCGCGGGCTTCGTCGAGGGCATGAACATGCTGGCGCGCGACAGGAAGATGAGGCGCGAGCAGAACATGAGCGGCCCGCAAGCGGGGCAAGCGATCGAGTCCGCCAAGGCGCAATCCGAAGGTTCGGTTTTGCCGAACTAAATGAATCGTTCAGTCAGTCATTTCGGGGCGGCCACGTGTGCCGCGCCATCCACCGAATCCTGAACATCAGAAGGAGCAATGCGATGAAGTGTCCCGTGTGCAAAACGCCTGATCTGCTGATGACCGAGCGGCAGAACATTGAGATCGACTATTGCCCGACCTGCCGCGGCGTGTGGCTCGATCGCGGCGAGCTCGACAAGCTGCTCAACCAGATGCAGGACGAACCGGCGGAGCCGGAGCGCCGAAGCGGCGAGCATGAACGTCAGGCACGCTACCACGACCGCGATTCCCGCCGCGAGAACGAGTGGGGGCGGCGCGACGGCGCATACGACGATCAGCGCAAGCATTACGATCCGCGCCGCAAGAAAAAGTCGCTGTTCGACATGTTCGACTTCGATTGACGGCCTCGAACCGCGACTTCGTTCAATGCGAATGCGCGGGCACCTCTGCACCGCGGCAGCCCACCAGAAAGTCGAAGTCGCAGCCCTGGTCGGCCT
>NZ_JAGIPX010000270.1 GCF_017814945.1 Paraburkholderia sp. LEh10
GCGGGGCGGCACTTACTTTCTTTGCCGCGGCAAAGAAAGTAAGCAAAGAAAGCCGCTCACACCGCCAATCCTTGACCGCTACCCACGGGCCCCCAACGTCCCCGCACTTCGGACGGCAGCGCGCTGCCTGCCGTTCGTTGCAAATGCACCGATTAAATGGCCGCCCTGCCTGATGCATAAAAGCAGTGGGCAAACGGCAGCAAGCATCTTGGCGCGCACACTAGCGTGGGGACGTTGGGGGCCCGTGGGCAGGTGCTGTACTCGGAACGTTGAGAGCCCGTGGGTAATCGTCAAGCGGCTCGGGGTGAGCTGCTTTCTTTTGCCTACTTTTCTTTGCAGCCGGCAAAGAAAA
>NZ_JAGIPX010000271.1 GCF_017814945.1 Paraburkholderia sp. LEh10
GCAACCTGTTCCAGGAAAAACATGTCCGTTACGCTGCCTGAGGAACTACGCACTATTTGATGCACTGGTCAGTAATAAGCAAGACTCATAAGTTGCCCGATGCTGAAGATGACGTGAATTTGTAGTAAAATCTCCAATTTTTTCCGTTAGTATCCTAGGCGCGCATACAGGCGCACGTTGTTGTGGTTGTCGCACCTATTCGATATCGCAGTTGCGACTTTGTCCGTTTTGTCGGCGTCGTCGACACGCGCTTAGTTGTGGCGTGCAAATTTGTGCCTCTTTTGAAATCCGAGTGGGTGGTTTCGCGGGTCAAGGGCGGGCGTGAGCCCGGCGTAGCGAACCCTTGAGGCG
>NZ_JAGIPX010000272.1 GCF_017814945.1 Paraburkholderia sp. LEh10
TCTTCGATGCCGGAGACCTCCGTAAGCACATGGCGTCGTTTTACAGTCATACGGGGCGCCCTTCGATCGATCCAGAGCTGATGATTCGCATGCTGCTAGTCGGATACTGTTTCGGCATCCGCTCCGAACGGCGCCTGTGTGAAGAAGTCCATCTGAATCTGGCGTATCGCTGGTTTTGCCGTCTCGGTCTTGAGGATGCGGTTCCCGATCACTCAACCTTCTCAAAGAATCGCCATGGCCGGTTTCGCGACAGCGATATGCTGCGCCATGTATTCGAATCAGTTTTGCGTCGCTGCATGAGCGAAGGCCTCGTGGGCGGTGAAGGGTTCGCGATCGACGCCAGTGTCATC
>NZ_JAGIPX010000273.1 GCF_017814945.1 Paraburkholderia sp. LEh10
GACGGCGCGATCCGCGTGTCGTCGGATGCGCAGATCAAGGTGGTGGGCGCGCCGCCCTCGCCCGGCGGCACCGGCGGCACGGGCGGCACGGGCGGTACACCCGGCACACCGGCTTCGGCGCCCGCGGCCAGCGCGGCGGCCGCGTCGATGCCGGCGCCGCCCGCCGTGCTCGCCCAGATGCAGCCGCCGCAGGGGCAAACCCCGACGCAAACCCCGACCCAGCCGCCGCGTCCCGGCCCCGGCGCCCCGGCCGCAAGCCCATGACCTGACACCCGATGACGACCGACGCCAGCCGGCGCAACCCGGCGCACCCGATCCGATGAACATCTCACACTTCTGCATCGACCGT
>NZ_JAGIPX010000274.1 GCF_017814945.1 Paraburkholderia sp. LEh10
CTTTGCCGGCTGCAAAGAAAAGTAGGCAAAAGAAAGCAGCTCACCCCGAGCCGCTTGACGATTACCCACGGGCCCCCGGCGTTCCGAGTACAGCACCTGCCCACGGGCCCTCAACGTCCCCACGCTAATGTGCGCCAAGATACTTGATGCCGTTTGCCTGCTGCTTCAGATGCATGAGGCAGCACAGCCATTTAATCAGTGCGTTGGCAACGAACAATAGCCAGCGCGCTGCCGTGCGAAGTGCGGGGACGTTGGGGCCCGTGGGTAACGGTCAAGCATTGGCGGTGTGAGCGGCTTTCTTTGCTTACTTTCTTTGCCGCGGCAAAGAAAGTAAGTGCCGCCCCGCA
>NZ_JAGIPX010000275.1 GCF_017814945.1 Paraburkholderia sp. LEh10
GGCACCTACTTTTCTTTGCCGGCTGCAAAGAAAAGTAGGCAAAAGAAAGCAGCTCACCCCGAGCCGCTTGACGATTATCCACGGGCCCTCAACGTTCTCACGCTTAATGGGGCGACAAGATCTTCAATGTCGTATGCCAGTGGCGCCAGTGCATGAAGCGGGTCAAGCATCGTCCCGTGCGTTGGCAACTCGCGTGCGTGAAGACGCCAACGGTAGAAGTGCGGGGACGCAGAGAGCCCGTGGGTAGAAACAGGGGCTGGCGGTGAAGCCGCTTTCTTTGCTTACTTTCTTTGCGGCGGCAAAGAAAGTAAGTGCCGCCCCGCACAGGGGCAACGCCCGCGCC
>NZ_JAGIPX010000276.1 GCF_017814945.1 Paraburkholderia sp. LEh10
CCTGTGCGGGGCGGCACCTACTTTCTTTGCCGCGGCAAAGAAAGTAGGCAAAGAAAGCCGCTCACACCGCCAACCCTCGCTTCTATCCACGGGCCCTCAACGTCCCCACACTTCTTGCGCTAGCGTAGCGGCACACTTTCGTTGCCAACGCACTGGCTAAGGCCTGACCCGTGCCTGCCACTTGCGCACAGACATACGGCATCAAACATCTCGCCGCCCTCCGTTAGCGTGGGGACGTTGGGGGCCCGTGGGTAAAAACAGGCACTGGCGGTGTGAGCCCGCTTTCTTTGCTTACTTTCTTTGCGGCGGCAAAGAAAGTAAGTGCCGCCCCGCACAGG
>NZ_JAGIPX010000277.1 GCF_017814945.1 Paraburkholderia sp. LEh10
TGAGGTTGACCCGGTTCGACGGACGGATTTGCAGCCAGCGATTTGATGCGATCTAACCTCCGTTGAGTGTTGAGTCGCGGGTTGTCCACGGGCGGGCGGCGGGTCGCCTCTCACGACCATGACGCTGCCCGCCGGTGGGCAACCCGCAAGGCGATACGGTTTGCGTTTTTACGTTGAGGTTTTCGAATTCAAGCGGCGAACGATAGCCAATGCTGCTGTGCAGGCGGCGTACGTTGTACCAGCCCTCCAGGAACCAGAAGATGCGCTGCCTGGCCTGTTCATGGGTCGCAAAGTGTTCTCGCGAGAGTAGCTCCGCTTCAAGCGTGCCGAAGAACGA
>NZ_JAGIPX010000278.1 GCF_017814945.1 Paraburkholderia sp. LEh10
TGCCCCTGTGCGGGGCGGCACCTACTTTCTTTGCCGCGGCAAAGAAAGTAGGCAAAGAAAGCCGCTCACCCCGCCAATGCTTGTTTGTTTACCCACGGGCTCCCGGCGTCCCCACACTTCGCCCGGCAATGCGCTGTCCCATGTCCGTTGCCAGCGCGCTGATTGGCGCCTCAACCGCCGCATACCCCCGCGTCGCAAACCACGCCCTCGATTATCCAGCGCCCCAGTGCGGCAAACCTATGCAGGCATTCGCGCCGTCAGAACACCTTCGCTGCGCGACGTGCATCCCCAGTTCGTGCGCTGCCCTGTGAGGCGCGACACCCGACATAGGTTT
>NZ_JAGIPX010000279.1 GCF_017814945.1 Paraburkholderia sp. LEh10
ACGGTCGATGCAGAAGTGTGAGATGTTCATCGGATCGGGTGCGCCGGGTTGCGCCGGCTGGCGTCGGTCGTCATCGGATGTCAGGTCATGGGCTTGCGGCCGGGGCGCCGGGGCCGGGACGCGGCGGCGGCTGGGTCGGGGTTTGCCCCTGCGGCGGCTGCATCTGGGCAAGCGCGGTGGGCGGCGCCGGCATCGACGCGGCCGCCGCGCTGGCCGCGGGCGCCGAAGCCGGTGTGCCGGGTGTGCCGCCCGTACCGCCGGTGCCGCCGGGCGAGGGCGGCGCGCCCACCACCTTGATCTGCGCATCCGACGACACGCGGATCGCGCCGTC
>NZ_JAGIPX010000029.1 GCF_017814945.1 Paraburkholderia sp. LEh10
TGGTGCTGCTGCCCGAATCGGTCACGAGCGCAACGCCCGGTGCCGCCGCCGACGTGTCGAGCGTGAAGCTGAAGCCGCTCGCGCCGGAGACATTGCCGGCGACATCGGTCTGGCGGACCTGCACGGTATTCATCCCTTCGGTAGCGCTGAAACTTCCGCTCCAGGTATGCCCCCCATCAACCGAATACTGGACCGTGGCACCGGCCTCGATGCCCGTGACGTTCAGCGTGCCGGTATTGGTGATGTGATCGCTGGCGTTGCGGCCCGAGTCGGACGTGAGCGCGACGGCTGGTGCAGCCGCAGCTGACGTGTCGAGCGTGAAGCTTAACGAGCACGCGGCCGAGGTATTGCCCGCAACGTCCGTTTGCCGGACCTGCACAGTATTCAGCCCCTCGACTGCGCTGAAGCTGCTGCTCCAGTGCGCCCCGTTGTCAACGCTGTACTCGACGTTCGCGCCATGCGCAATTCCGCTGACAGCCAGCGTGCCGTCGCACGAGATGCCGTCCGTATTCGAAGCCCCCATGTCATGCGCAAGCGTGACCGAGGGCGGCGGCGGCGCGATATCGACATACGCGGTCGCCCAGCTCAGCGTCCCGTTGCCGAGCCGGATTGCATAAGTGAAGCTGTCCTGCGCGCAGCCGGCGGTACTGAAACTCTGCGAGAGCCACGACGCATCCAGATGGCTCGCGTCGTATCCGACCTTGCCGTCCGCCGTGATCCAGATGTGCGCGCCGTGTGCGCTGTAGTCCGCGCTTACGGCTTCAGCTCGCGCCGTATCCTGAGTCAGCAGGGCCTTCTGCTCGAGCGATACCGTGGCTTCCGTTCCCGAGTCGAGCGAGTAGAGTGTCTTTGCCGCGCCGCCCTGGTCGTTGGCCATGACGTTCAGATAGACAACGCTGAGCGCACTGCCGCTCAGTCCCGTCTGCGCCGATGTAAAAAGATCGTTGTTCGCCTGCGGCGTATTGCTGATGGAAACCGCGGTTCCGTTCGAGATCGTCGCCATGTTGCTCCCCGTTATTGTCGATATGTGTCAACTGAAATACATCCCGCCGTGCCTGTCGTCGCGGCAGACACTGCGGATTTGCAAACTCGATGGCCGTACCTTCGAGCGATGATGAAGCCAACGCCCGCCGCAAGCGGCCGGTCATGTCTCTTCAATGCTCGCGCAGCGCCGCTTCCTTCGTCTTGGTCACGGGCTTGAGCAGGTAATGCAGTACTGATCTGCGCCCTGTCTTGATGTCGACGGTAGCGATCATGCCCGGCACGATCCGCACTGGCTGGCTCTGTCCGTCCGGCTTGTTCGTATTCGTGCGGACCAGAACCCGGTAGTAGCTGTCAGGTTTCTCGGCGGGATGTTCGGGCAACAGCGTGTCAGCGCTGATGTCTTCGACGGTCGCGGGAAAGCCGCCGTAGATGGAGAAGTCATACGCGGATAGCTTGACCATGGCATCCTGCCCCGGATGCAGGAACGCGATGTCCGATGGGCGCACGCGTGCCTCGATCAGCAGCGTCTCGTCGAGAGGCACGATCTCCAGCAGATCCATGCCCGGCTGAATCACGCCTCCGACCGTATTGATCTTGATCTGCTTGATCATGCCCTTCACGGGAGCCCTCACCAGCGTGCGCGTAACGCGATCTTCCAGCGCTACATTGGCTGCGCTCAAGGCGGCCTGTTCGGCGCGCGCGTCGTTCAGGTCCTTCATCGCTTCGGCGCGAAAGTGTGCGGTCAGCTCATCCATCTTCTGACGAGCCTCGCTATAGGCGGCTTCCAGGCGCGGCATCGCGAGCCGCGTTGCGTTGAGATCGCCTTTCATGTCGTTGGCTTCGCGCTCGAGCCGGAGCACTTCGACGTCGGATACCGCGCCCTTCTGCACGAGCGGGCTCGTCATCTCGAGCTCCTTCGCGACAAGGCTGTAGCTGTGCTGCAGTTGAGCTTCCCGTGCGCGTTTCTCGGACAGCTCCTGCCGGTGCTGCTCGGCCTGCTGCCTGAGCACCGCGAGGTTCGTGTGCAACTCGCGCTGTCGCGACTCGAAGAGCGATCGTTCTTCATTCAGCAGGGCCGGGTTCGTCGCTTCTAACCGGGCGGGCGCGACGAACGGCGTGTCGTTTGCCTCGGCGGTGAGGCGCGCGATCCTCGCAATCAGTGCGGAGTCCTTTGCCTGTCCTTCCTTGTACGACGAGGTGAAACGCGTGTCGTCGATGCGCATCAGCGGCTGGTCCTTCTGCACGGTCTGTCCGACGTGCACCATGATCTCCGATACGATGCCGCCCTCCAGGTTCTGCACCACCTGCACGCGGCTGGTCGGAATGACCTTTCCCTCTCCGACGGTGACTTCGTCTATCTGCGCCAGCGCCGCCCACGTCAGCGCGGTAATGAAGAAAGCCAGCGTCGACCAGAGAATCCAGTGAGTGAAGTACCGCGGCCCCTCCATCACGGCTGCGCTGGTCTCCCGCATGAACGCGGTGTCGTCCGCACGCGGCCGCAGCGCCGCGACGGTCTGGCGGGCTAGCCTGGCGAGCATGACGCGGCCCCGCCGTAATGAATCGGCGTTGGACTCAGCCAGCAGCGACATGGAGCGTCCTCCCTGCAAGAGCGGCGAGGACCTGGTCCTTGGGGCCATCAGCGACGACCCGGCCCTGATCCATCACGATCACACGGTTGACCAGCGAAAGCAGCGATGCGCGATGCGTGATGACGATCAGCGTGCGGCTTTCCAGTTCGGCAGCCAGTCTGGCCTTGAACATCTCTTCGGAGCGGTTGTCCATTGCGCTGCTTGGCTCGTCGAGCACCAGCACGGGTGGCGCCAGCAGTTCCGCGCGCGCGATGGCGATGGCCTGCCGCTGGCCTCCCGACAACGCTTCCCCGCGTTCGCCCACAGGCAGATCGAAGCCGTTCGGCAAGCGGTTGACGAAATCCGTCACGCCTGCAATCTGCGCGGCGCGCAGCACGGCGGCATCGTCCGCGCCGGGCGCGCCGAGCATGATGTTGTCCTTGACGCTGCCGCTGAAGAGCATGACGTCCTGCGGCACGTGTCCAATCCCGCGCCGAAGGGCGGCAGGGTCCCATTGACGCAGTTCGACGCCGTCGATCAGCACGTTGCCCGAAGTCGGCGGATAGAGGCCCAGGATGAGCTTTTCGATAGTCGTCTTGCCGGAACCAACGCGTCCGATTATGGCCACGCGCTCTCCGGCGGCGATGCGGAACGAAACGCCATCGAGCGCCGCGCCGCTTTGGCGAGGGTAGGCGAAGCTGACGTTCCTGAATTCGATGTCGCCACGCAGCGTCGGACGATGCACGAAGCGCTTGTCGGCCGGGCGCTCGCCGGGCAGGTTCATCAACTGACCGATCGACGCGAGCGCGCTGCGCGACTGGTGGTAGCGGGTAAGGAGCGTCGCGACCTGGCCCATCGGAGACAGTGCGCGGCCCGCGAAGGTCGTGCAGGCGATCAGGCCGCCCGTCGTCAGCTTGCCGTCGGCGATCATGTAGACGCCGCAGAAAACGACGGCGAGATAGGCGATCTGCTGCGCAAAGCTGGCAAAGTTGACCGCGCATCCGGAAAGAAAGCGTGAGCGCAGGCCGAGCCTCGCGAGTTCGCCGATCGACTGCTCCCACCTCGTTTGCATCGGGCCTTCGGCGCCCGTGATCTTGATTGCCTCGAGGCCCACCAGCGTTTCAATGAGGAGCGACTGCCGCTGCGCTGCGTGGCGCTGCGTGGATTCGACGGCTCTCGCAAGCGGGCCCTGCACGGCGATACCGACGCCGACCACGAGCGGCAGCGCGACAACCGGCAGCCATGCGAGTGCGCCGCCCACCCAGAACATCGCCAGCAAAAACACGACCGAAAACGGAACATCGATCACGGCGACAGCCGTCGCGGAGGTGAGGAACTCCCTTACCGCCTCGAATTCCTGAATGCCCGAAGCAAACCCGCCGACCGACGGCGGACGCGCAGACATCTGAATGCCCAGCACCTTCTCGAACATGTTGGCGGAGAGGATCACGTCGATCTTCTTGCCGGCGATGTCAATGAAGTAACCGCGCAACGTTCGCATCAGCAGATCGAACACGATCACGAGGATGATGCCCGCCGCCAGTGCCCATAGTGATTCGAACGTGTGGTTCGGCACCACCCGGTCATAGACGTTCATGGTGAAGAGCGGCATCGCCAGCGCGAACATGTTGACGAGTAGCGATGCGAGCATCACTTCGCCGTAGATGGGCCAAGCCGTTGCGACCACGCCCCAGAACCAGTGGCGGACGCGAGGCACGGCGCTCTCGTCGCTGCGCTCGTCGAACCGGTGCGCGGGTCGTGCAAACAGCACGTGGCCCGCATAGCGTTGCTGCAGAACTTCTGCGCTGATCTCCTGTTCGCCGGTGCCTGTCTCAGGCAGGATGACGCGCAGGCTGCCGTCCGCGGTTCTGCGCACGAGCACGCATGCCTGCCTGTTGTCGAGCAGCAGAACGGCGGGCAGAACGAGATCGGAGATGCTCTCCAGAGAGCGCTTCGCAAGTCTCGCCGAAATTCCCACGCGAGCGGCGGCTCGAACAAAGAGGTCGGGCGTCAGATGCTGGCCGTTTAGCGGCAGCCCGGCAATGAGCGTGTCGGCTTGCGTTGGCCTGTCGAAGAGCCGTGCCAGGACGAGCAGGCAACCCAGCAAAGGATCGTCTTCGATGCCGGTCGCTGGACGAACGTCCCATTCTCGGGCAGCGCGTTGTCCCGGCGACCCGGCCGTGGTTCCTGTCGTGGCGGAATGCATCTACAGCACGCCGGCACGTACGTGGTCTGCTCGTTCCAGCAATCGCGACGATGCTGGAATTCCTGTCGGGAAGTCCCCGGCCCTGTGCATGTTGAACCCCGTTTTTGTTTATGGTCGTTCTTGTAGCCGCGTGTTCAGCTACTGTTCTTGGGAAGGGCTGATAGCAATTACCGCGCCATGCGTGCACCGGCGCGTCGCGGCGCGCAACGTACATCTTGAGACTCGCGTGCCGACGGAAAAAGCAGACGATTTTGTTTCACAACTGAAACCTGCTCTAGCCGACAAATGCCCGGAGCAGCACGTCGGGAGCCCCGTGCCGTCGGGCCTCAAAGTGTCGGCGTGTGATGCAGTGCGGCGTGAATTTCCCGCGCCAAAAATGTTGCAGTCCTGAAACGTCTGGCTCGTTCCTCGCGCGCTTTTACTCGAGAGAGACGTGAGCCGCCTGTCCGTAGAGGAAGGAGGGCAGTGAACCGGGACGCAGGTTGCGATCCGCTTCACCGCCAAAAGTGTCAGTAGAACTACGAGAGATCCTGTACGGACTAGCTATAGTGTCGGGCGCGCGCTTCAGCGGCGGCAGCCAGTGCTTGCCGATAAGGTGCTCCCTTGATTCGAATGCATTTTGCGACGGTAGCGCGCTGTAGGTGCGATGCGGGTTCGCGTGCCTTCGGTCCCCGGCCTCCTCAATTTTGCGCAGGCAGTCGCGTCGCCCCGTCATTCGTTATCGCCATGCTCGTGGTCCGTCATTCGCTTCAAGGCGAGCACGATGGAACACTGGCAAGTCACTTATCTTGGCATCCGGCAAATCCCTCGCGACCTCACCGACTTTGATCTTGCCACGTTCTTCACGTTCTCGGCGAAGGAACGCGCGCTAATCGAGGCGCGTCGTGGCGAACTATACCGGCTTGCCATCGCGCTCCACATGGGCTTTATCCGGATGAGCGGCCGTACGCTTGACGCCTACAGGCAAGTTCCCAAAGTGTGCTCTGGAAGCACCTTGGCGCGCAACTGGACCTCGATCCGCCCGACCTCGATCCGCCCGACCTCGGTACGCTGCGGACACTGCATGAAACGCGTGCCAGCACACTCATTGATCATCAGGTCCTCGCATATCAGGCGCTTGGATTCCGACCGATGGCCGAGTGAGGTCGGTCGGAATTGGTGGATGCCAACAGGTCGAGCAGCGTTTCGATCCCGATAGAATCGCTGCGTAAATGCGGCGGGCGACAGGTAGTCCAGACGTTCCTGCGTGCGCTGCTGCCGGTTATAGAACATTTCGATATATTCGCTGACTGCAACGGCATGCTCAAGCGTCTCGAGCTTGAGGTCGCAGATCGTCCCAGGCGCATCCCGGCAAAGAAACCCAGCGAGAGAATGCGAAACAGCTCCGGGCTGGCGTGTTCGTGGGCGAAATCGAGAATCGCATCCCGGTCTGCGGCCGAGACCGGCAGCAGACCGTCCTCAAGCCGTTCTCTCGGCCGCGTGCGATTGGGTATCGCAAGGTCGGTCGTAAGCCTCGCAAGGGTCCTTCAAAACCAACGGAGTCGAAATAGCTGATGTAGACAATCCTGTCGCACCAGAGCGGCGATGCAGGAGAAAACAGACCGCGTGCCTGAACCCAACGATAGAAATGAACAACCTGGCGCATCCGCATGGTAGCGGTCGACGGGCTGATCAGGCCAGCATTGCGGGCCTCGACGAGTGCACCGCGATAACGAACCAGGCACCGTTCCTCCTTGCGCATGGGAAAGGCGTACCACTTCAAAGCCTGAGATTCCAGGAACGTTGCGTAATCTATAAGAGCCGATTTCCGGTTGCTGCCTGCGGAACGCCCCTTTGATCTCTTGCCAGAGCAATCTGGCATGCGCGTGGGGCGTTCCCGTCTCCCGGCCCACCATACGGTGGCAGCCGGCCCGTCGGTTTTGTGAGGGATGGTGACTGATGCGATATGTCGGGATCGCCACCATTTATGTCGACTTCGCCAATGGACACTGCTGGGCGTGCACGTGAACTGCAGCAACTCGCGCGCTTTTCCAACACGCAGTCTTTGGCAGTAGTCGATGGCCGTCAAGCCGGTCGCCTTGCGGAATCGACGTAGGAAGGGTTCGTTCCGCCAATCAGCCCGTGACGCGAGTGACGCAAGAGTCATATCTTTCGCACCGGTTGCCGTTTGCCTCGATGCAAGCCTCGTCAATCATGACAAGCCGTCCCCACACGATCGACGGAGATGAACTTGCAGTTAATGCGCTTCGCAGGATGGAGAACGAAGTCCAAAAGCTGTCCGTGCTGCCCGTACTGTCAAACAAAGTGTTTGTCGGCCTCTTGCGAATTCATGACCTGCTTTCTTTTTGTTAAATTTTCCAAGTTGGTCATGGTCGGCCACTCGAAAAACTCCGCGCCGCCGTCAGAACTGGTCCGAGAACCGCTTCCAAGCGGACCTTTCGCCTGCAGCGCGCGTTGCCGGCCAAGCGTCCTTTACTGGAAAGGCGCCCACAAGGTGGTTGGATAGCAGCCCTCAATGCGTCAGTAACCGCGGAAGAAACGCAAAGCAACTGGGCAATTGGCACGTCGCGATGTTTTTCATGCGTGTCGCAGGTCGAATATCTCCTTCATCGCAACCCATTTCTGGCCCGCCGGCGTCCAGGGAGTCGCAGCTTGGAAGCGCCACATCAAGTCTTCCCAAGCCCGGATAACCGGATTTGTTTCAGCCGCCCCCGACATCGCTTCTGCATCGAACACAGAATCATCGGTGTCCATTACCATCGTTAAGCGCGTGCCCAGCCTGAAAATCTTCATATCCACGACGCCATGCTCACGTAGATGCTGCAGCACTTCTGGCCAAACTTTGCAGTGATACTCCTCGTAGCGGGTGATCAATGCGTGGTCGTCTTTCAGATCAAGCGCGAAACAGTGACGCATAGTGAATTTGTCCAAGAAGAAACGAGTACTGTGTAAGGAAGACGTATCCGCAAGTGCCAGCAGTTATCGTCAAGCGAATGTTTGCGCGATACACGGAGGAGCCTTACATGATTGCGCCGCGCATCCAGGGCACAAACTCACGGTCGCCGATTCCATTCCGCTCGCTCTGGGTCTTCCTGCCGGACGCGACGTCCAGCATCAGTCGGAAGAGCTGAGTACCCGCTTGCTCCACCGTGAGCGACTCGTCCACAATCCGACCGCAGTTGAAATCCATATCCGCGCGCATTCGCTCGAACAGTCCGGTGGTTGTCGCGAGCTTGATGGTCGGCACCGGCTTGGAGCCGAACACCGAACCTCGCCCGGTCGTAAAGCAAACCAGATTGGCACCGCCCGCAATCTGACCAGTCGCTGACACCGGGTCATAGCCGGGCGTGTCCATGAACACCAGGCCGGACATTGAGACGCGTTCAGCATAGTCATAGACAGCGGCGAGCGCGGTGGTTCCACCCTTCGACACTGCCCCTAGCGATTTCTCGAGGATGGTGGTAATGCCACCCGCCTTGTTGCCCGGTGAGGGGTTGTTGTTCATATCACCGCCTGATTCAGAGGCATATCGCTGCCACCAACGCAGTTTGTCGAGCAGTCGTTGCGCGAGGTCGGCTGACGTGGCCCGTTGTGTGAGCAGGTGCTCTGCGCCGTAGATCTCGGGCGTTTCAGAAAGAATCGCCGTGCCGCCGCTGCGTACGAGCAGATCGACAGCTGCGCCGAGCGCGGGATTCGCTGTGATCCCCGAATACCCATCCGAGCCGCCGCATTGAAGCCCCACCTTCAGCCGCGCGGCGGGAACCGCTGTACGCGTCAAACGGTTGGCCGCGGACAACATCTCCCGGACGATCGCTATTCCGCGCGCCACCGTCTCCCGTACGCCGCCCTCGTCCTGTATGACCAGGCTTTGGACAAGAGCGGGGCGGTCAGCGCCAAGCGAATTCATGATGCCGCTGACCTGATTGACTTCACAGCCGAGCCCCACCACCAATACACCTGCGAAATTGGGATTGTGGGCGTAGCCGGTAAGGGTGCGGCGAAGCAATGTCATGCCGTCACCCGCGGCAGACATTCCGCAACCGCTTTGATGGGTAATGGCAACGACCCCATCGACCGCCTCAAACGGGGCCATGGCGTCGCCTCTGAAAGCGTCCGCGATCGCGTGACAGACGCTCGCCGAACAATTGACGCTGGCAACGACCCCGACATAATTGCGGGTTCCGACCTGTCCGTCCGAGCGCAGAAAGCCGTGGAAAGTCTCCGACTGCGCAGCAGCCGTGGGGACGGGTAGAGCATCGTCGTGCACCGAGCAATGGGGGTGATGCTCGGGCATGCCGACGTTGTGAACGTGCACGTGCTCACCTGGCTCAATATCACTCAGCGCGACACCGATGGTCTGCCGGTACTTCGTCACTGCGCTGCCACGCGGAATGTGCCGGATAGCCAGCTTGTGGCCAGCCGGAATTGCACTTCTGGCTAGAACCGATTGCCCGCCGGCCTCAATTGACGTGCCGGCCTCGATTGCCCGCAGCACCACGGCTACGTTGTCGTCGCTGTGAAGAATGATGACGGTCTGGTCTTTCATGATGCGTCCGCCTCTTTTATCGAAGGTGCCATTCCATGCCGCGTAAGCAGTTCACGAAGACGCGTCTGACGGGGCGCAATCGATAGCGAATCCGCCAGATCCATGAGCGGCACGATTCGCCGCCGCACCTTCTCTACATGGTTGTTTGCGATGTCAGCGATGCGGTGATCCAGATGCGGATTGAGCAACCGTTCCCGTACGCTCGCGACGTACTCTTCAGCGCGGGCGCGCAAACCCATCGCAGTGAAGACAGGCATCACTTCTTTCTCCCACACAGCCTCGATGCTCTCGCGTAGCGCGGCATCGTTCATTGCATCGGCGACCGTTTCGCTCGGGCTTCGGCTTTGGGCAAGCCACTGATCGGCTAGCCAGGTATGCCCAAGATTCAGAAAGAACAGCTTGAGCTGCTCGTAGGTACGCAGATCGTCAGTGACGACGATGTCTTCGTGCGTACACGGCAGTTCCATGCCTGCGCGTCGCTCGATCGCCCACAGCGCATAGGGTTCGGCCACGGCGCCCACGGGTTCGATCGGTTCTGAAACGATTCGGTCGACGAGCGAATTGACCCACACGCATCGCTGCGACAGGTATTCGATGAATGCCGCCGGCTGCTGCCAGCGTTTGGCAAGACCCAGCACGCTATCGCACAGCGTGTCGCCGTTGCTCGCGATCAGCTCACAGGGAAAGACCGATACGCCACAGTCGGGCCGTTCGCGCCATCGTGCGTGAAGGAGCACAAGCAGCTTGGCCGGGAAGCTGCGCGGTACCTGTGCGTCTGGCGAGAGCAGTGCGGCCGAGTCGCGCTCATCGAGGCGGTAGCCCGCGTCGCCCGTATTCGACACGATGACGCGTACATCATGAATCGCGGTATGGCGGATCAGCGCCCAGTCGCGAGCAGCGATCCACGCTGCGCGCACGGCGCGGCATTGAATCACCGTGTCCACGATCGCGCCCTTCTGCCAGCCGCGGATCTTCACGGGATAGCTGTTCCCTGTGTTCAATGCCGCGATACGCGCATAACTCGACGGATTGTCGGTGGTTTGCACGACGGTGATGCCGCCGAGCGCATCACCGCGCTCGAGCGCCTGCGAGACGAACAGGGCGACATGTGCCTGCAGGAAGCGGCTGGTGCCGAACTGAAGAATGGGTTGACTCATTCGAACGATCCTGCCGTTTCGTTTAGCACTCGACCAAAGCCTTGACGACGGTCTGTCCCGGCTCCATCAGTTTTGGAAACTCGGTTGGCACGTCTGCGAGGCTCATCCGGTGAGTGTTCAGCGCCTTGTCCGGGATGAGGCCCGCGCGCATCGCGTCCAGCACTGTCTCGAAGTCTTCCGCAGTAGCATTGCGACTGCCGAGCAGCGTCGCTTCGCGCTTGTGAAACTCCGGGTCGGAGAACGTGACCTCGCCCGGCACGATCGAGATAAGCACATATTTGCCGCCGTGCGCAATGAACTCGAAGCCCCGGTTCATCGCCTTGATGTTCCCAGTCGCGTCGAACACGACGTCGAAGAACTCGCCGGCCGTGAGCGCCGAAAGTTCGTCAGCGTCAACGGGCCCGATGGAAACGGTGGAAACGCCAATGTGCTCACGGCAGAACGCCAGACGGTCTGCGCGGGTGTCCAGGCAGGTAACGACTGCGCCGCGCAGTTTTGCGAACAGCATGGCGGCCATGCCGATGGGCCCCGCGCCCACGACGAGCGCCCGCTGGCCGGCCGATACGTCGGCACGGCGAACCGCGTGTGCGCCGATCGCGAGGAATTCAAGCATCGCCGCCTGATCGAGCGTAACGCCGTCCGCCTTGTGAACGAACTGCGCGGGCACCGATAGATACTCCGCCAACGCGCCATCGCGATGCACGCCCAATACCTTGATATTGATGCAGCAATTCGTTTTTCCCTGTCTGCACGCAACGCATGTCCCGCAGGACAGATAGGGCATCACGTAGACGGCGTCGCCGGGCGCAACGTGCGCGCCGGTCTCCGCCTCAGCGACGATGGCGGACAGCTCGTGTCCCATCACGCGCGGATACTCGAGATACGGCTGGTTCCCCGTATAGATATGCATGTCGGTGCCGCAGATACCGACGCGACTGACGCGCAGCAGTACCTCGCCGTCTACGCGGTGAGGCGGTTCGCGGTCTTCGTGGCGCAGAACGCCGGGCGATTCGCAGATGACGCTGAGCATTGTGACGTCCTTAGGATTGAGCGACTCGATGGCCGGATGGCCGATCGATTCTGTAGAAATGGAATGCATTGCTGCCGAAGACGGGGGGTGTGCTTCGGGACCAGGAAAACGGTCGCAGCACTGTTCGCACCGAGCAGCGCCTGTAGATGACGAGGCTTGACGAGCGCGTCGAAACTGAGGTCATGCGCGAGCATCGCTTCGATCGCAGGCTCGAGCATCGGACCGGCGATCCAGTTGTCGTCGGCAAGGTCTTGCAGCATGGGCCGAATGCCTCGAAGCTTCGGATGCCGGGCGAGCGAGGCCAACCTTGGCGGCGCGTCCGGCGACTTCAGATCCACCCACCCCACGACTGCGCGGACGAAGTGATTTTGCGACGCAAGATCGAGCAGATACTCGATGTCTTCATGCGTGGGCAGGGACTGGACGAGCACGGATCCCTGCACGTTGAACTGCGCGAGCAAAGGAGCAAGGTCCTCGGGTCCGAAATCCTGGTAGATGGCGTCGAGCGTTGGCGGCGGCCAGGCGCCTCTGCGTTGCGCGATCTGCCAGAAGTGCTGGTGCGCATCGATCCGGAACGTCACGCGCAGACCTCCGGTACGGGCGCCGATTCGGCGAGCAAGCCGTCGCGCTGCAACGCTTGCCAGAGCTGGTCCGGAATGGGCGTTTCGAGCCATTCGATGTTCTTGTTCAACTGATCGATGCTGCGCGCACCGACCACGCATGAGACGACGGCGGGATGCGCCAGCGGAAACTGAAGCGCCGCAGCGGCAAGCGGAACGTCGAAGCGCGCGCACACGGCGGCGAGGCGCGCGACTTTCTGCGCGACATCGGGCGGAGCGTCGCCATAATTGAACTTGCCATTGCCCGCAAGCACGCCCGAATTGAATACGCCAGCAGCGACAATCCGCGTTTGCGCGCCGACGCATCGGTCCAGCAAGGGCGTGAGCGCATCCTGTTCAAGCAGCGTGTAGCGGCCCGCGAGCAGAACGAGATTGAGATCGGCTTCCTGCATCGAATCGACGGCGACCTGCCACTCGTTGACGCCGAGTCCGATCGCGGAGACGGCACGCGACTCGCGCAACTCGGCGAGCGCCCGGAATCCGCCGCCTCGCGTCAGTTGCTGCCAATAACGTCCATGCGCATCGCCGTGCGTCGCGATGCCGATGTCGTGAACATACAGCACGTCGATCTTTTTCATGCCGAGACGTTGCTGGCTATCCTCGTATGAGCGCATGATGCCGTCGAACGTGTAGTCGTAGTGAGGCCGGAAGGGCAACGGTTGCGCCCAGCCATCGTCGCCCGGCTGAACCGTGTCGTCGGGACGCATGAGACGCCCGACTTTCGTGCTCAGCACGTAATGTTCGCGCTCGCGCATCTGCAGTGATTGACCGACTCGTCGCTCCGACAGCGTATAGCCGTAGAACGGTGCCGTGTCGAAATAGCGAATGCCCGCGTCCCACGCCCAGTCCACCAGGGCGCTGGCGTCTGCCGTTTGCATCGGCCTGTAAAGACCGCCCAGTTGTGAACAGCCGAGGCCAAGTGTGGTCATCGCCAGTCCGCTTGCTGGCAGCTCGCGCGTTCCGTTGGCTTTCATCGAGAGTTATGTGGTGATTGATCGGCGGGCGGACGGGCTTCGAACCGTCCCGTCCGCGCCCGTCCGTCAGTAGAGAACGTTCTTTGCTTCAGACGAGTCGAGGTTCTGTTTCTCGACCAGCATCACGCCCGTATCGACCTGCTTCGACACAGGCTTGCGTTCGATCACGTTGACGGCGGTCTCGATGCCCTTGTAGCCCATCTGGTAGGAGCTCTGCACGGCAATCGCCTGGATCGTGCCGTCGCGAACGAAGCCCTGCAGGTCCTGGTTGCCGTCAAAGCCGATCGCAATGACGTTTCCGCCTTTACCTGCTTGCTGAAGCGCGCGCCCCATCCCGACGGCCGTCGGCTCGTTCGCGCCGAAGATGCCTTTCAGATCCGGGTTGGCCGACAGCACGTCGGTCGTCTGGTTCAGTGCGTTCGCCATCTGCGACTGCGAATAGAAAGGACCTACTACTTGCAGCTTCGAATGCTCGGCGATGTACTTGCGGAATCCGCCGACGCGGCCGACTTCGGATCCTGCACCCGGCACGTACGACATGACGGCTATCTTGCCTGTCTGTCCAACGCGATCGATCATCGCCTTCGCGCAGAGTTCGCCCGCCTTGACGTTGTCGGTCGACAGGAACGATTGGTAGTACTGCTTGCCAGCCTCCGACACCGTCGAGTCGATCAGCACCACGGGAATATGCGCTTCCCACGCCTTCTTCATGGCGGGAACGAGGGCGTCGGGATCGGACGGCGCGAGGACGATGCCAGCGACGTGCCGGTTCACTGCGTTCTCGACCATGTTGACTTCATCGGCAATGGCCGATTCCGCCGCGGGGCCCTGGAACGTCATCGTGTACCCCTTCGCGTTGGCCATCGCAGCGGTGGCGCCTTTCTGCACGTTTTGCCAGTAGTTCGAATTCGCCGTCTTGACGATGACGGCAATTTCGCCGCCCGCGGCCTGTGCGTGCGCGCTGAACACCGCGCACATCGTTGCGGCCGCAGCCATCAGGGTCAACTTTTTCATGTCTCGCTCCTCGATTGTGATTTGACGTTGCTGACTACATCTTCCGGTTACGGAGTTGGTCGATCCATACGGTGCCGAGAATGACAACACCGATGATGATCTGCTGGATGAAGCTCGATACGCCGTTCATGTTCAGACCGTTGCGCAGCACGCCTATCACGAACGCGCCGATGGCCGTGCCGGAGATCGTGCCGACGCCGCCCATCAACGAGGTGCCGCCGATCACGGCGCTGGCGATGGCATCGAGCTCATACATCACACCTTCGTTCGGCTGGGCAGTGACAAGGCGCGACATCAGCACGCAGCCGGTGGCGCCGGCAAGCAATCCGGACAGCACGTAGGTGAAAAGCTTGACGCCCTGCACATTGACGCCGGAAAGCCGCGCAGCTTCTGCGTTCGATCCCACTGCATAGATGTGTCGGCCAAGTGATGTCCGCGAAAGCAGAACAGAGACGGCCAGAAACAGCACGATCATGATGACGACGGGATAGGGAATGCCAGGAAAGACAGTGTCCGGAAAACCATCCGCCCCGATATGGGAGATCTTGAAGAGGGCGCCGTTGCCCAGTTCGCCGAACGCATCGCCGAGTCCCGAAACCGGTCTTGCACCTGTGATCTGCAGAGCGAGACCGCGGGCGACCAGCATCATGCCCAAGGTGGCGATGAAGGGAGGCAGCCCCATCCGCGTGACGCAGATGCCGTTGACCCAGCCGCACGCGGCGCCGACCAGCATGCCGCCCAGCATCGCGACGGGAACAGGCACGCCGGCCTTGACCAGCAGCGCAGCCGCGACACCGGCCAGCGCAAGTACGGACCCTACGGACAGGTCGATGCCGCCGGTGATGATGACGCACGTTGCCGCCACGCCGAGATACGCAATGGATGTAACCTGGAGCGCGACCGTCATGAGGTTGCCGACCGAGAAGAATGCGGCACTCGTCAGTGAAAACGCGACGATCAACGCCACGAGGCTGCCGAGTGCGGCGAACTTCTGAATCAGGTCACGACGGCGCTGCCGCGCATGCCGCTCGATGGCCTGCGTCTGGCCGGATGTGATTTCAAGCATGGCTTCTCCCTGATGCATGGTGCAGAATTTCCTCCTGACTGGTCTGTCTTGTGTTGAGGACAGCGGTAATGCGTCCTTCGTGGAACACGGCGATGCGATCGGTCATACCGAGCAGTTCCGGCAACTCGGAACTGATGAGCACGACACCAACGCCGTCCGCGGCGAGCCGGTCCATCAGCCCATAGATCGCGTATTTCGCGCCGACGTCGATACCGCGCGTCGGTTCGTCAAAGAACAAAATGCGCGAGCCGCGGTATAGCCACTTGCTGATGACGATCTTCTGCTGGTTGCCTCCTGACAGGTTCCTCGCGATCTGCCTGACGCTCGGGGTACGGATGCCGAGTTCTCGCACGTAACGCTCGGCGATCGAGGTCTCTTCGGAGAAGCGCAGAAAGCCGCGCGACGAAACGCCCCGGACGTTGGCAAGGGTGATGTTCGCGGCGACGGCCATCGACAGTGCCAGGCCGTCTTTCTTGCGGTCCTCGGACAGGTACGCAATCCCGTGACGGATGGCCTCGCGTGGCGAGCCGATTGACACAGGCGTGTCGCCGAGCATGATCGTGCCGGCGTCCGGCCGCTCCGCGCCGAAGATGGCGCGAGCCACTTCCGTGCGCCCTGCGCCCATCAACCCGGCGAAGCCAAGGATTTCGCCCCTGCGCAGATCGAAGGACAACGGACCGAACGTCCCTGTCCTTTGCAGGTCTTGCACGCGTAGCAGGGTGTCGTCCGTGGGAATTGACTGGCGCGGCGGATAGGCGTCGTCGAGCGAACGTCCTACCATTCGCGCCACAATTTCATTGACCGTCGTGGATGCAAAGTCGCTGGTTGCGATGTGACGGCCATCGCGCAAGACCGTGACGCGATCCACGATCTGCGCCATCTCGTCGAGTCGATGCGAGATATAAAGAATCGCGACTCCGTCGGCGCGCAGTTCCTTGATGATGCGAAACAGCTGAACTGTTTCCGACTCCGTCAGGGAGGACGTGGGCTCGTCCATGATCAGCACGCGCGCGTCCAGTGACAGTGCCTTCGCGATCTCTACCATCTGCTGTTGCGCGATCGACAACGCGCCGACCAGCGTGGTCGGCGACACGTTCAGCCCGATGCGCTGAAGGCACTTCTGTGCGTTGGCATTCAGCCTGCGGTAGTCGACGAATGGTCCGCGCATGGGTTCGCGCGCGAGATAGATGTTCTCGGCGACCGACAGATGGGGCACCAGGTTCAGTTCCTGGTGAATGATCGCGATGCCCGCCGCCTGTGCATCCGACGTTGAAGAAAACTGTACCGGTCTGCCCTGATACAACACGACACCCTCATCCGCGCGGTACTGGCCGCTGATGATCTTCATCAGCGTGGACTTGCCGGCACCGTTTTCTCCGCAGATTGCATGCACCTCACCTGCGTGCAGACGCAGATCAATGCCATCGAGAGCAATGACACCTGGAAAGCGCTTCCCGACACCTTTGAGTGTAAGGACCTCCGGAAACAACCGTGGCTCAGGCGCGGACCCGGGCTGGCGCAGCATGTTGTGGCGTGTCACTCGCGTCTCCATTCTTGTGGCCTCTTTCGTTTGGTGCACCGGACCGGCGACCAACTGGCTAGGCCAATCTGGAAATTATTAAAGCTTAGAGCCGCTGATTTGGTCAAGCCAATTTGGATAAAACTGTTCCGTTCAGCCGATAAGGAAAACCCTGGCTAGTCTGGAACACCCGCCAATCAAGGCAAGCGCGGCTGTGCTAAGATTGGTTGGAGGTCCGATTCGGCGGGCCACCGACCAAAAAACTTCGCGCCAATGAAGCAAACCGAGCCAAAGCGGCTTTACCAATCTGTAGCGACGCAGATCCTTTCTCTGATCCACCAGCGCGAGCTGGCGCCTGGCACGCGCCTGCCTCCCGAACGCGAGCTCGCGACTGTCCTGGGGGTATCGCGTCCTTCGCTGCGCGAAGCATTGATTGCGTTAGAGATCGGTGGCCAGATAGAGATACGTATGGGATCGGGTGTCTATGTCCGCGCTCCTGAGGAGGGCGGCGACAGCACCGTACCCGTACTCGGCGAAAGCCCTTCGGAGTTAATGCAGGCCAGGATGGCCATCGAGGGGTCGGTCATCGTGCTCGCTGCGGGCAAGCTGTCGGCAGCCACGCTCGACAAGTTGCGCCGCACTGTCGAACGAATGAAACGTCTGGCAGCGGCGGGTAAATCGCCAGTTGATGCAGACCGGCAGTTTCACATGTTGATTGCCGAGACAGCTGGCAATTCGGTTCTGAGCCGTTTCGTCGCTGAGATGTTCGATAGCCGCCATGACCCCATCGCTGCTGCCATTCGCGATCACTCTGAAAGTAGTGAGACCTGGTCGGCTGCAGTACGGGAACATGAGGAAATCATCAAGGCATTGCAGACAGGTGACCCGATTGCGGCGCAAACCGCAATGCGCATGCACCTTAAAGCGTCGGGCGAACGCTGGATAGCGGGTGAATTACTCCAGCGTGATGGCTAGTTCGGCCGTTCCGCAGGACCCGTATCGGAAGCAGCGTAGCTGCTGTTGACCGGCCTCAGGATCGTCGTGTGGGCCAGCGACAGGCCGCGCTCGACCATCATCCCAACAAGATCACGCAGCTTCAGCTTGCTCATTGTCGGATGATGAGATCGGGGAGCAACACTTTAACCGATCCACCTTCACTATTTGCACGAGAACCTTTATCTACACATGGGTAAAGGTGTAAGGCGTAAATATCCGTCTCGGATTTGCGTCACGAACACAGTCATTCGGTAATCCACTCTGCGAGTCGACGGATAACAGGCGCTGCCATAACGACAACGGGCAACATTGTCAGCCACGAAATGCCCAAAGATCTTAACCAGTGTTGCATAAACAGGCCCTGTTCCAGATATGGGAAGCTTGCAATCGCAGCCGCAATCGAACAAGTCAGTCCAGACTGAATGACACCATAAATGAAATGTCTATAACGCATCGACACCTTAATCATCTTAATCACCTCGACTTCTGTTCAAGCGTAGCGCGCATGTAACGTGTCCTTTTTTTGCCATGTGCTCGGAATAGATTCAATGCTCACCAAGAAAGTATCTAGCGACCCGCTCGCTCTCTTTATTTGAGGTGTTAGAGCCGGAATTTCCAAATTACTAAACTCCGGCGCAATACACGGATCACTCTTGTTGCACGTCTGTCGATAATCAATTCTCGAACCCGAAATCGAAATGTTGTATGAGTTCTACGATTCGTATGCACTCTCACCAAGCAATTCGACGTCGAGACCACGCTCTTCAATAATGCGCGTGACACGAACAGGTGTAATCCGGTCGATCACCCACAACATTCCGTAGGTAAACAGAAATGACCAGAGGCCCGAGATGACTACAGCCGCGCACTCCTTGGCAAAGAATGCTGACCCGCCACCGAGCAGACCGTCCGGTCCCGTCGGATTCCACGACTTCGCTGCGAAGATTCCCAGAAGAATCGTACCGATCAGACCGCCAACGCCATGCACACCCCAAACGTCAAGCGCATCATCCAGCCCGATCCTGTTCTTGAGTGCCACCGCCCAATAACAGACAAGACTGGCAATAATCCCGATCAATGCAGCGTCCGTAAGTGAGACATATCCGGCTGCTGGCGTTATGGTAGCCAGACCTGCAACCGAACCGGTAAGCAGCCCAACAATTTTGGGCTGCTTATGCTGGAGCCATTCGATAATTACCCAGGTAACTGCTGCAAACGATGCGGCGATATCGGTGTTGAGAAATGCCACGGTTGTGACCGGATCCACCTGCAGCTCCGACCCCGCGTTAAAGCCGTACCAGCCGAACCAGAGCAGTCCGGTACCCAGTGCGATCAATGGTATGTTGTGCGGTTTGCTTTCGACCACATACCGCTGACCGACAAACAAAACAGATGCCAGTGCGGCAAAGCCCGCCGTATTATGAACAACAATGCCTCCGGCAAAATCGAGAACGCCCCATTTCGCAAGGATTCCATCGGGGCTCCACACCATATGCACGAACGGAAAATACACGAGTACCAGCCAGCCCGTGAGAAAGAGGAAATAAGCACGCGGTGTCACTCGATTCGTAAAGGCACCCGTAATAAGGGCAGGTGTGATAATCGCAAACATCATCTGATAGGCAATATGCACGATCAGCGGAATACCAGCGTTGTTGCCCGAATACATGCTTTGCGGCGTTACACCGTGGAGGAATGCATAATAGGTCGGATCCCCGACGATGCCATGCCAGCTCGGGCCGAAGCACATGGAGTATCCGAAGGCAAACCACAATATCGTTGTCCACCCTAGCGACATGAAGCTTTGCATCATGATGGCCAGCACGTTCCTTCGTCCAACAAGCCCGCCATAAAAGAATGCGAGCCCTGGGGTCATGAGCATGACCAGACTGGCGCAAAGCAAGATAAACGCTGTGTTTCCGATGTTTGCGGAAGAGATGGGGATGCTCATTGCCTCGACTCCGTGCGGTGGATGTTCGAAATAGTTGTATCGGTTGATGCGCGGCCGCGTCTTTTCAACGAAACAAGGCAGCGCATCCGGACAGCAGATCTTTAGGTGCTGGCTTGAGGTCCTGACTTGAGGTCCTGACTTGCGGGCCAGAAGCGTCAAGCCAGCGGGCAGGTATTGGATCGCCCGGTATCAGTAAGGCCGGGTCGGCAGATACTTGCCATTGAGCGTAATAACGGCACGCTCGCCACCCTCGGGGTCCTGCACCTTCTCGATGTCCAGCTTGAAGTTGATCGCGCTAATGATGCCGTCGCCAAACTTTTCATGGACGAGCGCTTTCAGTGTCGAACCATAAATCTGGACGATCTCGTAGAAACGGTAGATGGTCGGATCGGTCGGCACGCCGCCGGGGATGCTGCCGCGCAGGGGAATCGTCTGCAGCTGGCGGGCTGCCTCCTCACCCAGTTCAAGGCGCTCGGCTACGAGCTTTGCGACGTGCTCGGGGAGGGGGTGCTGGCCGAGCAAGGCAGCCGTGACGAACGCCAGGCTCAGGCCCGAGCCCTCGTTGATTGCGTCAAACGTCAGCTCCTTGCGGGCTTTCGCTTCGAGGATGGTGTCGGTGAGTGCCTGACGGGACGTCTGGGTATATTGCGACTGGACCATGATGTGCTCCTTGGAGGGATGGGGTTCAACGATTACTACTTATGCAGCGACCGAATATTCATTCGGCGTCGCGGTTACATCGGGGTGCTCGGCCAGCGAGACAAACCGGCGGGTAACGCTGTCAAGGGCTTCGATGGAGCCGGTCTCAATGTCGTAGACCCAGCCATGCAATGTCAGGCGGCCTTGTGAGAGGGCTAGCGCAACGGACGGGTGGGTCCGGATGTTGTTGAGCTGGGCGACAATGTTCTCGCGCACCATTGAGCCGACGCGCTCGCGATCCGACGAATGTTCGATGGCTTCGTTGACCAGCTTGGCGGAATCCGAATAGCGCAGCCAGTTGGCGACGGCAGGCATATGGTCAAGGCACTTGCACTTTGCGATGGCCGTCATGGCACCGCAGTCCGAGTGTCCACAGATGACGACGTCTGTGACACCGAGCGCCGCCACCGCGTATTCGACCGTCGCCGATACGCCGCCGGGTTCAGGACCATATGCCGGCACAATATTGCCGGCGTTGCGGATGACGAAGAGGTCACCCGGCTCGCGCTGAGTTACCAGTTCCGGGACCATGCGACTGTCCGAACAGGAGATGAACAGGGCGCTGGGTGTCTGGCTCGTCGCCAGTCTCTTGAAGAGCTCTTTCCGCGTGGGAAACGCATCTCGCTGAAATCGCAGGAATCCGTCGATGATGTCTTTCATAACTAGCAACTAGCTCCACGTCGTAGGTAATCTCGGTGATCAAAGGGGCTCTGATGCAAATAGGCGGTATGGAAGAGATAGTTCAAATGGAAAGGATTTCTTATCGAGCAGACAGGACAGCACTCCTACGGCGGGCTCAGCCGGCGGTATCTTTGAGGCCGAGCTTCGCGAGACTACGACTTCGAATATGAAAAGTGCAAGTTAAGGATTAGTGGGCTTGGCAATCCCTTAGTGTCGAACGCTTCCGCAACACCAAGATTTGAGTTTCCTTTGCAACGGCGATGAAAATCACGACGGCGGTGTAGTTTGTTTGTAAATCCTGCTGACAGCGTGTCCATGACGTTTTCGACTGAATGAAAGTGAAGATTGCGCATTGTTGGCCCCCATGAGAACTACAAGATTTTCCTGGTGAACTCGTTCAGATGTGATTTATAGACGAATTGATTTGTCAGGGTCACAGGCGCAACGACAAATCGCAATCGCTAACATTCGCCAACATTCGCCAACATTCGCTAGCAACGTATAGCTGACGTAGCATGCAGAATCCACGAATATATAAGCTCGTTTCTTCGCGCAAGGAAACGACATGCGTGATCTTGAAAATCGAGTAAGAATGAACACCCACATGTCATCGACTCGTTTCTGTCGGCATTTATCCAACCTGATTGAGAGGCATTCCACATGTGTAACCAACACTCGCAATACGCAGATCCCGTCAATCCCGCCTTGCCGCGTTCCGACATGAAGCTTGACCTGGCGCGCGCGGCGCTTGTGGTCATCGATCCACAGATTGATTTCATGAGTCCGGACGGCCGCAGTTGGGCAGTCGTCGGAGAAAGCGTGACGGAGCAGAACCTGGTTCCCAATCTGATCCGTCTTTTCAAGGCAGCGAAACAAGCGGGCATTACGGTTGCGGTTTCACCGCACTACTACTTCCCGCATGACCACTCGTGGAAGCTGCAGGGCCCAGCGGAAATTTTTCAGCACGCCCTAGGCATGTTCGACCGCCCGGGCGCTTTGACGGTGGTGAACTTCCGCGGCTCCGGCGCGGACTTCCTTCCGGAACTGAAGCCATACATTGAGGATGGCAAGACCATCATTTGTTCGACGCACAAGCTGTATGGTCCGCAAGTCAATGACCTGACCCTGCAGTTGCGCAAGCAGCGCGTGGACCAGGTGATCCTTGCGGGGATGGCGGCAAACCTGTGTGTGGAATCGCATCTGCGCGATCTACTTGAGCACGGCTTCGAAGTTGCGGTGGTGCGCGACGCAGTCGCCGGCCCGAAGGTGCCCGAAGGCGATGGCTATCATGCCGCGCTGGTCAACTTCCGCTATATCGCGAACGCACTGTGGAGCGTCGACGATACGGTCAGGCGACTGCTCGGCAACGCTGACGCATCATCTTAACGATGCATCGATCGCAACATGTGAGTGGGGGACGCCCAGTAAGCGAATCGTCGGCCGGCAACTCATCTGCTTCCCTCGAATTTCCCCTACTTCTTTTGTGATCGATCTTTGAAACGGCGCACTATGGTTGCGTCGCAACGAAAGTCTGATACGGCCGAATCATGAACGTTCTCGGTATGATCCGTATCGTGTTGTGGAGCTTCTTTGGCGTGCGAAAAAAGGCTTCACACTAGGCAGATTTCGCGAAAGTTAACCTTGTTTTCTTACCCTTTGTCGCCGTTGGTCTCGCGTCGCTGGTGGGCGCGGTGCATCATCGGAATAGTGCTGCTAGTCGCGCATCCCACGTCAACGGCGCAAGGCTTTTGATGTCGGCGCAGACTTGAGATGTGTGTAGTAAAAATTAAAAGGCAGCGACTCGACGCAACAACGTTGCCAAGCCGAGTCGCTGCATTCATTAAGAATTCAGCACTCTAACCAGCTCGTCGGCTCAATTTCCATGCCGCGGGAGTGCCATTTGGGCAATCGGAAGTCTGCGTACCCGAACGAACGATTACCCTGTGCAGTGCCGATCGCTCAATGCATAAAACCCTGCCGGAGCAGGGTTCTGATACTTCACGCCGAGGCCATCTCCTGTTACGCCGCCTTCTTGTGCGTCACGTGGTGACTCACTTTGTGCACGTGTTTCGTCGTCTTGTGCGCTGGCGTCGTGGCGGTCGGGGCCGGAGCCGTCGCGGTGGCTGCCGGTGCGGTCGCAGCAGGGGCGGAAGCCTGGGCGAACGCGACAGTAGCAAACAGGGAGGTAATCAGGGCGGCAGCAAGCTTCTTCATTGGATGTCTCCAGTAGGGATTAACGCGACGATTCATTACGTCGTCCACTGCCATAACGCATCAGGATCGGTTTCGTTGACGTCGCATAACTGGCATCGCGAGCCTGGTGGCGTAATTGTTGGCCACCTCGATGCGCTTATGCGTCAGGGCACGAGGGGCCTGGTACGCCACCGCCGGCTTACAACAGGACTGCCTGCTGCAGCAGTTCCAGGGCCTTCAGTTCGTCCAGTCGACCCGTGCGTGCTTTACCTGCGAGCGTCTTGATCAATGCTTCCGCTACCGGTGCGATACCGTGAAGATTGTCCAGGCTGGTCACGGACGCGAAAAGGAGCGGTGTCGGATTTCCTGGTGGTATTGCGGAGACCGAGGACGACTCAGGGGATGCGGGTGGGACCGCCGCGTTCCCGCCATCACTTTCTTCAGGTGAGCGGCCGGCAAGGTCGTCAGTGAAATCATTTACGTGAGCTTGCGTGCTGACGGCGATCTTCCCGTTGTCTTCCGCGACGTCCGCCGATACAGGTGAGTGGCTTTCCGGATCGCCCACGACGCCCGCCCGCGCGCGCGCCGTGTGCGTCTTCGCGTCGGCGAACTTCTCCGGCGCGCTATCGTTCGTTGCTACCGCAAGCGGCTCGTGTTGTTGAGCGGATGCGCGACCGCGCGGAGCAGGCGTCAGCAGACGCGACACCGACTCTGGAATCTCCGTTTCGGCGCGCGGCGTATCCAGCCAGCCAGCTGGCAAACCAAGCCGCTCCGTGAACCGGTTTGCTTCGACACTGTCCATGCGTTTCTTGCCGTGTAGCCGATCGGCGATGTTGAATCCACTCATCTCCATGACCACGCCAAGTCGTACTTTCGATCCCTTGCGAACCGTGAGAAGGTGGAGGTTCGCGCGTCGGATGTTTTCTACCTCGGCGCTGTCGCTTAATGCCAGCGGTTGCTGCTGGGGCGTTTTATGAGAGGTCTTGTACTTCGAAGCCGAAGCTTTTAGCGGCGCATGAGGTTCAGGCTGTCCGGCCATCTCGCTTCGACGATTCCTGACGGCTCTGGGCGATCCGCCCGCTGCATTCTTTGGCATTTGCGCTTCCTCGGACACACTATCTTCAAGAACTGGTTGCTGATCGACGTTCAGGGCAGAAGCCGGGTTAGTTGCTTCTGCCACGACGTCGGGTCCGTCGTCCGTCTGAATGAAGTCGAGCGGCGACTTCAGACGAGCAATGGTCTCGGCTGCGAGCGCAGGATTGGGATGGTCAAAAAAACCGTGCGGCAACCCAAGCGTGGTTTCCATGTGAAAGGCGGTCTCGGGTGTGAACCGCTCGCCCTTCATCAGTTCGGCCACGCGCGTCATGTTCGATTCAAGGGCGATCGCGATATTCTCGGCGCCTACCGCATCGACCAGAAACTGAAACGATCGTGTTTTGAAAACGGAGGCAGTCTGGGCGGCGTCCCGGGGAGGCGCCTTCACATATCGTTGTCCCTGCCGGTCGGGCGGAGATTGCTTGACGTGGCGAGGTTGGCGTTGGCCGCTGTCCGGGGATCCCGCATATCGCCCGCGGGGTTGACTCATAAAGTAGGTTTCCTGCGACGTTGATATTCTGGACATTTGATTATAGACGAGGCCAGTGTTGTCATTTGATGCGTCCGTAGCTACTGCGTCCTCCGCCGCTGGCCTCCAGCGCCAAATACGCCGTCGTCATGCTGTCACGTCAAGCTTTTCGCCCTCGTGCAGTCAGCCCGCCGTTGTGGCTCGTCACCGAACGCCCGTCAAAACCTGACGACCGGCGTGTCTCTCTTTGCATCAGGAGCATCCCGTGCTGAGCGCCCATGAATTTGCAACATTGATGCTGGTCAAGGACGCCGCCGATCACATTGCCGGTCTGGAAGAACTGGGTACATTGCTTGAACGCCAGCTTGTCGCACTGGAGCGACTTGCGGACGGGGCAGTGCGCCCTCGCATCACGGCGCAAGGAGAGTCTCTCCTCCGTAACCTTGCCTTTATCCATTGATGAGAGAAATCGTCGGGTGCTTTTCAGGATCTTCGACCCGCACCCGCTCGACTGGCAGGCGGGCAGGGCATTAACGCAGCGCTTCAAGACGGCGTTGGCAACGTTTGTCATCGCCACCGCGTCGATAGCTCTGCATGGCTTTTGTGCGGTCCGGAACAACGCTCCTGTCTTCTGCTCCCCACACGCCCTCCCAGAAAAGTCCGAGATTGTGTGCGGAAGCTTTGTGCCCCAGTTCAATGGCGTGCTCGTAGAGTGAGCGCGCACCGCTCACGTCCACCTGCATGCCCCGCCCGAGCCGGGCGCTGTCAGCCAGCGCGGCGGCGGCCATGCCGCGCAGAGGACCGTCCGCGGTCTCATCCTTCATGACATCTTGAAGAATCGCGTTACCTCTTTCAAAGTCCGCCTCTCCTCCTGTTGGTGTGACCAGGGAGATGGCCATTGCCATTCGCCAGGCCGGGTGGCGGTTCGCGCCAATGCGCTCCAGTAACCAGCGGCCCAGACGTGGTGCATGGCTTAACGTGCTGGTGAGAAGTGCGTTTGCGATTGCGGCGAGCGACTCGGGCGACAGGAATCCGGTCTTGTTTGCCGCGATGACGTGACGAGAAAACTTTTCGACATCCAGTGTGGGGTCGGCGCGGCGCAACTGGTGCCATTCGCGCTCGATTGTGCCGAACCAGCTTTCCATTTGCATGGTGAGCAATCCCGTGGTGATGTATGCACCTGATTCTAGCTCACCTCTTGCCGATTGCAACCTGTGGTCTGTTACGCTCGCCGCCGGATACAAAGTGGTACATCGCACGGCCTGGCGAGAAAACACAGTCGCGGCGTACGCGCTAAAAGGCTTCCTTCGCTTTGCGCAGGACCATTCGATTGACCTGCGCTGCGCCTTCGATGAAAGTGCGGCGGGCAACGCAGGGTGCCTCGCCGCTTCTGTCGGACAGTTCAAGCTGGACTGATCCTATCCACGGGTCGAGGCAGAGTTTTCCTGTAGTTGAATGGTTTCGGCCGCCCTCAGGGCCATGGGCCTAGCGCTGAACATAAACCTGTGGCTACCATCGGCTGGCCTCGCAACCGGCTTCATGCGAACATGGATCGGCATGACTAGCGGAGCCTCGGCACGCTTCCACGTGAGACCGCCGTCGCCGAACATGTCTGCCGGGAGGTCGCAATGTGGTCCGATATTCCTGATCGGCGATCCGGGTTGGACGCAGTCGATGCCTACGCCGAGGCGGTAACCGAAAAGGTCCTTCCCTTGTTCGACGACCTCAAGGCGCAAGGGGAGGAGGAAGACAAAAGCTTTCGGGAATGGCTGCAAGGGCAGTGGGCCGAATTCGATATCAACGATGACACGACCTTCCGCTGCCTCAGTGAAGCAGAGGATTATCACAACACGCGGCAGCTCCTTTATTTCGATGCAATACCTCGGCAGATGCTGGGATTGGCGATGGCCGGGCTATATCACCTCTGGGAACAACTGGCCAAACAGATCGTGTATTGGGCTTTGAGATCGCCGCAAACCGATCACGAATCTCTCTCACGCCAGGTATCCAAAGCCGATTTCAAGGCACTGGAAAAGTGGCTGAACTGTTTCACTTGGAATAAAGATGGCACGCCGTTCGAAAGTCAGCCGTTTTACCCGGGGCTGAAGCTGTTGCGCCTCATCGCCAATGTCGTGAAGCACGGTCGTGGAACGGCGGCGAGGGAACTGGAGGCGATTGCACCAGAGCTTTTCAATTCGAATGAAAACTCTCCCGTTCAGGACCCCGGCTCAGTCGACCTGATGCTTGCTCCTGAACATTTCGACGCCGCTGTGAACGCGGTGCGAGGATTCTTTGAGGCCTTGCCCGCGAAACTCGCGCGAGACCAGTTGCCTTGGTACGACCGATGAACAGCTTGTCTGCCTTGCCACATCTCGCGACCCGGCATGAAGGGACATGGGCTCACGAATCAGGACCAACCTACCGTCGCAAAAGGCTTGAAAATCAAGGGTAGGCCACGACGCCGGCCCGCATGCCCTTGTGGGTGCGGGCCCATATGCACGGTAAAGGGCGAGCATCCTACAAACCTAAACATCAGCAGCCAAAACACGATTTTTTCAACATCATCCCTTGGCACGAGTCGTAGCGGACAGCTGGCGTCGAGCGGCAGAGGAAGGGGCCGTTTTGCGACAATCGCCTGTCGCTAACGTGCTTTACTTTCCGTTTTCTGAAGCGCCCCTATCAGCGTCGGCGGTCGTCGAAAGGGGCATGTCGGCCGCAGACAGCGATGCCGAGCGTCGCGATACCGCGTTCGGTGCCGGGCTGACCCAGTTGCTGACCGCGGGGGTGCTGGTCACGATGGCGGAGCGAAGAACGCCGGGCATGTGCCGCTGCATGACGTCGGACAGATCGCCGACGCGCTTTGTGTGCTGCTGGGCGGGGCGGTCTTGGTATGGGCGCGCTCGGCGCTACGATGGTGGCGGCGCTGTGTCGTCCCTCGCCCTCGCGTGGGGCCTCGGTGAAATCCCAGGCCAGCGTCGTTCACTGGCTTTGCATCCGTTCGAGGCGCGGTGGTCTACGGGGTCTACGGTGACCGGCAGTGCCGTGTTCGTCGCGTGCATGCCGGACGTTCTGTCGCTCAACATCGCCACCCAGGCGCTCAACGCTTGCTGCTGCCGTTGATTGGTTGCAGGAAGGCTGATCGCGCTGGCGAGCGGCACTGTTGCCCGCTGCGGAGCAGGTGCGCGGAGCATTTCGCGTGGCGCGGATCATTTCAGTGAGCATCGCGTGCGGCATCGGCATCGTCGGGACGCTCGGCGGGTTGCTGTGAGGCCGATCAGACATGCCGAGCAATCATCGGCCGGCATGTCAACAGTCGGCCACGATAAAGCGGCGCAATTGACGCACGAACTCCGTGCGGGCGGCAGCAGGCAGTTGCCGCCCGACGGGAATACGCTGCCAGCCGTCGCAAAGGTAGACGACGCCATCGCTGTCGAGAGACACGGCCAAGCGGGCCGCATTCATCCGATGAATCGTGCGGCGTCCGCCCTCGTGTGCTTCGACGATCACGAACGGGGGTGCAAACGTCAGCACCTCGCCGTCCGTCGCGTGCCTGGAGTAGGCGATAAAGGCGATGCCGACGGACAAGGTGCAAAGCATCGAGAAGGGCAGCGCGAGCCACACGCCGAATGCGAATGCCGCTGCCACGCCGGTTGCGAGGACGAGCGCCATGAGGAACGCGGTCGCGGCGAGCGACTGCCGCGGCGTTAGGGAGCAGTTGCGCTTGATGCGCCACTCGCGGCTCGGCACACATCCCTCGCCGTCGAAAGGGCCAGGCCCGTACGACCGTCTGAAGTATGCGTACATGATCGAAAGTCCCGCGTCATGGAGCCATTCGTGACGCGCAATGTGCCGCTCTGTCACTCTGCCTTCTAATCATCACACGTTCGAGACGCCGCCCCTCGTCGAACAACGCGGGATGTATCGGCATTCCCAGCTTGTCAGCGTGCGACGATCGACGCGGCGATCCGGTCGGCCAACGCCCCGAGAATGTGACTCAGCGCAGCGGCTTACGCCGCCGCGCCGCGGTTGTCCAGCGCCGCCTTGAGCGTTGCCTGTTGCGTCAAGGTAGCGAGGGCGGGCTGCCTCGATTGCAGTATCCACGCCGCTTGCAATGTCATCGTTCCGCTCGCATCGGTCTCGGCATCGAGCACCCTGACGACGAGCATCCGAGTGTCGACCGGCACCGGCGCGTCCGGGAAGATGAACACGCCCGGAGGCAGCCGGCTCGTCACGTCCTGCGCAACCGCAGAGTGGCCGGGAGACGTCGCTCGTGCTCTTCGTCGCTACAGTGCTGGCGGTGCTCGCCGCGTCATATGTGCTCTCACGCGTCTCCGACCGGATCATTCAGGGACGCGCGGCGCGTCTATCGCGCAGCATCCTCGCACGTGTCGACCGGCGCTTTCACCGCAGTGGCCGAGCATGACGATCTCGACGAGGTGCTTATGTTGTTGCGCGGCGAGCCTTCTTTGCTCTGGAGACCGGTTGATCAGCACGGCACCGGACTACGACGGGCCGCCCGCGTCCGCTTTGACCCCGCGGGATGTTTTGCGCTCCAGTCTCATGTACAGGTTGGCCGCAACGATGCCGAAGACGATGTGAGCGAACACGCTGGCCCCGTTGCGCGCTTCGGCGAACCACGGAAAAAGCCGTGTCATGCCGTAGAAATTAATCAGGTAAACGGCTACAGCGAAAGCGCCACCCGCCAGTGAAGCCATCCCCATGCTCGAGTCAAGGTTGAATGACGTCATGATCAGACCGAGGACAAGCGCGAATACGATGGCAAGGGCAAAATGCACCACAAAGGCCGCGAGGACGACGCCAATTGAGACTGCTTGCGGCGATTGCAATGCGCCTCGTCCCAGAATGATCGCGGCGACCATGCGTGGGGGCTCCAGTAGACTTCCGCCCGCCGTCAGTGCCATCAGGATAACACCTAGCACCAGGAACACAGCGCCTGCGATGACGCCTGCCAGCACGGCTGCCCGCCAGTCGAGCTGGCCGTGTGTGAAATGATGGGAATCCATGTGAAGTTGCACAATTTGTCTCCCGATTGATTCGGATAATTCATTTTAGTCTGTCATCGGCAACTTGAATGTCATCGAAACCTATCAGCGCGTCACCGCCGCGTTATCGCTTCATCAATGTGAATTTCAAACCGACCGTTTTGGACGAATTTGACGCCAGCGCTAACACGTAGTCCTCCAGCTCGCGAGCGAATCTGACAGTGCGCTTTACGGCGTGCGTCGATGGCGAGCCGGTTGAATGCGGCAATTACCGCCGAGGCGCTGGAAGATCATTTCGCGGCCCATTCCGCACCGGAATCCACCTTAATGGCTGCTTTCGACAACGGCCACAATCGTATCCGTTCGGTTTGCGCGGAAGCGATCGACCAGAACGGCGGCAAGGAGTAGTGTTACATAGCGGACTGTTCAGAGTGGACGGCATGGAACCCGATCGCGGCACCACGGCATAGTCCCGGCGCGTGCCACCGCATGCACCTATGTCCGGTGAGGTGGGGCGGTATAGTCTGCAACCGCTAGTCAACGATGAAAGGAGGCCACATGTCACTCATCGTCGCAGCACGCTTTACGACATTCCCCGCCGCTGAAGACGCGGCACAACGGCTCTTCAATGCCGGTTTCGTGGAGGAGGACGTCACACTGTTTTTTGTCAATCCGTGCGGCCAGCACGGAATCGAGACCATCACCGACGCAAACGCGAGGGAGGCGCCGGTGGGTGCCGAGATTGGCATCACGATTGGCGCAGTGGTTGGTGCCATGGTCGGCGTCGGAATCTTCGCAGCGTTTTCGGCGCCGCTTATCGTGTCGCTGATCGCGGCTGCGGTGAGTGCGTATGTTGGTTCATTGGTCGGCGCGATGATGCGCACGCGTGTAGCCAGCAACGAAGAAACCCGTGAATCCGGCGTGCTGGTGGCCGTACACGTGTCGCCGGACAGCCAGTCGGATGCCGCACGGGTGCTGCGCGAGGCGGGAGGCGCGGCGATTGAACGCGCGACCGGCCGCTGGCAACAAGGGCGGTGGGCCGACTTCGATCCGCTCAAGCAGCCTGTGCCGCTCGACGAATTCAGTGAGAAGCACGCCTGATTTGAAGGTATTTTCGCTGAGGTTTTCAGCGAGCCAGGAAACAAAGACGGCCCGGGATTTGTCGGGTCGTTTTGTATTCAGAGCGGTGCGTTCCAGGCACGCCCCGTGCGGATAGATCCATGAACCCCGCTGCTGCGTGAAAGTATGCGGCAGCGGATTCCATGATTGACGAAACCGCTGGAGGTAGTGGATGGCTACGAACGTGTGGCCCGACATTTTGTCGGCCTGACTAACGTCTGGGTCGGCTTTGAAGACGAAGCGGACCTGCTGACTGATCTCACCCAGGCGCTGGACGCAACGGCCTTCTCCTGAGGAACGGTCGGCGCAGGGGTCAGTGGAAGAAGAGTTCTCGCGTGCCGAAGGTGTGATTCGCTTCGGCAGCCATCAGCACCATCAGCACCACGAGCAGGCACAGCGGCGGCATCAGGATGGCGTAAACCAGCGCCAGCCGCTCCCACATCATGTGCATGAAAATCGACACAATCAGCCCGGCCTTGGCGATCATGAGCACGACGATCAGCGCCCAGCGCAGCAGGCCCTGCACGTGGAAGTAATCCACCATGTACGACATCGTGCTCAGTACGAACAGCAGGGCCCAGATCTTCAGGTAGATGCCGATCGGATGCTGCTGGCCGAGCGCGGCGTCGGGTCGATGGGCAGGATCGGTATGGTCCATGGTCTACCTCACCACAAATAGAATAGCGCAAAGATGAACACCCACACCAGGTCGACGAAGTGCCAGTACAAGCCGGCAATCTCGACGATCTGGAAGTTGCCGTGCTCGGTGAACCCCGGCTGCAGGATCTTGCGTGCGGTCAGCAGCAGGTAGATCACACCGCAGGTCACGTGAAAGCCGTGGAACCCGGTGATCATGAAGAAGCACGCGCCAAACTGCGCCGCGCCCATCGGGTTGCCCCAAGGGCGGATACCTTCATGGAAGATCAGCTTGCTCCATTCGAAGGCCTGCATCGACACGAAGGTTGCGCCCAGCAGCGCGGTCGCCAGCAACAGTGCGGCAGCGCGCTTTGCGTTGTGCCGGTAGCCAAAGTTGACAGCCATCGCCATGGTGCCGCTGCTGCTGATCAGGATGAACGTCATGATGGCGATCAGCAGCAAGGGCACATCCACGCCGCCCACAGTGAGCGCGAACACCTTGGAAGGGTCAGGCCACGGCACCGTGGTCGACATGCGCACCGTCATGTAGCCGATCAGGAAGCTGCTGAAGACGAAGGTGTCCGAGAGCAGGAAGATCCACATCATCGCCTTGCCCCACGGCACCTTGAAGGCTTCGCGGTCGGCCGACCAGTCCGTGACGATGCCGCGCCAGCCGTCAGGCCCGTGGTCGGTGGGCGTGGTGGCAGCGGATTCGGTGGGGAGCGTGGGCGTGGTCATGGCGCGGCTCCATAAAGCGGCCCGCAGATGGCGGCGACGAACCCAGGGGTGATCCACCACATCGCCGCCAGCAGCACGAGCCAGACAGCCAGCAGGAAATGCCAGTAGATGGCGCAAAGCGCGATGGCGCGGTGGGCTCTGAAGGGGTCCGAGCGCTGGAGAAGCGCGATCGTCACGGCCCAGGCCACCAGTCCGCCCAGCACATGCAACCCGTGCAGGCCGGTGAGCAGGTAGAGAAAGCTATTGGAAGGGTTGACGGTGATGGTCTGCCCGGCTGCCGACAGCATGCGCCAGGCGGCCAGTTGTCCGATCACGAACACGGCCGCCAGCACCCCGCCGGACACCAGCCACGCCGCGCGGTGTAAGGTTATCTGCCGGGCACGCTGCATGGCAATGCTTGCCAGCACCAGCGCGCCGGTGTTCCACCACAGCAGCGCCGGATGCGGGATCGGCTGCCAGTCGGGCTCGCGCATGCGCATTGCATAGGCGAGCAGCAGCAGTGAAAACAATGTCGTTGCCACCGCCATGAAGACGATCAGGCCGATGCGGCTCGCATTCGGCATGACAGGTGGCGCGCCAGGAACGTAGGAGCGGCGCAGTGTGGTCATTCGCGTGCCTCGCCGGGTTGAAGCGTTGGGTGGGCCGGTTCAGGCGCCTTCGCAGGCGGCTGGTTTTGCGGGACGAAGTCTTCCTCCTGCCCCTGCGGGCTGTATTCGTACGCCCAGCGGTAGACGATGGGCAGAGCGGCGCCCCAGTTGCCGTGCACCGGCGGCGTTTGCGGCGTCTGCCATTCCAGCGTGGTGGCCCGCCACGGGTTGCCGTCCGCACGCTTGCCGCGCACCAGGCTCCACGCCAGGTTGTACAGGAACAGCAACTGCGCCGCCGCAACGATCAGCGCAATGACGGTGATGAACGTGTTGAGCGTCTGCGCCGAAGATGGAATGAAGCTGTAGCCCTCATACGCGTAATACCGACGCGGCATGCCCAGGATGCCGAGATAGTGCATCGGGAAGTAGATCGCATAGGTGCCGAGGAAGGTGACCCAGAAGTGCACGCGGCCGAGCGTGTCGTTGAGCATGCGGCCCGTCACCTTCGGATACCAGTGGTAGATGCCGCCAAACACCACCAGGATCGGCGACACGCCCATCACCATATGGAAGTGCGCCACCACGAAGTACGTGTTCGACAGCGGAATGTCCACGCTCACGTTGCCGAGGTAGAGCCCGGTCAGCCCACCCAGGACGAAGGTGCTGATGAAGCCGATGGCAAACAGCATCGGCACGGTCAGGTGGATATCGCCGCGCCACAGCGTCAACACCCAGTTGTAGACCTTGAGGGCGGTCGGGACAGCGATGATGAGCGTGGTGGTGGCAAAGAAGAAGCCGAAGTACGGATTCATGCCGGCGACGAACATGTGGTGCGCCCAGACCACGAAGCTCAGCACACCGATGATGAGGATGGCCCACACCATCATCTTGTAGCCGAAGATGTTCTTGCGCGCGTGCGTGCTGATGAGGTCCGACACGATGCCAAAGGCCGGCAGCGCGACGATGTAGACCTCCGGATGCCCGAAGAACCAGAACAGGTGCTGGAACAGCAGCGGGCTGCCCCCGGCATGCTTGAGCGTCTGCCCCATCGACACGACGGCCGGCATGAAGAAGCTGGTGCCGAGTGTCCTGTCGAGCAACATCATCACCGCCGACACGAACAGCGCCGGAAACGCCAGCAGCGCCAGGATGGTCGCCGTGAAGATGCCCCACACCGTGAGCGGCATGCGCATGAGCGTCATGCCGCGCGTGCGCGCCTGCAGCGTGGTGGTGACGTAATTCAAGCCCCCCATCGTCGCCGCGACGATGAAGATCGCCAGCGACACCAGCATCAACACAATGCCCCATTCCACGCCCGGCGTGCCCGGCAGGATGGCCTGGGGTGGATACAGCGTCCAGCCCGCGCCGGTCGGCCCGCCCGGCACGAAGAAGCTCGACACCAGCACCAGCACGGCCAGCAGGTAGACCCAATAGCTCAGCATGTTGAGAAAGGGGAACACCATGTCGCGCGCGCCCAGCATCAGCGGGATCAGGTAGTTGCCGAAGCCGCCCAGAAACAGCGCGGTCAGCAGGTAAATCACCATGATCATCCCGTGCATGGTGACGAACTGGTAGTAGTGGTTGGCGTCGATGAAACTGAACTTGCCCGGAAAGCCGAGCTGCAACCGCATCAGGTTCGACAACACAAGGCCGACAAGGCCGATGGCGATGGCCGTCAGCGAATACTGGACGGCGATGACCTTGTGGTCCTGGCTCCAGACATAGCGGGTCCAGAAGCTTTGCGGGACGTGGTCGGTGTGCGCGTAGGACATTGCGTCTGCTCCGCTAGGGTTTGGCTGCGTTGCTGGCGGCTGGGCCGCCTTGCGATTTGATGTAGGCCACCAGCGCGGTCAGCTCCTGCTCGCTTAGGTCGAAGTTCGGCATGATGGGTGCGAAGCCCTTCACAACGCGGGCTTTCGGGTCGCGGATGAAGGCGCGCAGATAGGCTTCGTCCACCTTCGCGGCGCTGCCGTCGGCCATCGTTTCGATCTTGCCGTACAGGCCCTTCCAGGTGGGGCCCACGCGCGGACTGCCGTCCACGGTGTGGCAGGCGATGCAGCCCTTGACCTCCGCGAGCGCCTTGCCCTGGTCAGCAAGCGCCTGGGCACTGCCGCCTGCAGCGGCGGGTGCGGCCTGCACCTTGGCATGCTGCCGCTGCGCGAACGTGCTCTGCTGCGCCAGCCAGCGCGAGAACGATGCTTCGTCTTCCACCACGACCACGCCGCGCATGTTGGAGTGCCCGATGCCGCAAAGCTGCGCGCACAGGATGTCGTAACGCCCTGCCTTTGTCGGCGTGAACCAGAAGGTCGTTACCATGCCGGGCACCATGTTCATTCGCGCACGGAACGCCGGTACGTAGAAGTCGTGCAGCACGTCGCGCGACCGCGTCAGGACCTGGATTGGCCGGTTGAGCGGCAGGTGCACCTCGGACGTCTCGATCAGGTAGTTGTCACGGCCGTTGGGGTCGCCGGGGTTCAGGCCGAAGGGGTTGTCGTTGCTGATGTAGCGCACGTCTGTCGTGCCCAGCTTGCCTCCGGGGCCGGCAAAGCGGAAGCGCCATTGCCATTGCTGGCCGAGCACTTCCATCTGCAGCACGTTGGGCGGCGGCCGTACGTAGTCCGCGTAGACGAAAAGCCCCGGTGCCAGCAACGCTGCCACGCCCACAGAGGTCAGGCTGATCAGCCACCATTCCAGCCGCTTGTTGTGCGGCTCGTAAGCAGCGCGATGACCCCTGCGGTGGCGGTAGCGCACCAGTGCGATCACGATGAACAGGTTGATCGCGATGAAGAGCGCGCCGGTAATGACGATCGTGATCGTCAGCATGTCGTCCATGCGCACCCAGTTCGAGGCGATCGGTATGATCCACCAGGGACTGGCAAAGTGAAACCCTACCGCCAATACGATGATCAGGCTCAGGGCAATCGCAAGCGCCATAGGCCACCTCGCTGCACGTCACTCGCTGGAGCCGCTAACAAAAAAGCTCTTGGCGTCGTTGTGCCGCCTTGCCGTACTTCGTACTGTCTGCGCCGGCACTTCTGCCAGGACCGCTTCGCTGAGCGTCGTAAGCGGCTCTAAAGCAAAGGTAGTCCTCTCCTCTGCATCGTGCAAGCCAGCACAAGGGGAAGCAGGGTTTGCCCCTGCACTTGCCCTTTGTGTCTCCTTACCTTAAAGTAAGGCGCAGGGAGGGCGCTATGACGGCAGCAACCATCACATCTAAGGGCCAGGTCACGATACCGGTGGACGTGCGCAATCATCTTGGCTTGAAGTCGGGAGATCGGATCGAATTTAGCTTCAACGAGGCGACGGGCCGGTACGAGGTCTATCCGGCCACGCGCTCTCTTGCTTCGCTTAAGGGCATCGTGAAGAAACCCGTTAAACCGGTGTCGATCGAGGACATGAATCGGGCTATCGCGGAGCAGGGAGCATCCGCGCGATGATCGGACTTGATGCGAACGTGCTGGTCCGCTACTTCGCGCAGGACGACGCCGTGCAGTCGAAAAGGGCGACGGCGCTGATGGAGTCCCTGTCGGCTGAGCGGCTGGGGTACGTTTCGCAGGTCGCGCTGGTCGAGGTCGTATGGGTTCTCGAGCGCTGCTACGGCGTCGAGCGCGATCAGATGAAGGACATCATTGATTCGATGATCAGCACCAAGGAATTGATCGTGGAGAGTGCGGACACGGTGCGAAAGGCACTGCGTGTCTTCGCGGCCTCAGACAAGGCGGATTTCGCGGACTGCCTGATCGAGCGGTCTGGGCATGTCGCCGAATGCGAGTACACGGCCACATTCGACGTGACGGCTTCGAAGGTCGCCGGGATGCAGCTGATTAAGTAAATCACGGCGCGAGCCGATAAAGCGAAAGGGAGTAAGACCGAAGAGCTCAACTTGGCACTTTCTCGTTGCGTGTGAACAGCCTTCGCGCTTGGCGTGCTATTCCGCGTGCCAATGCCAGATCCTCCCGATGTGGACGTCATAAATGCGATTTCATCGTCATGGCCTCTCATGGCCTCTCATGGCCGCCGTGGGTACGCGCACTCCTGCCCGGCAGTGAGACGCAAAAGGTCCTCACGCACAGCGACATTCCCGCACTGTTGGTCAGGTCGTCGGTAACTGTCTAGGCGAGTCGTGGAAAGGAATCAGGTGCCATTAACAGGTCATACCATAAATCGACGCAGACAATCCTTGTCCCGCGTCCAATGAGCAGGCTCATGGAGCGCTTCCGCTTCAGCGTGACGGTGAGGCGGGGAGTTCTCGTTCGCCAGAGCGAGAATATCCTGATTATTCAGTCTCGATTGAAAAGCGTTGCAGGTCCGCATCCACGCACGCGTTTAGCCTTGAATTCTCGCGGCTGACGGCTACGTTGATACCATCGGATGGCGACAGGACGCTTTTACCGTGACCGCGACGGCGGGAGGGCGAGCGGGAATCCGTGCATCGCCTGCGTCGACACGCATCGAACCACCCGCCTGCAACCGCTCCCCTGCCGGCCGATTACGACGTGGCGGAGGAAGTCGTATGCTGACTGCGAGCGTGTCCGACCTGGCTGCGGCGTTGCAACGCCATGTGAACGTCCTTGCCGGAGACATCGGCGAGCGCAACGTGTTCCGCCCGGCTGCGCTGCACGCGGCTGCCGACTATATCGAACGGCAATGGGCGATACATGGCTGCGCGGTGACGCGTCAGAACTATCTGGTGCGAGGCGTCCAGTGCGCGAACATCGAGGCGGTGCTACCAGGCAGTGTTAAGCCTGACGAAATCATGGTACTGGGTGCGCATTACGACACGGTACGCGGCAGTCCGGGAGCCGACGACAACGCCAGCGGCGTCGCAGCGCTGCTCGAGACGATGTTCCTGTTTCAGGCGTTTGCGCCCCTGTACACGATGCGCTGCGTCGCGTTCGTGAATGAGGAAGCGCCGTTTTTCTTCCGCGGCGACATGGGAAGCCTGCGGTATGCGAGGGCCGCGCGCCTGCGAAGGGATCGCATTCGCCTGATGCTGTCGCTCGAGATGCTCGGCTACTACCGGGACGAGCCGGGCACCCAGGCGTATCCGCCGCTGCTACGTTACTTCTATCCGTCAAGCGGCAATTTCATCGGCTTCGTTTCCAACCTTCGCTCGGCGCAGCGACTGAGATGGCTAACCAACGCGTTTCGGGCCTCGTCGGATTTTCCGCTGCAAAGCGCGGCGTTGCCGTGGTGGGTGCCGGGCGTCGCGTTGAGCGATCACTCTTCCTTTTGGCGCGAAGGCTATCCGGCTGTGATGGTCACGGACACGGCGTATCTGCGCAATCCGCACTACCATACCGCGCACGATGTCCCCGCGACACTCGACTACGGCCGCATGGCCGCCGTGACGCTCGGCCTCGCAGTGAGCGTCGCGTCGCTGGTGCCGACGCCCACCGGCCCCGGCATGTGCTCAGCTTGATCCCGCTCATGAGTGCGCGGGCCCGTTCGGAACCCACGCCGAATCTAACGGGATCATTCCGGATCAAGGATAGGCAGCCGCCGCGGCAAGATAGAGCAAGACCGCTATCTCGACCACTGCGGTAAAGCCTAGATGAATTGCCAGTACCGTGGCCAGAACTGCAGCCACCACGGAAGTACAAGCGTTGATGCCCCAAGCCCAGGGCACGAGCGTTTCGGCGCCCGCAGCAACGCGGCTGAGCCCCAGCGGAAAGGGCATCCCCATCGCAAACGCGAGCGGCGCGATGAGTATCACGGCAATCACGATCCTGGCCGGATCGGGTAGCGGGATCAGCAACGGGAACAGAGCAGGGAGCACGAGCAGGTAGACGAGCGAGATGCCGGAGATCGCAGCGATGGCCGTTGCCACGACCGGCCAGCGATTCGTGTTCCTGCTCGGCCGCAGCGCGTAGCTGGCCAGCACCTTGCGGCCCTGCAGGCGCTGCGCGTACCGGCTTCCAAGTCCCGCGAACGAAAGGAACGCGCATAGCACGACGGCGACAGCGTACAGCGGGTGGCTCAGGAGCAGGACGAACTTCTGGATGAACGCGATTTCGATGAACATGAAGGCAAAGCCAACCGCGACGAAATAGATAGCGACTCTACGTCCGGATATCCCCGCCACCGAAGGGGTGGCGTCACTGCTGCGGGACGTGGCCCTTAGAAGCGGCGAACCATGAGCCGTGCGCTGGCGGCGCGCCATCACCCAGAGTGGAAAGAGGATCAATGCGATGGCCATTAACGTGGACTGAAGCAGTGTTGCGATCAGTACCGGATAGCCCCATTCCAGCAACGACAGGCCGCCTCGCCCCTTCAGCGCGACAAACTCGGGCAGCGAACGCCATTTAAAGAAGTGAAAGAAGTACGGTTTGTCGTCCGTGGCGGGGCGGATGTCGAACTTGTAGCGTGCCCAGAACGTGTCTCGCCCGGGGCTCAACAGAGCACGCGCGGCTTCGAAGAAGTAGGGCCTATCAAGCAGGTTGTAGCGATTTGCTTCGGCGGCCTGCATCCCCGGGTAGTATCCGGCGTCGAACGAACGGGCACGGCAGAAGCTGCCCAGCGCGGCGATGTCCGCGTCGTCGAATTCACCGTTCTTGACCAGTAGCGTCGCGGTGTTCCAGCCGCGGATCAGCATGAGCCGGCGAGACGGTTGCGTCACGCCGGCGTTCTCCATCGCCAGCACGCCCGTCGCAAACAGCTTCAGGACGTCGCGCGGCGGCAGCGTGACCCAGCGCGTGATCGTCAGCATGCCACCCGGGTTGAGATGCCGCAGATAGTCCTGAAACGCCTGCACCGTGTACAGGTAACTCTCGGAAAGTGCGTAAAGGCCAGCCGAGGTGGCACTGAACGAATCCAGCAGCGCGACCTGAATGAGGTCGTAGTGCTCGCCGCGGGCGGCAACGAAACCCCGCGCGTCGCCGGTGAACAGGCGAACGTTGGGTGCGCTGTAAGGCTTGCCAGAAAAGTCGGCGAAGCGGTGCTGCACCGTTTCGACTATCTGAGGATTCAGTTCTACCGCGTCGATTGCGCTCGCTTCGTGATACAACGCCTGCAACACGTCGACGCCAGCGCCGCTGCCGAGAACGAGGACTTTGGGTCGCCGCAGCAAGTGATAGGGAAGTGCGGAAGTCAGATAGTCGAGGTACCCGAGCGGCTCGCGCCGTCCGTCATAGCGATCGAGCGCGGCCAGTCCGTCGCCGTCGGTAAACACGCCGAGTTGCAGCGGCGGCTCCTTCGTCGCGTTGAGGCTCAGCCCGGGCGCATGGCGGAAGGGAATCAAGGGGCTCTCCACCACCGTGACGAGACCCAGTGGGCTGGAGCTTTCGGCGACCACGTGCGCGTCCTTGATGCGCAGGGCCTGGCTCAATTCCTTGTACTCTGACGGCCGCAATGCGAGCCAGTCGCGTGGCAGGCCGGCGGCCAACAAAGCCGCGGCGCCGAGCAGCAGGGCTGGCAACCACTGCTGGTGCCAGCGGCATTCGACGCATGCCAGGGCCGCTGCCGCGACGCCCGCGGCACCCAGTAATCGCAGCGCATCCAGCGGATGGAACACGAATAGCGCACCAATGATCGCGACGCTCCCCACGCCCGCTCCGCCGATGTCGAAACTGTAAATGCGGGGGATCTGATCGTTGAACCGTGTGAAGGTGAGACAGACGCTGGTCGCGGCGCAACAGAAAGGAATGAGCAGAAGCAGATAGATCAGGAGCAGGCGCAAAGGTTCGCGCGGGTCCCACAGAATCGCCAGCGGGTTGAACGCGACACGCTGAGCGAAAGCGAACGAGGTGACCGCAAAAACGCCGAACAGGACCGCGCCGCTGACGAACACGGCCGCGAACCGGGGCGCGAGCCAGCGCTGCGCCAGGGCGACCATCGCACCGGCCGCTCCGTAACCCAGCAGCGCGACGCTGATCATCATGTACGCGAAATGATGCCATTGGATGATCGAAAAGAGTCGCATCAACAGGAGCTCGTAACCGAGCGCTGCGGCCGAGAGCAGGGAGAGGGCGAACAGCGGCGCGGCAGGCATGATTGCGTGAACCCGAAGGGGATGCGGGACGGGGCGCGCTCAGCCAATGCTGCCGTGCAGGTTCGCGCCGTCCCGTTGCGTCGCCTGATTCACGCGCAGAATCAGTGCCCGACGAGCGGCACGAAGCTGACGGGCAGAACCTGTCGGGTGGAAACGGTCCCGTCGTTCGACTTCGTGATCAGCAGCAGGTATTGCGTCAGAAACTGTGCGCCAACTGGAATGACAATCCTCCCGCCCGGCTTCAACTGCCGCACGAGAGGAGGAGGGACATGGCTCGCGGCGGCGGTGACGATGATGGCATCGTAAGGCGCGTGTGCTTCCCACCCGTAGTAGCCGTCTCCTACCCTGGTTTCCACGCGCCTATACGCGAGCCGCTGCAAGCGCTCCTGCGCCGCATTGCCCAAAGGCTCGATGATTTCGATCGTATATACCGCTCGCGCGAGGGTCGAGAGGATCGCCGCCTGGTACCCTGAGCCGGTGCCGACTTCCAGCACGACGTCAGTGGGCTTGATCGTCATCAGGTCGGTCATCAGCGCGACAAGGTACGGCTGTGAAATGGTCTGGCCATAGCCGATCGGCAGCGGTCGGTTCTCATAGGCGTTGCGCTCCTCGCCAGCCGGGACGAACTGGTGGCGAGGCACCAGTTCCATCGCGGCGAGCACGCGTGGATCGATGGCGGGTCTGCCGGTTGCGACGAAGGTTTCGGCGGTGAGCTCCGCGATGTCCTTGATCATTTGCGCACGAAGGGCCGCAAAATCGTCGGCCGCGTGAACGCCGGAAGACATCCACGCCAATGCGATTGCTGGAATCAGGGTGCGCAGCCAGCGCAGCATGACTGGTTTCACCGTGCGGCCCATGTAGCCTGACCTGCTGCAATTCTACGCCCGCACACGCGACGAGGCAGGGCGGGTCCGGTCGCACGCCGCGTGTGCGGCGCGGCCGCCGAGCTCGTCGTGTCGCTCGTTGCTTTGCGGCACGATCGCGGTGGCATGTGCTGATACAGCTGACAGACGTCTGAATGAGGATGCCAGGCTCGGGCCACTTCATCGCGTGGAAGTGGCTACAGACGCGCGTCCCGTTACGATGCAATGGCCTTGATCCCGTAATATGCGAGCGCATCACTTCCCAGGCAAACCAGGGCGGGCAATACCCTCAAGTCGAGATTTGCCGGCACAGACAGCTCGCGCCTTGGTGCGGAACGCTGACCAAGCCTATGGGGGTGGCGCGCCCAAGCTCCCGAACCCCAGCTGTTATGGCCTCGTGCTGCACGTCTTGAACGAAACCGGCGAACCCGCGCTGCTTGACGCGCTGGAACGCACGCTCGACCACATGGCGGCCGGGCGGCATCTATGACCCGCTCGGCGGCGGGCTCGACCGCTATAGCGTCGACGCACGTTGAGCTTGAGCCGTGCCGCACTTCGAGAAAATGCTCTCTGACAACGGCCAGCTTGTGAAGCTGTACGCGGATGCCTACCGCCTGACCGGCAAGCGCACATGGCGCCGCATCTTTGAGGAGACCCTCGCCTAGCGGCATCGTGCTTTTCGCGCCGCTTTGCCTTGAAGTCTTTGAAATCCAAATCCCCTACATATCGTTGAGCCTCTATCAGCGCGCAGTTGAGCAGATATTCATAACGCTGAACATCTTTCGCCATCGCGGTGGGAGCGGCAGGCGGCGAGATAGGAAATCGTGCATCCGGCGACTCTCATGCTGGCCGGGAGCCAATAGCCGTCACCTTCAACTGAAAAATTGAACATAGGGTTCCCCGCCATTGGCAGCGATACATTCGACGGCCTCCACGCCGACGTTCGCGGCACGAACATCATTGGTAGTTCGGATTTTACTGGTCTCTCTCAGGGGGCGATCTTTGCGGAGCCATCACGCATTTACGCGCGTGCTAGTATTTGGACAAGGCAACCCATGATTGAGGTGGCCGTAATGCGACTGATTCACATACCCCATCGGCATTCAATCGACGATCCGGCTCAGTGCAAGCGACAGATTCTCATTGCGACAATCCTCGGAATTTTGTGCGCGCTTGCTTTGTGGAAGCTCGCGGTATTGCTGGGCGCATTTCCTCATTGATTGGCTACCATTCTCTGCAGATGCCGATAGAGCGATGCGGTCGATGCGGTCGATTTCCGTGATGATTAGCGTGCCTGCATTTTCACGCATGCGGCGTGGCATTGTCGCCTTTCACCATTCCGCGTCCGAAGGCCCAGTATTCGGCAATCGTCGCGATCTGCACACCGCTCGCATGCAATGCGTTGCAGGCAGCAGCATCGGCAAGTTCACAGCATTCATGCTCGTCATCGTGTTCGAGCGTCCAACCGTCTAGCCGCACTTGGCGCGCACGCTCGGCGAGAATGTCGCGCGCGGCTTGCGAGATTGCCATCGCGCCGACATTCGCTGCATCATCGACTTCGTGCTGGGTCTGCTCTCGTCAATCAGCTCCAGTGTCTTCATCTGGTGCCATCTGTCTTGCACCACAAAGTCGCGCACGACTTTCCGAATGGTATGGAGTGTTTCTCCGATGGTCACTATCGTCGTCCTTACGGTCAGACCAGGTGGACCGCACCATAGGCCGAATACCTTCACCGGCTTGTTCGCTGCGCCGAGCATCGCGGAGGCCGCATCTATACGCGGGCGCTACCAGCATGGCACCATGCAGATCAGCATCGCCGGGATCTCTGCAATATGCGGATCGTCGTCAGGACCGATTGTATCGAGGACAGCGACAAGGTCTTCGACATGCGGCATGCGAACGGGTTGCCGGCGATGTACTTGCGACGCCTCATCGGTTAGCGAAGCCGGTCACTTCAGAACGGTCGGTTCGCGAACGCTCGAATGGACGCGCGAGCGATTGACGCCGAAGAAGGCCACGACGATTCCTGTGGCGTTTATCTCCCGATCGAGGCGGTCACGGTAGCCGCAGAGAAACCCATAATAGTGCTCATGCTGCGATTCATTTGATGTCGCCATGAAAGATGAAATCTACGCAACCACCACGCACATCGCACGAGTTCGTGTGATGAAGACTGGTGCGGGCACTTATCGAGGAATCGTTCATCTGCGAGAAGTGGGGGCCGAACCCGAAGCGGACGATCCGCACGAAACCGAAATGGACTTCGTGCACGAGGATCAGGCACGAGACGCAGCGCGCGTCCTTGCTAACAAACTGCTTAAAGAACAAGATTCCTGAATTGCCGCGCCGATCGTAACGACACAGCAAGAATGCTCACGTGCAGTGATGTCTTTCGTCTATTCGTGAAAAGGAGTGCTAATGTTGTCAGTGAATCAGGACTAAACAGGTACCGATTCGCAGGGAGACACCCATGTTGCGGATGAGCAAGCTTGCCGACTATGCCACAGTGATCATGATCACGATGGCACGCGATCCACAGGCCGTGAAGACTGCCGGCAGCCTCGCCGAAACCACCGGCATCCCCGCGCCGACGGTGTCCAAGGTGATGAAGATGCTCACGCGTGGTGGCGTGCTGGTGTCGGTGCGAGGTGTGAGCGGTGGCTATCAGTTGCCGCTTCCTCCACAGCGGATCACGTTGTCCGACGTCATTGCAGCTGTCGACGGCCCCTTCGGGATGACCGAATGCAGCGCTCTACCGGGGCTGTGCACGCAGGAGGCGGTATGCAGTGCGCGCGCCAACTGGCAGAAGGTCAACCGGCTGATATTTGATGCGCTGCGCCAGGTATCGCTGGCCGATATGGCAGGACCGACGCTGAGCGAGGGCGACATCAGCGCGATTCACGCGCGCCGCCTTCTGCCGCTGGCACATCCGGGAATCGGCCAAAGGCGTGTGATTCCGGTCTCACCAGCAAGCCAGCAACACCGCGGCCGCACCGTTGAAAGCGGAGGTCAGGCGTGAGTTCCAGCGAATCCAGAATCGACGAATTGATCCGGCGCGAATACCCGCATGGCTTCGTGACCGACGTGCAATCGGATACATTGCCTCGCGGCATTTCCGAGGACGTCATCCGCCTGATTTCCGAAAAGAAGAACGAATCTGATTTCATGCTCGAATGGCGCCTTGCTGCCTTCCGGCACTGGCTGACCATGAGCGAGCCGCAGTGGGCCACGGTCGAGCATCCGCGCATCGACTACCAGAATATCGCGTACTACTCATCGCCAATTGCGTCGAAAGATCGACCAAAGAGTCTGGAGGATGTTGACCCGGAACTGCTGCGCACGTACGAGAGACTTGGCGTGCCGCTGCAGGAGCGCGAGATTCTCGCCGGCGTGGCAGTGGACGCAGTGTTCGACAGTGTGTCGGTCGCGACGACGTTTCGTGAAAAACTCGGCGCGCTCGGCATCGTATTCTGTTCGTTTTCGGAAGCAGTACAGAGGCATCCTGAACTTATTCGGCAATATCTCGGCTCGGTCGTGCCACCCACCGACAATTTCTTCGCTGCACTCAACTCCGCGGTATTCAGCGACGGGTCGTTCTGCTACATCCCGCCGGGTGTACGCTGCCCGATTGAGCTCTCCACGTATTTCCGCATCAACGCACAGAGCACGGGGCAGTTCGAGCGCACTTTGATCATTGCGGACAAGGGAGCGTACGTCAGTTATCTCGAAGGGTGTACCGCACCTATGCGTGACGAGAACCAGTTGCACGCCGCGGTGGTGGAGCTGGTCGCGCTGGAGGGGGCCCAGATTCGCTACTCGACGGTGCAGAACTGGTATCCGGGCGATGCGCGCGGGCGCGGTGGCATCTACAACTTCGTGACGAAGCGCGGCGACTGCCGTGAAGCAGACTCGAAAATTTCCTGGACGCAGGTCGAAACGGGCTCCGCCATTACATGGAAGTACCCGAGTGTGATCCTGCAGGGCGACAACGCGGTCGGCGAGTTCTATTCGGTGGCGCTCACCAACAACTATCAGCAGGCCGACACGGGCACGAAGATGACCCATCTGGGCCGCAACACGCGCAGCACGATCCTGTCGAAGGGCATTTCCGCCGGCCATGGCAGGAACGCCTATCGCGGGCTCGTGAAAATGGCCCGGTCAGCGGAGAACGCACGCAACTATTCACAGTGCGATTCGCTGTTGCTCGGCGATCGGTGCAGCGCGCTCACGTTTCCGTATATCGAGGTGAAAAACCCGACCGCGAAAGTCGAGCACGAGGCCTCGACGTCGCGCATCGGCGAGGATCAGCTGTTCTATTGCCGGCAGCGCGGCCTGTCGGAGGAAGATGCGGTGTCGATGATCGTCAACGGCTTTTGCAAGGAAGTATTCAAGGAGCTGCCTATGGAGTTCGCCGTCGAAGCACAAAAGCTTCTCGGCGTGAGTCTGGAGGGCAGCACAGGCTGACAGGGGCAAGGATCATGCTTGAAATCAGCAACCTGAGCGTTGAAGTGGAAGGCAAGCCGATTCTGCGCGGCATCGATCTGTCCGTAAACGCGGGCGAGGTGCACGCGCTCATGGGCCCGAACGGTTCAGGCAAGAGCACGCTTGCCCATGTACTGGCCGGCGATGAACATTACCGCGTGACAGGCGGCAGCGTGCAGTACGCGGGCCATGACCTGCTCACGCTAGCGCCGGAGCAACGCGCACGGGAAGGTCTTTTTCTCGCGTTTCAATACCCGGTCGAAATACCGGGCGTGAGCAACGTGTACCTGCTGAAGGCAGCGTTGAATGCGCAGCGCAAGCATGGCGGCGAGCCCGAACTGGACGCAATGGAATTCCTGCAACTGGTCAAGGAGAAAATGGCGCTCATGCAGATGGACGAAAGCCTGCTGTATCGCGCGGTGAATGAAGGGTTTTCCGGGGGCGAGAAAAAGCGCAACGAAGTACTGCAGATGGCGGTACTGGAGCCACGCCTCGCGATTCTCGACGAAACTGATTCGGGCCTCGATATCGACGCGTTGCAGGTGGTTGCTCGGGGTGTCAATCAGTTGCGCTGCGCCGACCGCGCGATTGTGCTGGTGACGCACTATCAGCGTCTGCTTGAGTATGTCGTGCCCGATTACGTGCATGTGCTTTCGCAGGGGCGAATCGCGCAGTCGGGGACGCGCGAACTGGCGCTTGAACTGGAACGCAAGGGTTACGGCTGGCTCAGTGCGAATGCACCCACTGAGCCGCAGTCCGGGCTGCCTGCCGCGCACGACCGCAAGGAGTAGACCTCAAATGAGTGAACGGGCGCTCGAGCACTTCCATCATTCATTCCAGACGCTGTCGAAGACACTGCCCGGCGCGGAACTTGCATGGTTGCGCAGCGCGCGGCGCCACGCATTCGAGCAGTTCGAAGCGGTCGGCTTTCCCACGACGCAGTTGGAAGACTGGAAGTACACGAATGTGGCCACCATCGCGAAGCGGCCGTGGCACTTCACGTCGTCACGCAGTGGTGACCTGGATGTTGCCCGCATCGTGGACGACATCGTGCCCGACAACACGGTGGGCCGGCTCGTATTCGTGAACGGCTGCCATATGCCGAGGCTGTCGCGCGTGCCGATGTTGCCGGAAGGCGCGTTCGTCGGCGGTTTGACGCGCGCGATCCGCGAGATGCCGGAGCGGCTCAGGGACATCGTTGCACAGCCGGCGCCGCGAGATGGCTTCGAGGCGCTGAACACGGCATTCCTGAGCGACGGATATGTGGTCCTGCTGCCGCCGGACAGTGCGATCGACGCGCCGCTTGTCACGCTGTTCCTGACCGACGAAGCCGGGCTCGCGATGCATCCTTTCAATGTGATATTGGCGGGCGCGCGCTCGCGCTGTTCAATTGTCGAGCAGTACGTCGGTATCGCAGATGACGCGTATCTCCTCAACACGGTGACGAAAATCGTGGCCGGCGACGAGGCGGATGTCCAGCATTGTCGCGTCCAGCAGGAAGCGCGTAGCGCCTTCCACATTGCACGCGTCGATGTCACGCAGCAACAGGCGAGTCGCTTCACTTCACACTCGTTTGCATTCGGCGGCGCATTGTCACGCACCCAGATTGATACGCGGCTGCAGGCGGTCGACACTCGCGCCGAGCTGAACGGACTGTATTTCGTAGGCGCGAGACAACATGTGGATCATCACACGCGCATCGATCACGAGAAGCCGCATGGCACGAGCCGGGAATACTACCGCGGGGTGCTCGACGGCGCGTCGCATGGCGTATTCAATGGCAACGTGATCGTGCGGCGGGACGCGCAGCAGACCAACACGCATCAGGCGAACTACAACCTTCTGTTGTCGCGTGACGCACAGATCGACACGAAGCCTCAACTGGAGATCCACGCCGACAACGTGAAGTGCACGCATGGCGCAACCGTGGGCCAGCTCGACGGAAATCAGCTGTTCTATCTGCGCTCGCGCGGTATCGACGAACGCATCGCGCGGGCGTTGCTGGTATGGGCGTTTGCGCGCGATAGCGTGGAGCGCGTCAGTATCGGCGTCGTGCGCAGTGGACTGACGAAACTGCTCCTGGCGCGTACGCCGGAAGGTGAGCATATTCGGGGGCTGATATGAAGCCAATCGAACCTGTGCGCATCCCGGACACCAATACTGTGTTGCGCTGGCGAAGTGACTTTCCGATTCTTCGCGAACGCGTGCACGGCGCGCCGCTGGTGTATCTCGACAATGGGGCGACCGCCCAGAAGCCTTCAGCCGTGATCGAGGCGGAGCGCGCCTATTACGAGCACATGAATGCGAACGTGCATCGTGGCGTGCATCAGTTGTCGCAGCGCGCCACCGACGAGTACGAAAGCGCACGTGCACGGATTGCGCGCTTCGTCAATGCGGCAAGCGCAGAGGAAATCGTCTTCGTGCGCGGTACGACGGAGGCGATCAACCTTGTCGCGCAGAGCTATCTGCGTCCTGCCGCGAAACCAGGCGACGAAATCCTGATCAGCGCGATGGAACATCACTCGAACATCGTGCCGTGGCAGCTCGTATGCGAGCAGACGGGCGCGGTCCTGAAGGTCGTCCCGATCGACGATAGCGGCGAACTCGATGTCGACGCGTACGGCAGGATGCTCGGCGCACGTACGCGCATGGTGGCGATCACACACGTGTCGAACGCGCTTGGCAGCATCAACCCGGTCGCGAGGCTGATCGAGGCCGCCCACGTGCACGGCATGCCGGTGCTGCTCGACGGTGCGCAAGCGATAGCCCATCTGCCCGTCGATGTGCGCGCGCTCGATTGCGACTTCTACGCGTTCTCGGGGCACAAGGTCTATGGCCCGACTGGAATCGGCGTGCTGTACGCAAGGGCGAACCTGCTTGAAGCAATGCCGCCGTGGCAAGGCGGAGGCGACATGATTCGCTCGGTCACATTCGAGAAGACCGTTTATAACGACATCCCCTGGAAGTTCGAGGCGGGCACGCCGAACATCTGCGGCGCGATCGCGCTCGCGGCGGCGCTCGACTATGTAAGCGAAATCGGCCACGAACTGATTGGAGCACATGAGGCTGACATGCTCGCGTATGCGACGGACGCGATGTGCGCAATCCCGCATCTGCGGCTGATCGGCACCGCGCACGAAAAGGCGGGCATTCTGTCGTTCGTGCTTGATCATGTTCACGCGCACGACATCGGCACGATTCTCGATTCCCGCGGCGTCGCGGTGCGCGCCGGCCATCATTGCGCGATGCCCGTCATGCAACGCTTTGGCGTGCCGGCAACCGTGCGCGCATCATTCGCGCTATACAACACACGAGCCGACGTCGACGCGCTCGTCGAAGCAATGGCGCGCGTGCAGGAGGTGTTCGGGCCATGAGCAGTCTGCGCGACCTGTATCAGGAAGTCATCTTCGACCATTACCGGCGACCGAGAAACTGTCATCCGCTGCCGGACGCGAATCACAAGGCCGAGGGGCATAACCCGTTGTGCGGAGATCGCATCACGCTGTATCTGCGCATTGAAGACGGTGTCGTGAAAGACGCGGGTTTCGAGGGAGCAGGGTGTGCGATCGCCATCGCGTCAGCATCGCTGATGACGGAGGCGCTGAAGGGCCGCACCGAATCGGAAGTAGAGGCGCTCTTCGGAGCGTTCCACGACATGGTGACGACGCCTGCGGGCGCGCCGACGCAACGCGAGGCGGGGCTCGGCAAACTCGCGGTGCTCTCGGGCGTACGCGAGTTTCCGGCGCGCGTGAAGTGCGCGACGCTGGCATGGCATACGCTGCGCGCGGCTTTGCAGGACGAGCGCGGCACCATAACGACGGAGTGACGCAAAGAGTGCAAGGAGGTGAGAAGCGATGAACGCATTCGACTGGTTGAAACGGGCTGACGCGCTGGAGCCTGCCGACGGCGATCTGCGGGCGCGCGTGGTCGAAGCGTTGCGAACAGTATTCGACCCGGAGATTCCCGTCAACATCTACGATCTGGGGCTGGTATATGGCCTGGAAGTGGACGACGAAGCGGGCCACGTGGTGATCCGCATGACGCTGACTGCGCCGGGCTGTCCCGTCGCGCAGACGTTTCCTGCGACGGTCGAGGACGCGGTGTATTCGGTGTCCGGCGTGACCGGCGTACGAGTGGAACTGGTGTGGGATCCGCCGTGGACAAAAGAGCGGATGTCAGAGGCCGCACGGTTGCAACTGGGGATGCTTTGAGATGTCAGACTGGGTCGATGTCGCGGCGATGACGGATTTCCCACCGGGTTCGGTGCGTAGTGTCGACGTAGACGGCGCACAGGTGGCGGTGTTCAACCTGGATGGCACCTGTTACGGGATCGAAGATATCTGCCCGCACGATGGCGGCATCCTGACGGGCGGCAAAGTAGAGGGCGACGTGGTGGTGTGTCCACGGCATGGCGCGCGTTTCTGCATCAGAACGGGTAGGGTGCTTGCGCCACCCGCCTATGAGGACGTGGCGGTGTTTCCGGTGCGCGTCGAGGCCGGTATCGTGCAGGTGCGCGACGCGCGGTGGGACGAGAATGCTTTCTGAAAGGGGGGCGACGAGGCATCGGACCGACGCGGTATGGACCTGTTACACGAATAGTGTTCTACAGTGAAGGGCACGGTGCCATATCGAAACGTCATGCCGGCCTCATGTAGGTCACCTTTGTGTTCGCGCTATGACTCTGGGGTAATCGTCCTTTTCGTGCTTGTATGGACCCGACGCCTTTTGCAAGCTTCGTGTTCGTGATGTCGAAACGGTCTGCATGCATGTGTATCCGGCTTGCCCGTCGGGCGCTTGCTGAAGCACGCCCGCAGCCTCGATGAGATCCGCGCACCCTGTCCTTAGCAAAATCGCGGCTCGCCGGGAGACGGCAGCCGGCACGAAAAACAGGCTTCAGAGTGCTGGTTCAACCTTTTTCGTCATCGCTGTGCGGGTGCAGTTCTCCATGAATGTGTGACTCGTCAAGCGCGGGCGCCAGCCCGGCAAAGCGGACGCTTGACGCACCGTCGGTTTGTCATGCTATGGCATGGCTGTGAGCACGGCACTGGCGTGCTCACAGCCATGCAAAACTGGTTGTTTGAGATTGCCGTTCGGGTTGCTCCTTGTTGCCTTGCCGGCACTACGCGTTGGAAACGAAGTGTTCGTCGCTACTGAGCAGCGCCTGTACGACGCGACGGGCCAGAAGCGCCGCTGAAGCTGAAGGAGATTTGGGCGATACGCGTGCGCCTGCAGCTTTCGTCCCGCGTGCGTGATCTGGCAATGTTCAATCTCGCCATGACAGCAAGCTTCGGGCATGTGATCTGACGAAGCTGCGCGTGCGCGACGTTTGTCACGGCGAACACGTCGCTAGCCGCGCGACGATCATGCAGCAGAAGACGCAACGGCCTGTACAGTTCGAGATTACCGAACAGACTCGTGAAAGCGTGGGAGCATGGATCAGGCATGCGGGCTTGCACGCAACCGACTTCCTGTTCCCGAGCAGAATTCACGACTCTCCGCACTTGTCGACACGGCAATATGCCCGGCTGGTTCATCGGTGGATCGCGTCAATCGGCCTTGACGACACTGCCTACGGCACCCATACGATGCGCCGGACCAAGGTGTCTTTGATCTATCGTCGTACGAAGAACCTCAGGGCTGTTCAGTTGTTGCTCGGCCACCGGAAGCTTGAAAGTACAGTGCGCTACCTCGGCATCGAGGTAGATGACGCACTTGAAATGGCCGAACAGACGGAGGTCTAGGTTGTCGGGCCGGTTAGCGATTGGTCGCTGACCGGCCAGTTGTAGTCTTTCATGCTATCGCTTCGCCGGATACTCATGCGTCTCTTTTGCGCCAAGGTTCGGACCTTAAGGGTCCACACGCTAGTGTGAGTTCAAAATCTAAGCAAGGGATTCGTTTTTCCGCTGCAAGCTCAGCAATCTTTCGGGGCCTGCAGACTGGAGGGACAAATGGGAACGCTAGATTTGCCTATAGATGCCAACTTTCCGACAACAGAACAAGCATTTTCAATCCGCGTGCCAAACGGTGGAGGCGTTGCCATCCTTGCCGAGGCTAACGGCATCAATCCCGAGAGCGGGCTGGGAGGTATTGGAGTCAGGGGCAATGCCGATGGAAACGGCACTGGAGTTTTTGGTGAAGGTCAGGTCGGGGTGGTCGCAGTGGGAACCCAATTTGGCCTCTTCGCTCAGGGGAGTCCTGGTCCTGCCGGTAAGTTCGAGGGGAGCGTCGAGGTGCAGAACGATCTCACAGTCGGTGGCCGCATTCTGGGAAACGTCGGTATCGAGGGACAACTCACTACAGGTGGAAATGCCGAAATCCAGGGAAGCCTCACCGTAAGCGGGCAGAACCTGCTCGATAAATTTGCGACACTTGAGAACGAAATTCAAAGCATCCGCTCAACGAGCGGGAGAACAAATTTTGGGGTGCCCGTCAGTCCGCCGATCCCGGGAACTCGACCGACCCTGAAGATAACGCCGAACATTAATAATGGTAAACATAACTTCCTGATCGAGATGAGTTCTGGCTTCATAGACCACATCCATATCATCGTGCATGAAAGCAATCCGGCGACCTCCGATAGTGATTTCCCTGTATCTGGAAAATCAGCCCTTTTAGGTCTTAACGAAGGTAGATATACGTTGGTGGCTACGGATAGAACGGCGGATCCTAACGACAACACAGGACTTTTGTGGAGCACGCCGGCTGACGTGACCGTCCCGTAAGACAGTATGGACACGCTCCTGTGATAGAGCGTTTGCAACGCTTAAACGGACAAGGCCGACAAGCTGATTAAACAGTGGCAAGGTGACACAGACTATATTTTTAATGGTCCCGACAAACTATTGGCGGAAGCCGCCAAGTCTTTGTGTAGCAAGACGTCTGGCGCCGTGCAAGTTCGTGAAAAAGTGGAGGCGGAACGCTCGCCATTCGATACTTCTACTTTCTCACTCAAGGATTTTGTCGCAGCTGGCCAGAGCTCAGAGGGCCGCGATCTCTTTTCGACGCCCACAGTGAGAGCCCGTTATCAGCTTCCAAGCAGCCGTCGGGGCACAGCTCAACCGAGCGGCCGTAGTGGGTCGAGTCCGGAAGTTCGTGCCGCGCTTGCAGCGGATGCACCGCGTACGAACTGCGATCTTCGGCAACCGGCCATGTGCAGTCATTGGTTTCCAAGGCATGGTAGGACAGTCGAACGGCGGCTTTGCACCGTATAGCTGTCCGTCACCTGCGATCGGACAAGCAGTCAAATCAGCGCTACATACGGCGGCCGCAAATCAAAGCAGTTGTGCTGACAGTTCAACCGGAAAAACTAACCTGTTCATCACAATTGAAGTCGTACCGCTTGCCTTACTCGACCTTCGCTTTGCCCGGTGCGTGCGCGGCTATTTCGCACGCGAGGTGAACAAAAGAGCCTAGCGCAGCGGGCGGGTTGGGTTCCTTCCACGCGAGGTAGAGTTCGCTTTGCGCGTGCTGTTCGCGCAGCGGACGATAAACGACGTTGTCCATGTGCGTTCGTTGAACCGACGCAGGTACGAGCGTCACACCAAACCCGGCGCTTACGAGGCCAAGGGACGCGTAGATCTGCCCCATTTCAAAGCTCGTGGAAGGAGAAAATCCGGCAAGTGCGCACAACTGGTTGATGGTGGCGTGATAGTCCGGCGCGACATCCTTCTGATAATTGATCACGCGCAACTGCATACAGTCCTTGATGGAAATCTGCCGTTTGGCGGCGAGTGGATTGTCCTTAGCGATGGCAACGTAAAACGGCTCCCGAAGCAACAAGACGCTGTTCAGTTGCGTATCCGGTGGCAAAGAGCGGACGAATGCCAGATCGACGTCCCCTCGGTTCAGGGCATTGATCTGTTCCGCAGAAGAAAACCATCGAAGTTCGACTGTCACCGCGGGATAACGCTGCTGGAATTCACGCAAGAGCGGTGGCAGCAGCGTGTACGCGATGTGTTCGAAGAACCCGACCGCTACGCGGCCGATTTCCCCTCTTGCTGCGCGTCGCGAATCCACGATCGCAGAGTTCGTCTCCGCCAGAATTCGCTTGGCCCGATCTTCGAAAACCTGGCCCGCCGATGAAAGAAGCACTCGTTTGCCCCGGCGCTCAAAAAGCGCTACGCCGATTTCCTCTTCCAGTTCCCGTATCTGCCGGCTCAACGGCGGCTGCGCCATGTGCAGTTCATCCGCCGCCTTCGTGAAGTTGAGTGTGCGTGCCACCGTCAGAAAGTAGCGAAGATGACGCAGTTCCATTTGGAACCTCTTAGGTATCGATACGCAACTTATTATATCTTTTACATTGAACGTGATCGCTCTTAGGATCGTGACATCACACCAACGAGTCAGGAGATCCCCTCATGAAACTTACCGCGTCACAGTTGGAAGCGTACGAGCGCGATGGGTTCGTTGTTCTGCCGGAGCTTTTCTCGGAAGAAGAAGTCGAGCATATGAAGAGCGAATTGCGTCGAATCCAGAAGATCGACACCGACCATCTTGTCCGTGAAAAAACGGGCGGCATCGCAAAGACGATCTACAAAGTGCACGAGACCGAAAGTCCGACGGCATCCGCCGTTTTTCACTCCGGAGTGCGCTCTCCCAGATTGCTCGAGCCGGCACAACAACTGATCGACGATCCCGAACTCTACGTCTATCACACGAAGTGCAATCTGAAGACGGCAATCGACGGTTCCGTCTGGCAATGGCATCAGGACTTCGGCACCTGGCATATCGACGGCGTGAAGGAGCCGCGAATGACAACCGCGTTGGTCATGCTCGACGAGCCGACCGAAATGGGCGGATGTCTTTACTTCATCCCTGGAAGCCACAAACTGGGTTCACTCGATCCGGCGTTCGATGAGGCAACCGGGTACCGCTTTTACGTGGTACCCAAGCCGACGATGCTCGATATCTTGTCCAGCCATCCCAAGGCCGTGCCTATCATCGGCCGCCCGGGGACGGTCGTGTTCTTCGACGCCAACATCGTGCATTCGTCGGGTCACAACCTGTCGGGCGACGATAGATGGCAGGCCTATGTCGTCTACAACCAGGTGAAGAACAAACCTGAAGAAGTCGAGCAGCCGCGACCGGATTATGTGCGCTCGACCAATTTCGCTCCTCTCGAGGTTGGGTCGGACGAGATTCTCGACAGAGTTCAGATCGGCTGAACTTGCGCGGGCGTGGCTCGCCAGGGCGCGTGTACCTGGCGAGCAGCGGCAAGTCACGTCAACCGAGTAAGCCTTAACTCCCGAATGTCGGACGGCCGACTCGTGACCTCGCGTTTTCTCTCCGAATGCGGAAATGGCAACGACACGTCAGGCCTCTTCTTCTGATGGACGCAGGCGAAGCAAACGTACGCAGAGTGCCGCCCAAGGACGCATTAAAGGTAAAGCGACATGAAGGTCATAAAGCTAAAACTAGAAGAAGCACGAGACACTACCTCTGAAGCAGCGTTTCTCGAAGCTTTGCGAGTTGCCGGATTGGAAGGCGAAATTGACGTTAGCCACGCGACTCGCACGGTACTCGCAACGGACAACTCGATCTATCAGCGCAAACCGACGGCTGCGATCTTCCCTCGCAACGCCGACGACGTTGAGCGCATCGCGCGGCTGCTCGCCGAGGAGCGATTTCGAAGCATCGTGGTATCGCCCCGAGGCGGTGGAACCGGGACCAACGGTCAGTCATTGACCGACGGTATTGTCGTCGACCTGTCCCGCCACATGAACCGCATCATTGAGATCGATCCGATCAAGCGCACGGCAAGGGTTCAGGCAGGCGTCGTCAAGGATCAATTGAATGCGGCTCTCAAACCGCACGGATTATTCTTTGCTCCGGAACTGTCGACGTCGAATCGCGCCACGATTGGTGGAATGATCAGCACGGACGCCAGCGGACAAGGCAGCTGTACCTACGGAAAAACGCGCGACCATGTCATCGCTCTGAAGAGCGTATTGCTTGGAGGCGTTCCGCTCGTCTCCGAACCGGTCGACGATGCAGCACTGGATCAACTTTGCGCACGGACGGATATTGTCGGACGGGCCTACAAAATTGCCCGCGAAGTTTCCGACAGCCGGGCTGAGCTCATACGGGACACTTTCCCGCCGCTTAATCGCTGCTTGACGGGCTACGATCTCGCGCATCTTCGCGAGCATGACGGAAGGCTGAACCTGAATAGCCTCATCTGCGGCGGGGAGGGTACGCTCGGCTTCGTTGTAGAAGCAACATTGAACGTGCTGTCGATACCGCTTCATTCAGCGCTGGTGAATATCCAGTATGAGGGATTCATGGATGCGCTAAGGGATGCGCGTGCACTGATGGAGCATCGACCGCTGTCGATCGAGACGGTGGATTCCACGGTACTTTCGCTGGCCCGGGATGACATTGTCTGGAGTTCGATATCCGAGTTTTTTCCGGACCATAACGAGGAAGCAAGCGCTCAGGGTATCAACCTTATTGAATTCAGCGCCGATGATCTCGGTCAGCTTCAGACTCGCATCGCTGAATTTGTTAAGCACATTTGCACGGAGCAAAGCGTTCGCCGTCTGGGTCACACGATCGCCTGGGGAGATGCGGCGGTCAGCCGTCTCTATGCGATGCGAAAGCGCGCAGTCGGCCTGCTTGGCAACGTACGCGGAAGAAGGCGGCCGCAACCGTTTGTCGAGGACACGGCTGTTCCTCCGGAGCAGCTTGCGGAGTACATCGCAGAGTTTCGCGCGTTGCTCGATTCCTATGGTTTGAAGTATGGGATGTTCGGGCATGTCGACGCTGGCGTGCTGCACGTGCGTCCTGCGCTCGATCTGAGGGACCCCGGTGATGCTGCCTTGATCAGGCCCATCTCGGATGCCGTTTCGGCGCTCACGATGAAATACGGAGGACTTCTTTGGGGAGAGCACGGGAAGGGCTTGCGTTCGGAATATGCACCGACCTTCTTTGGGCGCCTTTACCCGTCCTTGCAGCAAATCAAGGCAGCGTTTGATCCGTATAACCAGCTCAATCCGGGCAAGATCGCCGTACCGGCAGGCGTGGATGGCACGCTTCTCAAGATCGATTCCGCCACTTTCTCGGGTGAACTCAATCGTGAGATCAGCCAAGCTGTGTGGGAAGCGAACAGTGACGCCGTCCAATGTAACGGCAATGGCGCTTGCTTCAATTTCGATCCGGACGATTCGATGTGTCCTTCATGGAAAGCGACACGTCAACGCATTCATTCTCCGAAAGGCCGTGCGTCGTTGATGCGTGAGTGGTTACGTCTGCAGGTGGCCGCAGGTACCGATCTGATCGCTCGGCCGCGTGCGAAACGCTTGCCCGTACGGTTCATCAATTCGTTGCGTCGAGGGCGAAACAAGGATGACTTCTCGCACGAAGTATATGAGGCGATGAGCGGCTGCCTCGCTTGCAAGTCTTGCGTCGCTCAATGTCCTGTCAAGGTGAACGTGCCGGAGTTCCGATCGCGATTTCTGGAGCATTACCACACACGATATCTTCGCCCGGCTCGCGACTACATGATCGCTTCTCTCGAACACACGATTCCGCGACTGGTCTCTGTGCCAGGGGGGCGACAGCTTTACAACCGCGTTGTGGAAAATCGGTTTGCACGACTTTTGCTTAAGCATATTGTTGGGGTAGTCGATACACCCAGTATCGCGCAGAGCGAAGCCGGGAAATCGAACCGATGCGCTATCGCGACGCCTGAGATTCTAATGCGGATGAATGCAAGCGAACGGAGCCGCTGCGTGGTTTTTGTTCGCGACACCTTCACGAGCTTCTTCAATGGCGACGTGGAGACTGCTTTTGTCGCGCTTGCGGAGTCTTTGGGATTTCGTGTGTTTTTCGCACCCTTTCATCCGAATGGGAAGCCTCTTCACGTTCTGGGCTTTCTGACGCGGTTCGCGCGGGCCGCGCAAAAGAACGCGCAGGCGCTGATCGATATTGCAAACACAGGTGTCACGCTGGTTGGCGTCGATCCGGCCATGACGCTGACGTATCGCCAGGAATATTCCAAAGTACTCGGGGGCGAAAACGTCCCGAATGTGTTGTTGCCACAAGAGTGGCTCGCGACTGCGACCAGCGCGTCGCGCGCGCCCAAAGATGCACGCGGGTCGTTCACGTTACTAGCTCATTGCACCGAGAAGACGAATGCCGCGCAAGCTACAGCACTCTGGAAAACGGTCTTTGCCGCAGCAGGTCTGGACTTGGCGATGCCTTCGACGGGCTGTTGCGGAATGTCCGGCACTTACGGTCATGAAGCGAGGAACGTGACCACATCGAGCGACATTTTCGCGCTGTCGTGGGCGTACCAGATTCCTGCGTCCGCTCAACCGCTCGTGAGCGAGGAAGGTCCGGAGGTCCTGGCAACAGGCTATTCCTGCCGCTGTCAGGTCAAGCGTCTGCGAGGCAAGACGCTTCGTCATCCCGTGCAGGTGCTCGCGGAAATCTACCGCCGATAGTCATTAAATTCAACTGTCGACGCAGCGCTGTTCGCCGTGCAGACAAAGTTATTATGATGATATAAGGAGACCGATGTGATGGAGAAGTCGAAGAAGTTAAAGCGCATACAGGTGGTATCGATAGCGCTTCTGACGCTGGCCGGGATCGTCAACTACCTCGACCGCAGCACGTTGTCTATCGCAAACCATTCCGTCAGCGGTGAACTCGGGTTGTCGGCATCTCAGATGGGGATACTGCTGTCTGCCTTTTCGTTCGCCTACGCCTTTGCGCAACTGCCGGTTGGCGTGCTACTGGACAAGTTCGGATCGCGAGTGATGCTTGGACTTGGAATGTTCGTCTGGTCCGCCGCTCAGCTTAGTGGAGGGCTTATAACGAGTCTTCATCAGTTCATCATTGCGCGCATCGCGCTTGGAGTAGGTGAATCGCCAAACTTTCCCGCTGGCGCGAAGGTCGTCAGCGAGTGGTTCGGAATTCGCGAGCGGGGTCGGCCTACGGGCATCTTCATAACTTCGTCGACGATTGGGCCGGCTCTCGCGCCCCCGATCTTGACCGTAATGATGCTGTCGTTCGGTTGGCGGCAAATGTTCATGATCATGGGCGGCTTCGGAATTGCGGTGTCGATTGGCTGGTACTTGATCTATCGCGACCGAAGAAGCGTAAAGCTTTCAGATGAAGAAGCTGCGTATCTGAACGAAGGTGCAAGTGATACCAAGGTCGAGCGAAAGATGACCATGTCGGAATGGCGCGGTCTGTTTCTGACGCGTAGCACCTGGGGCATGATTCTTGGCAATGCGGGCATCATCTATATGCTGTGGCTCTATCTGACGTGGCTGCCTGCGTATCTCGAGCGCGAGCGTCATTTGTCGCTCTCAAGCACCGGATGGTTGGTGTCGATCCCGTATCTCTTCGGCACGATTGGCATGCTGTCGAGCGGCTTCGTTGCCGATGCGTTGCAGGCCCGCGGTATCGCGCCGATTCGAAGCCGAAAATGGCCGATCTGTGTTGGTCTGATTGGCGGGGCCGCATTCACGGTGCCCGCTGCGTTCACCCCGAATCTGACGCTTGCGATCTTCTATCTCAGCGTAGTGATGTTCTTTGTCCAAATGGCGTGCGGCGCGAGCTGGGCGCTTGTGTCCGTGGCTGCGCCCCGGCACATGGCGGCATCCCTCGCGAGTATTCAGAACTTCGGCGGTTATTTCGGCGGCTCGTTTGCGCCTTTTGTTACCGGTGTCGTCGTTGATCGGACGCATTCGTTTGTCGACGCCTTCCTCATCAGCGCCGGTATCGCGCTTCTTGCTGCGCTCGTCTACGCACTGGTCGTTGGGAAACGCGTCGACGAACCGGAGGTCGTCGTGTCGACACCGCCACTCGCGACGTAACCGGTCTGCACAGGGCGGCATAACCGTTCAAAGACATCCGATACACGGAAAGACTTCTTTTATTTGGCGAAGTTAAATGAATCAGTATAGAAACCTGATCAACGGTGAATGGGTGGCCGGCGATCACTGGCGACCCAATGTGAGCCCTCTTCGGACAGCAACGATGTAATCGGTGAGTACGCCGATGCCGATGCGCCGCAGACCGAAATCGCAGCCGCTGCGGCACGTGAGGCCTTTCGTTCATGGTCGAAGAGTGGTCCACAGGAACGCTTTGACTTATTAGACCGGACGGCCTTGATCATCTTGTCTAGGAAGGCGGAGCTGGCGAGACTGCTATCGCGAGAAGAGGGTAAGACGCTTTCGGAAGCAGCCGCCGAAGTGCAGCGAGCGGGGCAGATCTTCAAGTTCTTCGCCGGAGAAGCGTTGCGAACCGATGGTGAATTGCTTCCATCGATTAGATCAGGTCTGACGGTCGAGGTCACGCGTGAACCGATAGGCGTAGTCGGTCTCATCACGCCGTGGAACTTTCCGATTGCAATACCGGCCTGGAAGATTGCACCGGCGCTTGCGTATGGGAATTGTGTCGTGATCAAGCCAGCAGAATTGGTGCCGGGATGTGCTTGGGAACTCGTGAAGATCCTGTTTGACGCCGGGGCTCCGCCGGGTGTCGTCAACCTGTTGATGGGCCCCGGTGCGGCGGTGGGCGAAGCGCTGGTGATGTCATCCAACGTCGACGCAATCAGCTTCACGGGCTCGGCGATGACGGGTCAAGCCGTCGCCGCGAAATGCGTGTCGAGCGGAAAAAAGGTGCAGCTTGAAATGGGAGGTAAGAACCCGATGGTCGTGGTCGACGACGCCGATATGGACGTTGCTGTCGAAGCCTGCATCAACGGATCTTTCTATTCGACTGGACAACGCTGCACTGCATCGAGTCGTCTGATCGTCAGTAGCGGCATTCACGACTCATTCGTCGAAGCAATGCATGCACGCATGAGAGTGCTGAAGGTAGGCAACCCGCTGGATTCGCAAACGCAGATAGGACCGGTCGTCGATGCGAGGCAGCTTGCGCAGGACGAGCGATATATTCAACTCGCAGGGCGTGAAGGCGGAAGCGTGTTCGGCGGTGCTCGTGTAGATGCCGACACGGAAGGATTTTTTCTCGCGCCTGCATTGGTGACCGGTACGCACCCATCCATGACGATTAATCAGGAAGAGGTGTTCGGCCCGGTTGCGTCGGTCATTCAGGTCAATGATTATGACGAGGCGCTTGCAGTAGCCAACGATACGCGCTTTGGATTGTCCGCGGGAATTTGCACGACGTCGCTCAAGTACGCAAGCCATTTCAAGCGAAACGTCGAGGCCGGCATGGTGATGATCAACACGCCGACGGCCGGGGTCGACTACCATGTGCCGTTCGGCGGTCGCAAAAAGTCCAGCTACGGAGCGAGAGAGCAGGGCAGCTATGCGCGAGAGTTCTTCACGACGGTGAAAACCGCTTACATCGCGGCGGGTATCGTGTGACCTAGGATCCCTCGCCCCATTGTATGAGGTGCACTAGTTAATGCGAACAGCCGAGGATCCTCAAAGTTAAAACGTTCGGATCATTGGCGAGTATTGCGGTGTGAAAAAGAATGGCCTCGGTCTTCCGCAGCACTTGGAAGGCCGGTTCAACAGTCGGAGCGACGCGACCAGTCTTTCGACGCCCGGATCTTATGCGTGTCGATCGATGCGCCTAGCAGGAAGGAAGATGATCCAGGTTCCTCTACCTCATAATGTGCCAGCGGCACGTTCGTTTTACCGACCATCACTGATATTGATTCTCTCGATGGCTTGAAGCGTGAGATGTGTGGAACGATTCTCCAAGTGTTCCGATGCGAGCGAACCGAGTTCGACGCGGTGATGCAGTCGATAAACGCGACAGGCTACGGTCTAGCGCTCGGTGTGGGCACCCGCATTGACGAGACCATTGGCTTCGTCGTCGACAACGCTAACGTTAGAGACGTGTATGCCAGTAGAAACATAGTTGGCGCGGTTCTTCTCAACTAAACCTGGACGTGAACGTATGACCGTAGTGACCCAAGAATGGACGGAGAAGACAGCGGCTGTCGAACGGCAGATTCGGGTCGAGCTTGTGTGAAAGCACACTGATCACCTAATCTGGATTAACTCATTCAGCATGGGTGACGGATGAAGCGATTCATAGAAGGTGAAGATCGCAAGCAGGTGACACTGCTTCCGGAGTGCCTGGATGACTTCGTCGCAGAGGACAACCCGGTCAGGATTATCGAGGCGTTTGTTGAAGAGCTTGACTTTGCATCACTAGGCTTCGATGGCGCGATGCCGTCGACTTCCGGTCGACCGTCCTATCATCCGGGCGTGCTGCTGAAGATCTATATCTATGGTTACCTGAACCGGGTCCAGTCAAGCCGCCGTCTGGAACGTGAGTGCCAGCGCAACGTTGAATTGATGTGGCTTACGGGACGTTGGACGCCGGATTTCAAGACCATAGCTGACTTCCGTCGTGACAACGGCACTGGCATTCGTAACGTGTGTCGCCGTTTCGTGATGCTGTTCCGTGATCTGAAACTGTTCTCGCAAGCACTGGTCGCCATTGACGGCAGCAAGTTCAAGGCGGTCAATACACGCGATCGCAACTTCACCGAAGGTAAGGTTGATAAGCGCCAGAAGCAGATCGAGGAGAGTATCCAGCGGTATCTGAATGCGCTGGAGACCGCAGATCGTACGCAACCCGCAGACCTGGAAGCAAAGACGACCCGGCTGAAGGACAAGATCGAGCGCCTGCGCGAACAGACGCGGGACGACGAATACCAATGCCCAGCTGGAGAACGGGCAATTTACACCAGCGAAGAACACGGATTGCAGCTACACCGTTACCGGAGCAGCGCCTGTTCGCAATGCGCGATGAAGCCAAAGTGCACTCCGAGCAACCAGCGACGGATAAGTCGATGGGAGCATGAACCGGTGCTGGAGGCAGTTCAACGTCGGCTGGACAAGACACCTGATGCGATGACAGCGCGCAGACGAACCGTCGAACATGTCTTCGGAACGTTCAGGCATTGGATGGGCTACACACACTTCCTGATGCGCAGGTTACCCAACGTAGGTACCGAGATGAGTTTGAACGTACTCGCATACAACCTTGCACGGGTGCTAAGAATCCTCGGCTTCAAGAAGACGATGGAGGCAATGCGACAGGTGGGTGTGTGAGCACCCCGTAGGTCCTGAAAAAAGCCCTTGAACTCGCCCAGAAGACATCGCAGAGGCTCACTTAGTCGCCGACGCCGTGATAACCGCAAAGGCAGCCACACGCGCGGCTGAGGCAAGGTCATGCATCGCATTGGAATTCCCTCAGGTTTCCACACAGCCTGGGTCGCGTGCTGCCGGTCGCCGACTTGCGAGCTTCAGACGGTGTATGCGGATTGCATGGGACTGCACCCGTTAAGGTTTATTCGATGCCTGCCATCGGCCGCAGGAATGTGCATGCCGCCGCGCATGTCGGCAGGCGTCGAATAAACCCGATGGAGGAAACCGGGGAGTGCCCCAGTGCGGCTGGAGGCTGCGCGGTTATGGCGATTGATCGGCCGGGATGCGCAGTGGTGTCGGGTGCGACGCGGTCAGGCGGGATGCCGGACGGGCGCTGACGCCGTAGCGAAGCGGTTCCGTCGTGCAATCGCGATGTTGACGCGGACGTGCGGGATGCCTGGCGAAGTGATACGCGCAAACGTCCGCCCGTGGGTCGCGTTGCCGCAGCGCCAACATTGGACGGGGAGATCGGGGAACCGTGATGCTCATGTCTGATCCCGTCGTATTGGCGGTGCGCGGATCGGGGCGCTGCGCGCGAGGATGTCGATGACGATCAGCGGTGCGCCGCAGTGCCGGCAGATGAAGACGGGCCGGGTTTCGGTGACGTGGTCGTCCGGTGACGGACTGATCTCGGGTGCAACGTGCAGCAGTTCACGCACCCTGGCGAGACTGGCGCGGCGCACCGGGTTGGCGAGCAGCCCGTAGTGACGGATGCGATGGAAACCACCGGGCAGCACATGGAGCAGGAAGCGGCGCATGAATTCGCCGGCCTCCAGCGTCATGGTCTTGTAGAGGGTGCGTCTCTTCGCGCGGTAATCCTTCCAGCGGAACGTCACACCGCGCTCATCGAAGGCGATCAGGCGCTGGTTGCAGATGGCGACGCGGTGCGTATAGCGTGAGAGGTACTCGAGCACCGCCTTCGGTCCGGCGAACGGGCGCTTGGCGTAGACCACCCATTCGCAGGTACGTAGCGGCGCAAGCCACCGGGCAAAGGTGGCCCTGCCGGTGGGCCATTTCGAGCGCTTCGAGGAAGCGCCGGCGGAACAGGCGTGAGAGCACGCGCACCGGCAGGAAGAAGCCGGGCCGGCACGCAATCCAGCGCTCGCCGTCAGGCGACAGCCCGCCACCGGGGACGATGCCGTGCACGTGCGGGTGATGCGTGAGCGCCGAGCCCCAGGTGTGCAGGACGAGCGTGGCGGTTCATCGGTGGATTGGGTCAATCGGCCTTGACGACACGGCCTACGATACCCATACGATGCGCCGGACCAAGGCGTCTTTGATCCATCGTCGCACGAAGAACCTCAGGGCGGTTCAGTTGTTGCTCGGCCACCGGAAACTTGAAAGTACAGTGCGCTACCTCGGCATCGAGGTAGATGACGCACTTGAAATGGGCGAGCAGACGGAGGTCTAGGTCTAGGTTGTCAGGCCGGTTAGCGATTGGTCGCTGACCGGCCATCACCTGTCATTGGATTGACCGAGAGCGCGGTCACTCCAGCGGCTGCTTTGCGGCTTCAGCCGACGCGGCTTGGGCGGCGTGTGTTTCGCGCAGCGCCTACCGCCCCAATCGCCCAGCGAAGGGATCGGATGCGTCGCGTCCGCCGGCATGGCCCGTGCCGGTTGGACTGAAGTGCCACGACGCGCGATGCTAGCCGGGTTTGGCTTGCTCACCGAATCACACCTGCTCAGTCTCTAGGGTTTGAGATCGCTGGCGACGAGATTGCTGCCGTCCATCTTCATCGGAAACGAGTGATGCTCATGCACAATGCGCCAACCGGATGCACGTCGAACAAGCACGAAACTGCTGCGGAACCAGGCGTCCACCGAGCCCTGATCTTTTTTGTCGCCTCGCAGGTTCGTCAGCCCGTGAGCCACGGCCAGGTCGCCGCTCATGTGGATCACGGGGTCAGTGAAGCGACTGGTGATCGGTCCGTCCCAGGTAGCGAGCCAAGCGTCGAGGTCAGCCGGATCGCGGGCTGCCGCGCCGATCAGGCGCAGCGGCGGCTGGAGGTCAAAGCTGACGATATCCGGGTCGGTCGTCGCTACTACGGCTGCGGCGTCGCCGCGTGCAAGCGCGTCGTCCCGTTTGGTGAGGAGGTCACGAATGTCAGATTCATCGGTTGTCATGGTTTCTCCTTTCCACTCATGAGGCCGTTGCCGTACGGCCGTTGAGTTGTTGTAGGATTCGAAGGCCGAAGTGGGTCGGTCTCAGCGGTTGCATCGAGCCGGATTCGGCTAAGAAGCGTCATTCGCTCTTATCGTCGCTTAGACACACGCGTCGGTTGCATTCAGGCTGGCCATTCAATTCGCAAGTGTTTCTTGTCGATGCCCAATCAGAAGGCGTGGCAATGCGGACGGCTGCGAGGACGACGGTGGCTGACAAAGAAGCCAGGCGTCCTGATAAAGCGCCCGGCCCATCCAACACGAGTTCCGACCGTCGGGGATTTCACCGGCCAGAACCTTCACCATGCTCTGTGCACGTGAGCATCCGCGATGCCTGAACCCGGTGCAGCGTCATAAACCGGATTGGTACAACGATACAACGCAGCGGCCCCAGTTAGACCGGATCAGCCCGATGATGGGCGAAACGAAGGTGGCCCCGGGTCGTTGGCGGCACACCGCTGCGCCGCAATGCGACGCACGGTTGCTGCGCGCTAAGTCTGAGGAGGTCCGTAGTGACGCTCCGGGGCTTCTCACCCGGGCTGAAACTGCTGGCACTCCGTTTCGAACCAATGGTCGACTAGGCGCTGCGCGGCGTGTAGATCCTCTGGGAACTTTGGGTCGTCGTTCCATGGCGACGGGTTGTAGCCCGCTTTCCTCAGGGCCGAGAGCTCGCTTTGTTGTTGCGCCCTCGTCGGAGGCGCGTTGCTTCTAAGCGCGGCAAGGTCACGGCACTCTGTTGGGCTCAGATGCGGTCCGCTTTGCGGCACGCCGGCGGCGGCACATCCGATCAGCAGGAGTGCCAACGCAGCAGGCGTCGAGCAGTTTCTCGGGAAGTTTTCCATAGCGCATCTCCACGCGTCCGATTGGCGCAACGCAAGCGGTGCGATGCCGCCGGTCGCGCGCGACTCCCGCGTTTATTTTGCCTTAGTCCAGTCACCGGAAAGTGGCGCACTGTACAAAGAGAAGAAAGTCAGGCGCCAGCGCTCGAATGACCATCGCACTTCCGAAAAGAGAAATACGCCCACCGGTTGTCGAGCGTCCGAGAAGGGGGCCATTCTCGGCCGTTCGCCCACAGGCAGCCGGTCAAGCGTGGCGCACAGCGCGCGCCATTCGGCGCATCATGTAAGCGAGCGTAGCCATCTGACGAAGGAGGGTGCTATGAAACAGACCGTGACCGGCGTTTTCAAGACCCACGACGAAGCGCGCCACGCGCAGGAAAGGCTGCTCCAACGCGGATTCGCGGCGGGCGACATCGACCTGCCAGCGCACACTGAGGGCGTGCTGGCCGGCATCGAGCGTCTCGTGACGAGCTTTTTCTCGACGACGGGCGATGTGCGGCGAACTGCGGAGGCCCCGTCCGGCAACACGCCGCCGCCGGGCGAAGAGGTGCGCATCGGCGTGCATGTGAGCGACGAGGCGCGCGCCGACCTCGCGTGCGCGACGCTGCGCGAGGAACATGCGGTGCAGGTCACGCTGCGTGGCTCTCCGTGGGCGTGGCCTGCGACGGACCGCCCAATCGCGCGCGAGCATTCGGCGCTCGATGAACTGGGCCTCTCCGAATTCGCCGAGGTCATGCGCCGCCGCGGCGCGCAGAAACAGCGCGACGAGCCTGCATGGAAGGCGGCTCCCGATGCGACCACGCGCCCAGCAAGCGAGGCCGAGGCGACCGTGCTCACTTCGGCAAGCGCGCCCGGTGCAGGTGCGGTGATGGGCGCGCATCATGTGGACGTGCCCGCCGCGCCCGAGGCGACGCACCCGGCCGCGGACGTCGCGCCGCCGATGCCGGACGAGTTCCTCGAGTACGAAGAGGACACGCCCGAGCATCACAAGGACATGCCGGCGCAATCTCGCGCGCTGCACTGAGTCAAAGCGCACGGCGCCACGGGGGAATCAGGTCGATGGCTCATGCCAAACCTTCCCGACTGGCGCACTCTGGAAATGCCAACAGAAAAGCGGCCGCCACGCCTGTGGGAAGAGGCTCGGCCAGCCGGAGCCGTTCGGCCCTGACAGGTGAATCATCGACGATTTACGTGCGGGCGGTGAGTTTCACTTCCGTGCCATGCCGGCGCGAATGGGACACAATGATCCAACCCACGGGTGCCTGCACCGCAGGTGTGAAGGTGCGCATCACTCGCCAGCGTATGGTCGGAAGAATCGCCCGACACAGTGGCGCGAACATAGCAGCCGGAGTAACGCCCGGTCACCCGTGGCATTCGATCCTGCCACCAACGAGAAACGGATCGTCGGCGCACGGAGGCTCCCGAGCAGATTTGCGATAGCTGTTCGCGGCCACTTTCCGTCATTCGGCGTTGCGGCGCCCAGGAGACTCGATCGGCTGCTGGATATCGGGAACCGGACGTTCAGACCGACGGGGCATCGATGAGGGCCATTGCGACTTTATACAATTTCCGAAAAGTCTTTGACGACGTGTGCACTCACTTGATGCAATAACGGAAAGTTCGAGGCCAGCCCCATTTGTTGACGAGGCTTCTCGCTTGCGCACTGTTGCGTATGGGCCAACTCGTCCGTGAGCGTCGGCAAGTGCTTCGAGTCAGGACGCTCTCCTTTGATGGCGTCGCCGCATCGCGCTGGCCGTCCGTTGGGAACTGGAATTTGCCGCGTAGATCGTACGACGTAATCAGGGACAACGCGGTTCTCGAGGTCCAGTCGTCGCAGGAGGAGGGAGTTCATCGCCTGGTTCATTCGGTGGATCTAGGGTTGACGGCCGGTCTTTATCGGCTGGGTACGGGGCGATGAGCCAGGCCAGCCGCATAAGTGTGCCTTATGTCGGGTCCTTTGTCGCGAAGTCTCCGTGCGCGATGCGAATCGTCATGGCTCGCATCAGTTCGAACACACGAAACACCTCAGGCGCTTGCTTCTGCGCACCGAACATCAACGTCGCAGCGCCTTCCATCTGCGCGGCGATCAGTGTTGCCCGTGCGAGGCATTCGCGAGCGGTCGCAGACGCGTCTATCTCGCGCACTAGCCCGACGTAGATCGTTCGATAAGTTGAGTAGAGTCGTTTGACCAGCTCACGCGTGATATCCGAATGCTGCGCGAGCGCGAACATTTCGAACGAGAACCGGCATATCTTCGAATTCTGGGCTTCCTCGAAAGCATCCTCGACGATTTCACACAGCCGTTCGAGCGCAGGCTTTCCATTTGGCTTACCCATTTCCGCGTAGCGGTCGAGATAGGACTTCATCATCGCGTCGATTGTAGAGCGGAGCAGGTCATCACGAGTGGCGAAATAGTTTTGGAGCGCGGACGGCAAAATGCCGAGCTCCTTGGCAACCCGCACCTGCGTGAAATTCGCGTATCCCTCGGATGCCAGGAGGTTCGCGGCGGTCGAGATGATCTCATTGATTTTCACCTCCCGGCGCTTGCCCTGGATCGTTGGTCGATAGTAGGCGTCCTGTCGCGTCTTCACATTGCTCAGATTGAACAGTTCCTGCTGAAGAGGGGCGCCAGGACCTGATGTAAGGGTTTGGGCGCGATCGCCAGCGTCTTTCCGGTGATGGCTTGAGCGACAAGACGATGCGTTGTGATCCAGGGCCTGCGCGGGCGATTCGATAATCAATTTCACCGAACGCCTGGTGACGCGGACGAACTCGGCATAGTCCTTGTCGGAGTCTCCGCCGTGACGCGCGAAGATCATCATGCCGGACGCCTGAGCGATAAGGACGGATGCACGTGCCAGGCACTCTTCAATGGCGAGCGTCGGGTGAATCTCGGACAGCAAGTACGTGAAAAGCCTTCGACACTCCGTGTATGTCTCGTCGACCAGTTCCGTAGCATACGGCTCGTGCCGGGAAAACGCCCACACCTCGAACATGAACCGGGCGAGGTCGGTTTCGTGGATGTCCCGAATGATTTGATCAGCGAGCGCGGAGCAGCGCTGCGCTGCGCCGACGCCTTGCCGTCCGGCGATCGCTCTGTAGTCTTGGAGTGTCTGCTGCATATGCGCTTGCAGCGCGGCGCCTAGCAAGTCCTCCTTCGTGCGGAAGTAGTACTGCAGGTTTCCCAACGTGATTCCAACGCGACCCGCGACGCCGCGTGTCGTAAACGCTGCGTATCCATCTTCCTGAAATGTCTGTTGGGCCGCACGGATGATTTGCGTAATGCGCAGGTCGCGGTTGCGTCCCGCGGACGGTCCCGACCCGGTCCCGGATCCATTCGAGTCATCAAACGTTTCTTTCGCCTTCCTCTGCATGCTGGCTCCTCAAAAGAGGTTTCCGTTTTTCGTCTCAATTATAGGTCACACCAACGCCAATAGAAAACTTTGTAATGTTGTTGGATGAGACGTCCGCCTGCGGCTCTTACATGAACTTAATTGTTCTGGTTCAATGTAAGGTCGAAAGGACGTTGCTTCTCGCCGCTCATTTTGGGGCGGCCCTCCAGACTGAATCCTCACTTCGCTACTCAGTGTTTTCCCTCGCCATCTCGTTCTTGATTCTAGGTCATTCAACAACTATTCTTAGGTCAACAATACGTAATATATAGGTCGCACATATGCTATTGCATTTACGGTTTGAGATTCTCGGGGACCGAACGGAAGGAGCGGGAAATGAGCAGCGACGTGGTTTCTTTGCGCAGTGTGATCGATAAATGGCTGGCTCCGAGCGCAACGGCGCCGATCCGCGTGACCCGGCTGCGTTGCGCGTCAAATGGATCGATGCGGTGTGTTCGCGCGGAGCCGTTTTTATCGCCGGGGTCCCGTGCGATTTTCTTCTTTCGGCACGGCGACGGATCGTGGCGCGTTTTCCCTCCCGACTCGTATCGCCCGACGATGGGCGTCTCGCCGCGCGCCGCATGAGGGCGGTTCGGTTGGTGTTCGATCAGAAGGGGAATTGTGATGGATATCGAAAGGATTGCGAGTGATGCGGGCATGCTGGTCGTGCTCGATGGCCGGATCGGTCGCGAAGAGTACAAGAGCGTGTATGGATCGCTGCAGGCGCTTCAGCGCTTCGCCGATGGCGTTCAGAAGTTGATTGAAAGCGAAGCATGCGTGGCCCGCGCCGATCATGCATGTGAGTGTGATGTCTGACGGTCGGCGAGCGCGAACGAAACCGTTTTCCGTGAGTGAGCGATAGAGGACAGGGAATACCCTGTCTTTTTGTTTCGCTTCATATTTGTCAATATGACCTAACTTTGTCATATCTTACTAATAGGTTCGCCGCCAGACGACGGTCGCTGCCGGTGGCAAATCTACGAATCAGGAGATCACCGATGGATGGATCCACGCGCAGGGCTTTCGCCGAAGGTGGCGCTGTCCTGATCAAGGGCCTTCTCGACGAACGACAGTTGGCCCAGTGCCGGGAAGTTTTCGACTGGGGTATCGAGAATCCGGGGCCGATGGCCACGACCCTTCTCGAAGGCACCGTGCAGAAATCGCACAACGACAATGCCAATCCCTATGCGAAGGGACGGCTGGACGATCTGGTCGCCACGCTACCGCTCGGCCAGCTGTTCGCCGATCTCTGGGAATCGAAGCACGTCTGGTTTTTCGCCGAAGAACTGTTCCTCAAGTCCGGTGGCATGAGCGGGCGCTCGCCGTGGCATCAGGACACGTCGTACCTGCCTTGGGAAGGCATGCATTTCGGCAACGCATGGATCAGCTTTGAGGCTGTGCCGAAACAGAACGCGTTGGAAATCGTGAAAGGATCGCATCGTGGCACGCGTCATGACGGCACCACCTTCCAGAATGCAGACGATCCTACTGATCCTCTGCATGGCGGCGAAATCTGGCCTCGGCTGCCGAATATCGAACTCGAGCGTCGCGCCAATCCGACTGCCTACGACATCATCTCGTGGGCGACGGAGCCCGGCGACGTCTTGCTGCTGCATCCCGGCGTGCTACACGGCGGTGGGCCGGTCGATGCCGCCTTTCCTGAGCGTCACACGCTGGTCCTGCGTTTCTTCGGCGACGACTCCTTATTCAGCCCTTTGCCGGACCAGAGCGTGTCGGGTTTTACCCGGCGGGCATCCTCTTTCTCGACGAGTTGGCGTCGCTGAAAAAAGGCGATCCGTTCCGTGCACCGTGCTTCCGTCAACTCGTCTAAGGGAGATTCGCAGCATGACTGAAACCATCAAACGTCAATCGATCATTCCGCTGCCGTTCCAGCCGCTGTACGACACCTATCACTTCGCCCCGGCAACGCAAGTGGGCAACACCATCTGGGTATCGGGCCAGGTCGGGATCGACGCGCAGATGAAACCCGGCGAGGACGTGCGGGCGCAAGCCCGGCTAGCCTTCGCATCGCTGCAAGCCATACTCGAAGCGGCGGGAGCGCAGCTTGCCGATGTCGTCGAACTGACGACTTTCCATACCGATCTTCGAGGCGAGATCGAGGCCTTTTCCGCGGTGAAGGACGAGTTCTTTCCGGATCGATTCCCGTCATGGACGGCGCTCGGCGTGACGCAACTGGCGATGCCCGAACTGTGCATCGAGATTCGCGCGGTGGCTGTCGCGGGGTGCGGTGAACGCTGAGTCAATCAGTCCGCTTCATTGGAGAGCGGCTTCGACACTACGTAGTACGAAATAGGTGCATTGCGAAGGAGAGTCATGATGAGGAAGCAGACAATCGGAGCCGTCTCAGTTGTTGCGGCTGCCATTTCGCTCTTGACCGCCGTGGCCGTTGCCGACGAACTCACGCCCGTCGGCGCTGAACGGGCTGCTAGCAAGGACGGTCTGGTGCCTGCCTTCGCCGGAAGGCAGGCACCCCAGTCCGGCTGGGAGTATGGAAAGTTTCGCGGAGACTTCTGGAAGCATCGGGACGAGAAACCGCTCTATTCGATCGATGCGGCGAACGTCGAGAAGTACACCGACAAGCTGTCGCCGGGCGAGATCCAACTGATCAGGCAGCAAAAGGGCTATCGGATGGACGTGTATCCGTCACACCGCGAATGCCAGTTGCCGGACTTTGCCGAGCAGAATTCGAAAGAGAATCTCACGTCCGCGAAGCTCGCTGCGGACGGCGAGACCGTGCAGACCGCGCAGTTTCCCGGCGTCCCTTTCCCGCAACCGAAGAGCGGCGCTGAAGCAATCCGGAACTACGAGACGCGGTATCGGGGTGAAGGGATCGAATGGGCGCCAGTTGTCACCGCTATTTCTCCGCGTCCTGGCAGCACCGACTGGATCGACGCAGTCGGCCCGCAGGTGTTCTTTTTCCCATCGGGAAAGGCGGGCAAGACCACGCCTTCCGACATCGACCAGTTGAGTCTCGCAGCCTATTTCTCCGTCGATTCGCCGGCGGCGCTCGCGGGACAGGCCTTCGTGCAGCGCCAGTTCTTCGATAAAGACTCCGAGACGTACTACTACTTTCCGGGTCAACGCCGCGTGAGACGCATGCCCGCCTATACGCACGATGCGCCGCTGATCGGTTTCGAAAACCAGTATCTGATCGACGAATCGAACATGTTCAACGGGCCCATTGACCGGTTCAACTGGAAGCTGGTGGGCAAGCGGGAAATGATCGTCCCGTACAACGACTTCGGCATGTACAGCTTCAAGACGAAGCTGCACGACATTGCAACTCCGGATGGGATCGCTGCCGATCACCGTCGCTACGAGGTGCATCGTGTCTGGGTCGTCGAGGCGACGCTCAAACCGACGGCGCGCCACGTCGCATCGAAGAAAGTCTTCTATCTGGACGAAGACAGCTGGCTCGCGCTCGTCGGCGAGGACTACGACGCACAGGGCAAGCTCTGGAAAGTGCGTGAGAGCTACCCCATTCCAGTGTGGGAGTTGGGTGGCACCTGCGACAACGAGCCATTCGTGCAGTACGACCTGATCAACGGGCGCTACGTCCTGGATGCGTCATCGATTGGGCAGGGGAAAGACCTTCGCTGGTACGAGCATATCGACAATCCGCGCTTCCGGGCCGACTTCTACACGGCGGAATCGCTGCGCTCCGTGAGCGAGCGCTGACGCCTGGCTGAGCGACAAGGGGGCCGACGCACGTCGAGCGCGTGCGTCGGCAATGAGAGGGACGGTGGGGCAGACCATGACAACGAAGATCATCGACAGGTATGTTGCGGTATCGCTGGCTGTACTCGGAACGGCAGCATCGAGTGCGTATGGTTACGACTTCACAACCGGCTTCAACGATCTCACGGCATCATGGGTGACCAACCTGACCGCGGGCGCGGCGATCCGGACCAAAAATCCGAGTTGCTCGCTCACGGGCGATCCCAATTCGGCCGGTTGCGGAGCAGCGGCTAACACCAATCAATGGGGCTTCGGGGATAACGGCGACCTGAATTACCGCAAGGGACAGGCATACAGCGCCTATATCAGCGCGACGAGCGAGTTGTTGTTGAAGATGCCAAGCGAAGGTCTCAAGTTCATGATCCGCGGCACGGGCATGTACGACTTTCTCGCAAAGGACACCGCGAGAACGCCGCTGTCGAGCACTGCGTCTGCGCAGGTCGTCTACGATGCGCAGCTGCTCGATCTCTGGGCCCAAAAGGATTTCACGATTGCCGGGAATCCTGCACACGTTCGGGTCGGCAACCAGGTGATCAACTGGGGCGAGAGCATGTACGCGATGGGCGGCATCAACGCGACGAATTCTCTCGACATCCAGAAACTGCTAGTGCCGGGTTCGCAGCTCAAGCAGGCGCTGCTTCCGGCGCCGATGATCAGCTTCGCCGCCGATCTTTCGCATGGTTTTAGCACAGAGGACTACTACCAGTTTCAGTGGAACGGAAACCGCTACCCGCCCGTCGGATCGTACTGGTCGACGACGAATAGCCTCGGTCGCGGCACGCAGCCGCTCACCATCAGCACGAACAACCTCAATGTGGCGGGCCCGAGTGCGGGCACGATCGCCGGACCGAACAGCGGCAACCAGAATGTCCTCGACGGGATCAATACGGGCCTCGTCAACGGCGCCTTTGCCGGGCCGCCCTTCAACGATATCGGTCTTCCCGTGTCATGGCAATCGCCGTCGAAGTACAAGCCGCAGTTCGGCTTCAAGTTCAATTATTCGCCACGTTCGTTCGGCGCGAACTTCGCGTTCTACTACGTCAACTACACGGACAAATCGCCGGTACTTTCATCACTGGCCAACGGCACCGAACAATGGTCGTATCTTCAGAACCGCCAACTCTTCGGCGTCAGCGCGAATTTCGGGTGGGGCGACTGGGCCATCGGCACCGAACTGTCGTACCGACCGCATGACGCCGTGGCGCTGTCGAGCTGCTATGGCGCCGGGGGCCCGCTCGACCTGAACACGAATGGTGTGGCTGGCGTCAACTGTCAGCAGTGGGCCGAGATGAAGCGGTTCCAGTTCGACATCAACGGCATCCTGGCCCTGACGCGCAGCGAGTATCCGTTTCTCAAGCTGATCGGAGCGGATTCTGCGACGCTGACAGCGGAACTCACGTGGATCTACTACCCGGGTTTGAGTTCGAACGGCGTGACCCGCACGGTCGACGGGCAAGCCGTCAGGCAAGTGCCGCAGGCCGGCTATTTCCCGTGGCTGAACAACAACTCGAACCTTGGCTACCCGATCGGTATGGCACAGGGTACATCGAGTTCCGTGGGCACCACCATCGATTTCAACTGGACCTACGACGGTTCGCTGATCCACGGCTGGCAGGTGACGCCGGGCGTCACGTTCGCCACGGGACTCTACGGCTATACGCCGACGCTCACTGCGAACTACATGCAAGGCGCGAAGTCGCTAAACCTCTATGTGCTCTTCAACCAGAACCCGGCCAAGTGGCAGGCGGGCATCAATTACACGCTGTTCTGGGGCGGACACAACACCGTCGGTCAGCCGTATGCGGACCGCAATTTTGTCGGGATGTTCGTGACACGGAATTTCTGACCGTGCAGCGCCGGAAGGTGGGCTGATGCCGCGTGCTATCGAAACATTTGAAGGAAGAATGCCGTGCTGAATCGTCTTGTGAAAACGCTGGAAAAGTTGTTCTTCGGCTACCGCGCGGCCGTGCTCGTGTCGACCGGAGTGTTCACGATCGCGATGGCGGTTTTCGCGGTGCAGTTGCGCATGGACGCGGGCTTCGAGAAGCAGATGCCCGTCGGCCATGAGTACATCCGGACGTTCCAGAAGTATCGCTCCGATCTGCTCGGTGCGAACCGAATTACCTTCGTCGTGCGGGCTCGCCACGGCTCCATCTGGACGAAGGAGGGGCTGACGCGTCTGTACAATGTAACGCAGGCGGTGACGTATCTGCCGAACGTGGATCGCATCGGCGTGCAGTCGCTCTGGACGCCGAACGCGTACGTGAACGAGATCACGGATGAAGGGTTCCGCGCCGAGCCGATCATCTCCGGCACGATCACGCCCGCCCAGCTTACTTCGGACGTCGTAGCCAGTATCCGCCGGGCGACCACAGAGGGCGGCTATGTCGGCACGCTCGTCTCGCATAATGAAGACAGCGCCATGATCACGGCGGAGCTCAACGAGCGCGATCGCAACGGCCAGGTGCTCGATTACGTCGCGTTCAACCATTTGCTCGAAGCGCAGATCCGCAAGCCGTTCGAGGACGCGGGCTACGAAATCCAGATCATCGGCTTCGCGAAGCAGATTGGCGATATCGCCGATGGCGCCACGGCCGTGCTGGGCTTCTGCGGTATCGCGCTTCTGCTGACAGCGTTAGCGGTCTACTGGTACTGCCATTCGATCCGCTTCACGGTGCTGCTGATCGCCTGTTCGCTCACGTCGCTGGTCTGGCAGTTCGGCACGCTCAAGCTGCTGGGCTTCGGCCTCGATCCGCTCGCCGTGCTGGTGCCGTTTCTGGTGTTCGCGATAGGCGTCTCTCACGGCGTGCAGCAGGTCAACTTCATCGTGCGTGAGATCGCGCATGGCAACAGTTCGTTCGATGCGGCGCGCGATAGCTTCAGCGGTTTGCTTATCCCCGGTGTGCTGGCGCTCTTCACTGCGTTCGTGTCTTTCATCACGCTGCTGCTGATTCCGATTCCGATGGTGCGCGAGCTGGCCATCACGGCGTCGCTCGGTGTCGGCTACAAGATCGTGACGAACCTCGTCCTGCTTCCGGTCGCGGCATCATGCTTCAATTTTACAAAGGACTATGCCGACAGCGCGCTCAAACGCAGCGAGCGGCGCTCGTCATGGCTGCGCGGGCTGGCGCGGGTCGCGCAGCCGAAATATGCGACGTTGACAGTCGCGCTGACTATCGCGGTGTTCGTGCTGGCCGCATGGCAAAGTCGCGATCGGGTGATCGGCACACTCCAGCCGGGTGCGCCCGAACTGCGCGCGGACGCACGCTTCAACCGCGATGCGACCTCGATCGCGGCGAACTACGACATCGGTCTCGACTGGCTGACGCTCGCGATCGAGTCGAATGGCAAGGCCTGCGACAACCCCGCCGTCGGACTCTACGAAGACGATCTGACGAGCGCGCTGCGCAACGAGCCGGGCGTGGTATCGGTGCAGTCGTATTCAGGGATGCTGCGCCGCTACAACCAAGGCTACAACGAAGACTATCCGAAGATGAACGTCGTGCCGATCGACCCTGAAAACTATGGCGCCGTGTCGGTGGATGCCGGACGCGTGAAGGGATTCATGAAAGGCAACTGCGGCATGACGGCCGTCCACCTGTTTCTGACCGATCACAAGGCCACGACGATCAGCCGCATTCTCGACGACGTGAAGCAGTACCGCGCGTCGCACGTATTTCCGGGCATCAACGTGCGTCTCGCGGCAGGCAACGCGGGCGTGCTTGCCGCGATCAACGAAGAGGTGGCACGCAGCGAGTTGCCGATGATGCCCTATGTCTACGCCGCCATCCTGATCCTCGTGTTTCTCGCCTACCGCGACTGGCGCGCGATGCTCGCATGCTGCCTGCCGCTGACGGTCGCAACGTTCATCGGTTACTGGTTCATGAAGGAACTGCAGATCGGGCTGACGGTGGCGACGCTACCGGTCATGGTGCTGGCCGTGGGTATCGGTGTGGACTATGCGTTCTACATCTACAACCGCTTGCAGGTGCATCTCGCAGGCGGTCAGAACATTGTGAAGGCGGTTCAGCACGCGATGCTCGAAGTGGGCGTGGCGACGATCTTCACGGCGATCACGCTGGCCGTCGGCGTGGCGACCTGGAGCTTCTCGGCACTGAAGTTTCAGGCGGACATGGGCAAGCTGCTGGCATTCATGTTTCTCGTCAACCTGCTGATGGCCATGACGGCACTGCCGGCCCTGGCGTCGGTGCTGGAGCGCTGGTTTCCGCGCCGCAAGCCGGCGCGCGCGCCCGGCCTGTTCAGCCACTGAAGCCCATGCACTTACGATAAAAGAGACTCAGCCATGATCAAGACACTGTTCGCCTGTACGGCGCTATGCGCGTCGTTGGTCGCGTTCGCACAACCGCCTGGCACGACTGCGGTATGGGCCGGCATGCCGGCTCATGCGTGGAGCGCGCCATCGCACATGATGCTCACGGACGCGACGCGTGCCGGCACGCGCATGGTTGCCGTAGGCGAGCACGGCGTCATCATCCTGTCGGACGACGATGGACGCAACTGGCGGCAGGTTCGCGATGTACCCGTGTCCGCGACGCTTTCCGCTGTCACCTTCATCGATGCCACGCACGGCTGGGCTGTGGGCCAATGGGGCGTGATTCTCGCGACCCGCGACGGCGGCGAGACCTGGGAGAAGCAGCGTATCGACCTGTCTGTAGACCAGCCGCTGTTCTCCGTGCTCTTTACGAGCGCTCAGGACGGGATCGCGGTCGGCCTGTGGTCGCTCATGCTCGCGACGCACGACAGCGGCAGGACATGGACGAGAACGGTCCTCCCGAAGCCGCCGGGAGGCGGGAAGGCGGATCGCAATCTGTATCACGTTTTCGCCGACGCCCAGCGCGCGCTTTATATCGCCGCGGAACAGGGAACTGTACTCAGGTCGACCGATGGCGGTGCGACCTGGACCTATCTCCGGACGGGCGGCAAAGGCTCGTTGTGGGCAGGCGTGGCGCTGCCAGATGGCCGCATCGTAGTGGGCGGTCTGCTCGGCAGTCTGTTCGAGAGTAGTGACGGCGGCGCGAGCTGGTCCGCGCTGAACGCCGGCACGAAAAGCTCTGTTACCGATCTCGTCGCAACGCGCAGCGGCGTCATCGGCGTGGGTCTCGACGGTCTCGTGCTGAAGCAGCGCGCGGGCAACGCGTCGTTCGAGGTCTCGCAGCGTGCCGATCGCGCGACGCTGACTGCGACGCTCCCCGATGCGGGCGGAAAGCCGATCCTGTTCTCGCAGGACGGCGTGCTGACAGAACCCTGAGCATGTTCGCCTTGCTGCCTTGTTTGTATGTAGCGGTACTGATAACGATGGAGAAAGGAGGAGCACGATGGAAGTCGATGCGGAACCGAAAACGATAGCCAAACCGCGCGGACAGAGCCGGCGCCGGTTCCTTCACCTTGCAGCAGCGGGCGCTGCATCGCTGGCAGCCGATAAGGTATCGCTGGCGCAGGGCGTCGCGTCAAAGCCCGTGGGAGAGGGGGGCGTGGTGGACGTCGCCATCATCGGCGCCGGACTCGCGGGACTGACTGCGGCGCGCGATCTGCGACGCGCCGGGTGCGAATCGCTCGTCGTGCTGGAGGCGCGTAATCGTGTCGGCGGACGAACGTATAACCACGATCTGGGCCGAGGCGTGGTATCCGAGGCGGGTGGCCAGTGGATCGGTCCGGGTCAGACGGCCATCGCCGATCTCGCGCGCGAACTCGAAGTCGATACGTTTCCGAGCTGGTATGCGGGCAAGAGCGTTGTGCTGGCGGGAGACGCGCGCGTCGCCCAAGACTTTCACGGCGGGACCGGTGGCGATGAAACGATCGGTGCCAGGCTCGGCGAACTGGCGCGCGGCGTGCCGTCCGGCGCACCGTGGAAAGCGAAGGACGCAACGGCGCTCGACAAGCTGAGCTACGGCGAGTGGCTGCGGCAGCAGGGCGTGAAATACGAGGAAGGGTATTTTCTCGCCCTGGCGGCGAAGCTGACCCTGGGCGGTGCGCCTGCCCAGCTCGGCCTGCTGCACTACCTTTCGATCATCAACAGCGCAGGCTGCAACTACGAGCAGCTCGAAGCATTCAAAGGCGGTGCGCAGGAAACACGCTTCGTTGGAGGGTCGCAGGTTCTCAGTATCAAGATGGCGAACGAGCTCGGTGACAAAGTGAGGCTTTCGCGCCCGGTGCGAAAGATCGCGGGCTGGGATCGCGACGTCGTCGAGTTGCATACCGATCAGGGTGTGATACACGCGCGCCGGGTGATCGTCGCGATGAATCCGGCTCTGTGTGACCGGGTCGTTTTTGATCCACCGCTGCCACAAGGACGCGCACAGTTGCAGCAGAACTGGCCCGCCAGTGCGCCTATGCGCAAGACGGTGCACGTCTACGAGAAACCGTTCTGGCGCGACGCCGGCTATTCGGGCATGGTCCTTCAGGTCGGTGGTCCCATCTTCATGGCGTATGACAACTCGCCGCCGGATGCCTCCGTCGGCGTGCTCGCTGCATTCGTCGCACCGGGCATGCTGCCGAGCGATCAGCGGGCGGCCGAGCAGATTCTGTCATCGACCTACGCAAAGGCGTTCGGTGCCGAGGCGCTGAAACCCAAACAGTTTCACGATCATGACTGGGGGCGCGTCGACCCCTGGACGCTCCAATGTATCCACCCACTGCCACCGGGCTTCTGGACGACGTGGGGCAAAGCGTTGCATCCCGCAGTCGGCCGGCTCATCTGGTCGGGGACCGAAACCGCCGACCTATGGGCCGGTTCGATGGATGGTGCCGTTCGCTCTGGCCACCGTGCGGCCTTGCAGGCGCTGGCGGGTCTCGCCCAACGAAGCGAGGTGGCCTAGATGAAGCGGGCGATGATCATCGGCGCCGTGCTTGCGGTTGCGGGAATGACGGGCGTGGGCGTCCTGTATGGACGCGACTATCTCGACGGCATGCGCTTCGAAACGGCCATGAGCGAAATCGGCAAGACGGAGGAGGCCAATGCCGGCCAGTGGCCGCAGCCGCAGGAGACGTGTTTCTTTTGCCACGGACCGCACGGCCAGTCGTTCAATTCCTGGTATCCGGCGCTATCCGGACAGCCGCAAGCGTATGTCGTCGCGCAGTTGCACGCGTTCGCCAGCGGACAGCGCGATAACCCGTACATGGGTCCGCTCGCGCGCGCGCTCAGCGACGAGCAGATCAAGTCGCTGGCCGTCTATTTCGCCCAGCAGCGGCCCGCCAGAAACGAAACGCATCAGGCCGACAAAGCGCTGGAGATGCGGGGGCTTGCCCTGATCCAGGCGAGAAGCTGTCAGGCCTGTCACGGTGCATCGCTGTTGGGCAAAGATCAGGCGCCTCGCCTCGCGGGCCAGGGCGAGGCGTATCTGGCAAGTCAGCTAGCCGCCTTCAAATCCGGACGGCGTCATGACCCGCGCGGCGCGATGAATGGCATAGCGGCCACATTGTCCGATGATGACATCCGTTCGGTGGCCGGTTACCTCGCCGGCCTCGCGCCGGAGGAGCTGGCTTCCGGCACGCAATAGCGGCCTCGTCTCTACAGAAAAGGAAACAGGCAAGCAGGCAGGAGATCCCTGTCTTTTTTCAACGGCTTTAAATATGAAACTATGACTAAGTTAATCATGATGTTCTAAATAAAGGCCGGTCCATGGCGACATGGCCGACCGCCTGCATCGCAGGCATTGCTGGCACCGTCCAGCATTTGATCGACGCAACTTTCGAGAAATCACGATTCTGGAGGAAAACATGGCAAAGCATCCCGTGGTTGTTTATGGCGCAAGTGGTTATACCGGCATGTTGATCATGGACTGGCTGATCGACCAGGACATACCTTTTACGGCAGTCGCGCGCAACGCAAGCCGAGCGAAGGAAATGATGGCGCAGCGTGTGGTGCGTCTCGAGTCCGCGAACTACGAGATCATCGAAGCCGAACACGATGTCGAGACGCTCACGGCAGCGTTCCGCGGCGCCAGGGTGGTGTGCAACACCGTCGGGCCGTTCTACAACTTCGGGCTGGTCGCCGTCGAGGCCGCGCTCAAGGCGGGCTGCCACTATCTCGACACGACCGGGGAGCAGGGCTATATCCGCTCGGTGCGCGAGAAGTTCGGCGCGCTGTATCGCGAGGCGGGGCTGCTGGTGTCGCCGTCGATCGCCTACATGTACTCGTACGCCGAAATCGCCGCCGAACTGGCGCTCGAAACGCCCGGTGTCGATGCACTGGAAACGGCCACGTTGACACGCGGCCCGCGCGCGGCGGCCGGCGTGAGCGTGGGCTCGACGGCGACGATTTTCGAAGGCTATCGCCAGGAAGCGTGCTACCTGTGGGAGAAGAAGCTCACACCACACGCGGCGAACGCATCGTTCAACGTCGCTTCTGCTGAGTTCATGCAGCCGGTGTTCTGTCTGCCTTGGGGCGGCACGTCGCTGCCGGTTCACTTCGAGCACGATTCGCGGGTGCGCAGCTGCATTTCGGCTGTGGGCTTCTACGACAACAACGTGATGCAGGCGGTGCATGCGTTCGGGCAGAAATGGGATGCTGAGTACCGGCATCTGTCGCGCGAGCAGCAGGACGCGATTCTGAAGCAGGTGGTTGATTCCACCACGCCCTCCATGCCGCCGCGCGAACGCACGACGGTTCAGCGCACCGTCGATTTCGCGATCGGACGCGGCCAACTCGCGTCTGTGCGCGCGACGGTCTATGGGATCACGCCGTACATCGCAACGGGCGCGCTGCAGACGGCCTGCGCGATCAAGCTGCTCGATGGCGAGACGGCGAAGGTCGGCTTCGCGTCCGGCTCGAAAGCCTTCGGACATCGTTACCTGCTCGGGTTCCTGGAGCAGCGTGGGCTCGCGCGTGCGTCCGTGTCGCAGCTTTGATCCACGTTGCCCTATCCGAACCGAATCAAGGGAACACGCGAAATGGCAATCATTGATTTCTTCGACCGGGGTTGGCGCATCAACCCCGAGGGTATCGCTTACATTCAGGACGAGCGCAGCCATACTTTCCAGGAGATTGGCGAACTCTCGTGCCGCATCGCCAATGGGCTGCTTGCCGCCGGATTCGCCAAGGAAGCGAAAGCGGCCGTCTGGGCGGATAACGACGTCACGGCCTGGGCCTGCACGCTGGGGCTCTGGCGTGCGGGGATGGCCTGGATACCCGTCAACGGACGCAACGCGCCCGCCGAGAACCAGTTCATTCTCGATTTCTTCGACTGCGAAGTGCTGTTCTTTCATCAGGCGTTCGCACCCGCGATCGACGCATTGCGTCCCAGCCTGCCGAAAGTCGCGCTCTGGATCTGTATCGATGCGGACCTGCCCTGGGCGCCATCGCTTGCAACGTGGAGCGCGAATCAGCCTTCGACTAAACCGTCTGTCGACTACCACATGGACGACGTCGTCACGCTCTCGGCAACGGGTGGAACGACAGGTACGCCGAAGGGCGTGATGAATACGCATCGCGCGTTTCAGTCGTACTTCGCGCAATTCATGATGGCGTTCCACTACGGCACCGGGCGTCCCGTAAATCTCGCCGCCGCGCCGATGACCCATACCGCCGGGATGCTGTCGCTTCCATGCACGGCGCGCGGCGGCACGGTCGTCGTGCTGACGAAGCCCGACCCGGCACAGTTGCTGTTCGCGATTGCAAGGCATCGCGTGACTGAGTTTTTTCTGCCGCCCACGGTGATCTATCGCCTGCTCGATATTCCGGGCATCGAGAAGCGCGACTTCTCTTCGCTCAAATACTTTCTGTATGGCGCCGCGCCGATGTCGGTGGACAAGCTCAAGCGCGCGATCGACGTGTTTGGTCCAGTCATGACGGGCGGCTACGGCCAGACTGAAGCGCCGGCGTCGATTTCCTACCTGACGCCGGCCGAGCATTTCGTCGATGGCAAGCTGGCGCCCGACGAACGCCTGTCGTCGGTTGGGCGTCCCAATCCGCTCATTCGCGTCGAGATCGTGAACGATCGGGGCGACGAGCTGCCGCAAGGCGAGACGGGCGAAATATGCGTGCGCGGCGATCTCGTGATGAAGGGCTATTACAAGGCGCCGGACAAGACCGCTGAGACGATCATCGACGGCTGGCTGCATACGGGCGATATCGGCCATATCGACGCCGAAGGCTATCTGCATATCACCGACCGCAAGAAGGACATGATCATCAGCGGCGGGTTCAACGTGTACCCGAGCGAAGTCGAACAGGTCATCTGGGCGCATCCGGCCGTGCAGGACTGCGCGGTGATCGGCGTGCCCGACGACAAATGGGGCGAGGCCGTAAAGGCGGTCGTGGAGCTGAACGCGGGCCAGAGCGTGAGCGCCGAAGAACTTCTCGCGCTGTGCAAGGAGAAGCTCGGCTCGGTCAAGACGCCGAAAAGCGTGGACTTCGTCGCCGCACTGCCACGCAGCACGGTCGGCAAAGTGTTGAAGAAAGACCTGCGCGAGCAGTACTGGCAGGGTGAGCAACGCAGAATCTGAGTTCAACCATCATGACCAAAATCTATATCGCCGGCATTGCGATGACCGTGTTCGGCCGGCACTTCGAGCGCAGCCTTGACGACCTCGCGGGCGAGGCGCTGCGCGGCGCGCTGGAGGACGCCGGATGCAGCGCCGATGCCGTGCGCGCGGCCTTCTATGCGGGCATCACGAACGGGGCGCTGCAAGGCCAGATGTCGATTCCGGGGCAGGTCGTCTTCAGCAAGACGGGGATCGAAGGGATTCCGGTGTTCAACGTCGAGAATGCCTGCGCATCCGGCAGCACCGCGGTGCATCTCGCCGTCCAGCACCTCAAGGCCGGCGCCTGCGATGTCGCGCTCGCGCTCGGCGCGGAAAAGATGAACGTCGAAGACAAGGCAAAGTCTTTCGCCTTGTTCAATGCGGGCTGGGACGTATCCCGCGTCGATGAGAACTTCGCGACGCTGGCAAAGCTGGGCGAAGGCATCGAGCCGCCGCCCGGATCTGAGTCCGACAGGCCGTACAGCCGTTTCATGAAGATCTATGCCGCGTTCTGCCGGCATCACATGAAGACGTACGGCACCACGCAGCGCCAGATCGCGGCGGTTTCGTCGAAGAATCATCTGCATTCCGCCTACAACCCTTACTCCCAGTTCCGGCAGTCGTTCACGATCGAGGAAATACTCGCTGCTCCGCCCATCACTTATCCGATCACGCTACCGATGTGCGCGCCCATATCCGACGGGGCCGCCGCGGCGATCCTGTGCACCGAAGAGGGACTCGAGCGCATCGGCGCGGACCGTGACCGATGCATCCGGATTGCGGCGAGCGTGATTCGAAGCTTCACGCATCGGCGTGCCGACCAGCCGGAGCAGAGCATCGGCCGCCTCGCCGCGCTGCAGGCATACGAGCAGGCGGGACTCGGTCCGCAGGACATGCACGTGGCGGAAGTGCACGACGCCTCGGCGATGGGGGAAATCATCCAGGCCGAAAACCTGGGGCTCGCGCGGCTCGGTGAAGGCGGACCCGCTGCCGAGCGCGGCGAGTTCACGCTAGGCGGGCGCATTCCCATCAACACTTCTGGCGGGCTCGAATCGAAAGGCCACCCGCTGGGCGCGACGGGTATCGGTCAGCTTTACGAACTGGTCACTCAGCTGCGCGGGGAAGCCGGTGTCCGGCAAGTGCCGGGCGCGCATCACGCGATTCAGGAAAACGGCGGCGGCTTGCAGGGCGTCGAGGAAGCCGCGCTCGCGATCCACATTCTGAGCAAAACTTGATGAAGGGGGGCGACGTGGACAAGTATCGGACGCTGGGCGGATGGGTGGAAAGACCGGATGACCCGCAGCCTGAGCTGGAGGGCGACGTTAGTGCGGATGTCGTGATCGTCGGCGCCGGTTTCGCCGGCCTTTACGCGGCCTTGGAGCTGGTCGCGCATGGCGTGAACGTGGTCGTGCTGGAGCGGGAGTTCGCCGGCTTTGGTGCGAGCGGGCGCAATGCAGGGTATCTTGCGGGCGCCCTCGGACTCGAATATGACCTCTTCCTCAAACGCATAGGTCACGACAAGGCGAGGAACATCGTCAGCTTCTATGAAAAGGCCGTGGACTTCGTCGAAGGAAAGCTCGAAGAGCACAAGATCGACTGCGATTACAACCAGTCCGGGTTGATCCGCGCAGGCATCGATCCTTCTCAGGAGAAGAAAGTTCGCGAGGGCATGCGGATCGGTGCCCAGCTGGGCTTTCAATCCGAGTTTCTGGATCGGGCGGAAATGCGCGCCCGCGGAATCCCGCCGGCGTTTCTGTTCGGCAACTATGTGTCCCGCGGCGGCACGCTCGATCCCGGCAAGTACGTGGTGGGCTTGAGGCGCGCCGCGCTGCGCGCCGGCGTGAGGATCTGCGAGAACACGCCACTGCTATCCTGGACCGATGGCCCCGTCATCAAGGTACGCACGCCGCGAGGCAGCGCGAGCGCCCCCGTGCTGATGTTCGCGACCAACGCCTACACGCCGCAGTTGGGCCTTCTTGTGAACAAGGTGGTGCCGTTGAGGGTCTCGGCGATCGAGACCGAGCCGCTTTCCGAAGCCCAACTGAGGGCGCTGGGCTGGCCGCGGCGCGAAGGCATCGTGACGGCGCACTGGACCATGGAAAGTCATCGCCTGACCGCACGCAACACGCTCGTCGCGACTACCAAGCGAATCCACTACCCCTACGGATCGAAGACCCCGAATGTGCGGGACGACGGCCACTACCGCGAGTTGAGGACGGCGCTGCACGATCGCTTTCCGGCCTTGAATGGCATCGCGCTGCGCGCATGCTGGAGCGGCTACATCAGCCTGGCCAATGATGCGCTGCCGGTTGTCGGCACGACGGGGACGAACCAGAACATCTATTACTCAGCCGGGTGTTCGGGACACGGCGTCGCCAGCCAGTCGATGGTGGGACACATGATCGCCGAACAGATTCGTGGCATCGGGAATCCACTGCTCGCAGGACTGCATCACCGCACGCCATCGACGTGGCCCGAGCCGTTGCGATGGTGCGCGATAAACAGCGTGTTAGGCGTCGCGAACATGCTCGACGATCGGCTCAACAACAAGGTACGCGTTGCCTAGGCCCGCCGACATGATGCGAGGCCGTTGTAAGGTATAGTCATGTTTACCCAGAGAACCGTCAGTGTGACCCTCTCCTTTCACGATGAGAACCACTGCAATCAAGGCGGAAACGATGACCGTGCCAAATCAGCAGCGCACCACCCGTAAGGGGCGCACATCGAGCGCAGTATCTTCGGCAACGCCGCCCGACGGCCTGCGGGCCCAAGGCATACGGACGCGCAACGCCATCGTGCGCGTTGCACGGAAGCTTCTGCTCGAAAATGGCCCGATGGAATTCTCGCAGCGTGCTGTCGCTCTGAGCGCGGGAATCAGCGTCAGCAATCTCCAGTACTACTTCCCCACAAGACCCGCTATCCTGCGCGCGGTCATGGCGCCCGTCATCGAAGGCTATCTCGATGCGCTGAAACGCGCGCTCAAGGACAATGCTTCGCCGCGTGAGACGATCGAGGCCATCCTGGACATGTCCCTTCAGGACGCGAAGGATTCGAAGAATATTCCGTTGTGGTGGCATTTCTTTTCGCTCGCCTCCACTGATCCCGAGTGCGCGCAAATGCGCGACGAGTGGTACGACACGCTGACGAAAGAGTTCGCCGAGCTCATTCGTTCCGTGAACCCGAAGCGTGGGGCGGCCGAGAGCGCCCACATCGCCGTATTGCTCATTTCGATGGTCGACGGCATGACGCTCCATCTCGGAACCGCGCGCAATAAGCGCGCCTATATGCGAGGATTCGAATCGACCTTCCTTGCGGTCGCGCGTAGCCTCGTGTGGGGAAAGTCGCTGGACGTCGAGGCCGCCTAGCCGCCCGAGGCGCAAGCACGGCAATAGCGGAGACAGGGGAATACCCTGTCTTTTTTTTCAACAACTAGTTTTGTAGAGTTACCTATGTTTTGTATTGTTATCTATTAACCGTCGAGCAGGAATTTCGGCAAGACGGGTGATATCCGTCCAGAAGAGGGGAACACTGAAATGATTCGTCTGCACAAGTCCGTAGCGTTGCCCTTGGCCGGTCTGACCGGTTTTGAAACTCCGTTGAGCGAAGAGGAGCGAGCGATACAGGACACCGTCCATCGTTTTGCCCGGGACGTGCTGAACCCGCTCGGCCGGGAACTGGATCGCATGACGCCCGAGGACGTCATCGCTCCCGGGTCGCCGTACTGGACGGCCATGTTCGAGAGTGCAAAGCTCGGCCTTGATCCGCAACTCATCGCGCAGTTTCCGCCCGAGGTCGCGGTGCGCATCGAATCGATGATCGGCGAGGAGCTCGGTTGGGGCGACGCGGGGCTCGCAATCTCGATCGGCGTTGCGACCGCGCCTTTGATGATGGCCCAGTCGCTCGGCAATCAGGAACTGATCGACATGTGCACCGGCAAGATCGGCTGCTGGATGAACACGCAGCCGGACCGTGGTACGGACGCCGCGATTCTCTATCGCGATGAACTCAGCGCGGCGGGGAAGCAGCCGACTGGGAACGTCACGGCGAAAGTAGGGGCCGACGAAATCATCATCAACGGCCAGAGCTCGGCGTGGATTTCGAACGGATCGATCGCACAGGTCGCGCTGGCTTACATGGCTGCGGATTACGGCGACGGCTACTACGGCGCGGGCGAACATGGTGCCTTTACCAACGGCCTGGGCGTGATCATTCCGCTCGATCTGCCAGGTATTTCGCGCGGCAAGCCGCTCGACAAGATTGGCCAGCGCTCGCTGCCGCAGGGCGAAATCTATTTCGACAACGTGAGGGTGCCGAAGCGCTTTGCGATTGCATTGAAGGACGATTATCTCGGCAATCTGGCTTCGACCTGGTCGTACGCCGGCACGCACATGTGCCAGGTGTTCGTCGGCGTCGCCCGCGCTGCGTTCGAACTCGCACTGGCTTATTGCCATCAACGCAGGCAAGGTGGAGCGCTTCTGATCGAGCATCAGATGACCCAATTGCGCGTCGGCGACATGCTGCGCCGTCTTGAGATGGCGCGCGCCATCGCGCGACGCAGCCTCGCTTATGCGCGCATGTCGCCGCAGAGTCACCCGTACGTGACGGCGCAGGCCAAGGTCAGCGTCACGGATGAAGCGATGAAGATCACGAACGAGGCGTTCCAGCTCTTTGGCGGCAATGGCACCACGCGCGAATTTCCAATCGAGAAGATCTTTCGCGATGCCCGGTCTGCGCTGATCGAAGATGGCGAGAACTACCACCTCACCTTGCGTCTGGGCGTGCTGGCAGGAAAGCTGTATCAGAACGGATGGGCACAGGAATAGATGACGATTTTCCTGCAAGGCGATTGAGCAAGATCATAAATTAGGATTGCAAATGAGCAATACACGCAGATATGGCAAAGAAATTTTCTTCTGATCGTTCCGCGAACCTGCCGCGCAGGCAATGGCTCAAATATGCGGGCGCCTCGGCCGCAGCCGGTACGATCGCACTGGCTGCGAGGCAATCGTCCGCAGAGGCTGTCACGCCGGCGCATGGCTCATCCGATGTGCTCGATGTCGTCATCGTGGGGGCGGGGCTCGCGGGACTGACCGCGGCACGAGACCTGCGGCAGGCGGGCTGCGGGTCTTTCCTGGTGCTGGAAGCCAGGAACCGTGTCGGGGGCCGGACGCTCAACTACAACATCGATGGCGGATACGTCTCCGAGGTGGGCGGGCAGTGGATAGGTCCCGGCCAGACGGCAGTCGCGGATCTCGCCCGCGAACTGGATGTCGGCACATTCCCCACCTACTACAAGGGAAAGACGGTCATCCTTGGCGGCAACGGCAGAGTCGAGATCGATCTGAGGGGTACATTCGGCACTGATGAAGCAGTCGGTGCAAGACTGAGCAAGCTATCGCGCGAGGTTCCCTCCGGTGCGCCCTGGAAATCCGCGAGAGCCGGCGAACTGGACAAGCTCTCGGTCGGTGACTGGCTGGCCGGTCAGAACATCAAGCCCGAAGATCGGATGGGCTGGAATACGAGCGTTTCCCTTTCTGGCGGATCGACGCCGGCGAAGATGGGATTGCTGCATTTTCTTTCGATGATCAACTCAGCGGACTGCGAGTACGAGCAGCTAGACAGCATCAGGCACAGCGCGCAGGAAACACGCTTCATCGGAGGATCGCAAATCCTCAGCAACAAGATGGCGGAGCAGCTCGGCGAGAAGGTGCGTCTGTCGTCTCCGGTGCGCCGGATCTCGGACTGGGATCGCGATGTCATCACGTTGCACACGGATCGCGAAAGAGTACGGGCCCGGAAGGTCATCATGGCCATCCATCCCGCTTTGTGTCATCAGGTGCAATTCGATCCGCCGCTGCCTGAAAAGCGCGCCGCGCTACAGCGCGCCTGGCCTGCTCATTCGCCGGCGCGCAAGACGGCCATGGTTTATCGCCGTCCGTTCTGGCGAGACAAGGGATTGAACGGCAGCATCTTTCAGGTCAATGGTCCCATCTTCTGGGCGTTTGACAACTCGCCTCCTGGCGGAGAAATCGGCGTCGTCAATGCATTCATCAGTACAGCGATGGTGCCTTCGGATCGGGATGCGGCAAAGCGCATGCAGATGGAACTCTATGCGCAGGCATTGGGCGAGGAGGCCTTGTCGCCAGTGGCCTATCACGATCAGGACTGGGGGCGGGACGACCCCTGGACGATCACCTGCATCTCTGCGATACCGCCGGGCTTCTGGAGCAAGCATGGCGAGGCGCTGCGGCCGCCATGCGGCAACCTGATCTGGTCGGGAACGGAGACTGCCGATATCTGGGCCGGCTACATGGACGGCGCCGTGCGCTCTGGGCGTCTCGGCGCCCTGCAGGCGCTGAACGCGCTTCGTCGAGCTTAGGAGACCTCTAATGAAGAAATATGCATTGCTCGGCGCTCTCGCGTTGATCGTCCTCCTGCTTGTTGTGTTCGGATCGGATTTACTCGGTCTCTATCGACTTCAAAACTATGTGACGACGTCAGCAGAGGCATATCAGGCGGACGGAGGCGCGTGGCCGCACGTGACCGACGCGTGCGTGGTGTGTCATGGAGTGAAGGGCAATTCACAACATCAAGGCTATCCGAGCCTGGCGGGCCAGCCGGCGCCATACCTGGAGACTCAGTTGCACAGCTTTGCAAACGGGACCCGGCGCAATCCGAACATGGAGCCGCTGGCGATGACGATGAGCGACACGCAGATTAAATTTTTCGCAGATTACTTTTCCAGGGTGACGCCCATCACGAATCGTTACTTCAAGGCGGACCCTCAACTGAGTGAGCGAGGCCGGCAATTGGTATCCGCGGGCAATTGCGCGGCATGCCACGGTGCGCGACTCATGGGACATGATCAGTTTCCGCGTCTCGCCGGCCAAGGTTACGACTATCTCATGGCACAGTTTCGCGCGTTCGCATCGGACGCGCGGACCGAGCCGACAGGAATGATGAAGAGCATTTCGACACGCACTTCTCCCGCGGATCTCAAGGCTATTGCCAACTATCTGGCGAGCCTGGAACCTGCCAACAATTGATCAACTCTGCGCATCCGGTTTTGGGAATTCAATCATGGATCAAAGATCTCTCGTTCTGGTCATTTCCAGCGTCCTGCTAGCGCTCAGTTCTTTCACCTACGGCTGGAAGTTCGTGAAGAAGCGCAACTACCTTCTCGGTCTGGAACTATGGGTCGTCGGTGTATCCGCAACGAATGCGGTCGGCTTCTTTGCGACGGGCTCGCCAGTGTCGTATGAGATATCGCATTTCTTCGACGCTTTCTCACGCGGATTCGGCATGCCGGTCATTGCCGTCGCTGGCCTGATGGCGATAACACACGGCTACAAGCCATCGATTCGTCAAGACGTGCTGGTCTTCGCGGCCTGCTTTGCTGGGACATTCGTTCTGGTGGGCGCGGATTTCATAGCGGGATTTCTTCCCTACTACTATCTGACCATGTGGATCCTGCTTTCGATCTATCTCCTCTACTTCATCGCGAGACTGATAAGCACCGGAGCGATGTTCCACGCGATGACCGTGACCGTAGCGCTGGTCACTTCGCTCGGCATCGCGGGAATCTACGACTTCTACAAGATCCCAGGAGAAGAGACGAACGTCGTGTTCAACTTTTATACGCTAGCTCTGTGCTCGTGGGCGTACTTCATGGCGGCGATGTATTACGGCTATTGTGCGCTGGAGCGCGCGCAAGACGGCGCGCGTTAGCGCGACCCACCCCCGACGGACGATAAGTGAAGAAGATGACTCATTTGAGAATCGGTATTCCGAAGGAGCAGAGGAGCGGTGAGCAACGCGTCGCTGCCACGCCTGAAACGGTCAAAAGCTCGTCGGGCATGATCGCGTTCGGCAAGCTGTCGGGAAAGTACAAGTTCCGGCTGTTCCAGGGCGCGCCTCTCGTCTATGCGGGCCAGCATCTGATCAACCTGCTGCTCGCGCTTGCGATGATCAGCTTTGGCGTGATTTTCTTCCTCATGCAATCTTGGCTGCCGTTCATCACCATGACGTTGATCGCATTCTGCCTCGGCGTGCTGATCATCATTCCGATCGGCAGCTCGGACATGCCTGTCGTCGTGTCGATGCTGAACTCGTACTCGGGCTGGGCGATGGCGGGAATCGGCTTCTCGCTGAACAACGCGATGCTGATCATTGCCGGTTCGCTGGTGGGTTCGTCGGGTGCGATTCTGTCGTACATCATGTGCAAGGCGATGAACCGGTCGTTCGACAACGTGATTCTCGGCGGGTTTGGTGGCGAGGCGGGCGGTGCGACTGCGGGTGCGACGGAGCAAAGGCCGGTGAAGTCCGGTTCCGCCGATGACGCTGCGTTCATGCCCGGTAATGCGGAAAGCGTGGTGATCGTGCCGGGCCGGGGTATGGCCTTGCGGTGGCACGTGCGCGGCATGCATTGAAGGAGTTGACCGACAAGCTGATCGAGAAAGGCGTCAATGTGCGGTACGCAATTCAACAGCGCGCCGCACATTCCAACGAGATCTTCCGCCAGTGAAACTGAAGCGCCTGACCAGAGAGCAAAGAAAGGAGCAGACGCGCGAACGTCTGCTGAATGCAGCGCGCGATATCTTTTCGACGAAGGGTTTCATTGCAGCGAGCGTCGAAGATATCGCGGCCACAGCCGGATATACGCGCGGCGCGTTCTATTCGAACTTCGAAGGCAAAACGGATCTGCTGCTCGAATTGCTTCAGCGCGATCACGACAAGGTCGAAGCTGACGCACAGTGGATCTTCGATCGGTGCACCACTCGCGAAGACATGATGGCGGCATCCCTCGACTGCTTTCGACTGTTGAACGACCAGCCCGAGTCGTATCTCTTGTGGATCGAAGCGAAACTGCACTCGGCCCGAGACGACCGGTTCCGCGCGAAGTTCTGCTCACTGTTTCGAAAGCAGCAGGAGCATATGGCGGGCTGCATCTCGACGATCGCAGAATGCACCGGAGCGCAGTTGCCGCTTCCGGCGGAGATGCTAGCGCTTGGCCTGGTGGCGTTGCGCGAAGGAATGCAGTCGCGGCGCGCCGCTGACTCGTGCAACCTGCCTGACGAGCGGTTCGACGTGGTGCTGACCCGGTTCCTTGCTTTTATTTTGTCAGGCTCGGGCGCTCGCCCGACAGACGGCGCCTCCTGAATTCGATGTCGGGTTGGCCGTAGGATCGTGAGTGTGAGCCGCCCTTCCGGCCTGCGCATCAGCCCGCCATTTGCTTGTGAAATTCACCGGCTCCAACCGGTTGGTCCGGCTGACGGTAAGTATGAGGAGGCCATCGCACGATCGGATATGACCGGTGCTGGCTAAACAAGCGGCCATTGCGGCGACAGCACGACCATTGTCTCTTATGGGGCGAGCAGGGTCAGCCGCGTGGCGCAAAGATCGGCCAAAAGTAGCCGCTCAAGATTCGCCCGCGAATGACCGCTTCGTCTCATTGAGCAGACCTTAGCGCGATACAGCGGTTGCGACGGAGCGATAGACGTATGGACCGTCAGGCCGGACGTCACGTGCACCTCCCGCCGACATCTGTGTCAACCCTTACGCGTTGGCGCCACCGTCGACGGTGAGCGTGGTGCCCGTGACATAACCGGCATTGGCGCTCGCGAGGAACACGACTTCGACCGTCTTCTGTACGGATGCCTGCACGGCCGATGCGTTTGCGCTATCCGCCTGGATTGCGACGCCGCGCCGGCCTTCCGCTTCGATCGCCTTGACGACGCTCGCGGCCTCTTCCGCCGATTTTTCATAGGTGATTGCCACATCTGCGCCGGCAGCCGCCAATGCCTTTGCGATTGCAGCGCCAATTCCGCGACTTGCGCCGGTGACGAGCGCGCGCTTGCCTTTGAGGTTCATGAAACTCTCCTTGTGTGTTCAGTAGTGAAAGAAGTCCGAGCGGACGTCGACGATCGAATCTTCGCGATACGTCTTTCACTCATCGCTTGATCAGTCCGGCGAAAAGGTTCTGGATTTCGGAGTACGGCAAGGGATTGCTAGCGAGCGTTTCGGAACGGCCGTCGTTCAGAAAGTCCTGCGCGAGGGCCTTCGCCTTGCCGAGCACGACCTGCGAGATGCCGCTGCCCGCGCTCAGCCGGCGCACGCCGAGCTTGCCGAGCGTCGCTGCATCGGCGAGTCCTGGCACGGCCATGACGTTAAGAGGCAGACGCGTTGCGCCCGCAATCGTTTCGATATCGGGTGACTGCACGAGGGCCGGCAGGAAAAGCCCATCCGCACCGGCCGATGCATATAGATTGCCGCGAGCAACCGACTCTTCGGCTTGCTCGGATTTCTCAGCGAGGCCCGCAAGAAAGACGTCGGAGCGTGCGTTGACGTAGAGATCCGAACCCGACTTCACGAGGGCATTCTTGATCGCTTCGATCTTCTGCGCGAGAAGCGATGCCGGGTCCGGGCCGTCTTCGATATTGATGCCGGCAATGCCGAGATCCATAAGCCGCATCACATGGTCAGCAACGGTCTTTGGATCGTCGGAATAGCCATGCTCGATATCGACCGACAAGGGCACGTTCAGTACGCGGACGATACGGCGAACAGAAGCCACGACCTCATCGAAAGGGAGCACGCGGCCGTCCGGATAGCCTAACGCCCACGCGAAACCTGCGCTCGTCGTGGCGATTGCGGATGCACCCAATGCCTCGACGAGACGTGCACTGCCGGCGTCCCAGACATTCGGCAAGCGCAGCGGGATCGAATTGTCGTGCAACTGACGGAATGGTTTTGCGTTAGACATGGTTGTTTTCCTTTTAAAGGATTGAAGCTCAAGCCGCTACGGCGCCTTTTGCTGTCTTCGCAAACGATGCGATGCAGCGCGTCGCGAGCCCGGAGACGAGGATCGCGATAACGACGGGAATGGCGGAGAGGTAGCCCAGGTTATGGCTGCCGATAACAGGTATCACCGCCGCGCCGAGCGCACCGGCAATTGACACACCCACATAGGTCGCTGACGTGTTGAGACCGACCAGCACAGCCGTCATCGGCGGATTCAGGCTCGCGAGACGGAACTGTTGCGGCACCAGCACGCCCCACGCGGAGGCTCCCCAGATCGTCACCGCGATTGCTGCACTCCAGAGGTGTGCGCCGGTGATCGGCATCGTGAGGATGACGATCGCGACGATGGTGAGCTTGATCAGAACGACCTTGTGTGAACCGATCTTGTCGAGGATTCGTCCCGTCAGCAGATTCGAAAAGGTGCCTGCCAGTCCCCACAGGACAAGCAATCCGCCCAGCACGGGGGCGCTGTGGCCGATTGCACGGTCGAACACGACGGAGAAGTAGCTGAAGATAATGAAGGTGCCGATCTGCGCAAGCACCGTCGTCGTCAGCGTGAGTCCGACGCGGGAATCGGTGAGGGGAGACAGGCGTTCGCGCAGCGAATGGGGGGCGGCAACGGCACGTCAGGCATGAACGCGAGAATGCCCGCGAACGCGGCGGCACCGAGCGCGGCAACGAGAACCAGCGTCCAGTGCCAGCTTGCGAGTCCGCCAATCATGGCACCGATGGGCGAACCCAGCGCGGTAGCCGTCGTCAATCCCGCCACGATGATGGACAGCGCGTAGCCGCGACGCTCCGGCGGCACCAGTGACGCACCCGTACCGCTGGCAGTCGGCGAGAACATGCTGCGCCAAGACCCGCGAAAGCGCGCGTGGCCAATGCGATGCCGAGATTCGGTGCCGCGCTGGTGCCGAGATTGGCGATCACAAACAGGCCGATGCCGCTCAGTAGCAGACGCTTGCGAGGCACGTTCGCAGCGATCGCTGCGATGGTCGGGCCAAGTAATGCATAGCTCAGCGCATAGACGCTGATCAGCTGACCCGCAGCGCCGATGCTGACGCCAAACGAGTGTGCGATTTCAGGCAGGATGCCCGCGAAGACAAAGCTATCGGTGCCTAGCGCAAACATGCCGAGTGACAGTGTTAGAAGGCGGCGATCCATGTCGACTTCTCCAAAAAGGTTGCAAATTGAGTCGCGTGACGAAACTATAGGGAAGCCGACTGCATCGCACTACGGGCCTAAAGCAGGAAGCTGTTCCCCACAAACCGGTTAAGTCATGCACCGGAGTCACTTCGTTTGCGCGAGTTGCTGATGCGGGGCATCCCATCCGCCGCCGAGCGAACGGAACGTTCTCACTGCGGCGCGAGCGGCGTCTGCCTTCGTTGCATCGAGATCGTCGCGCGCATCGAGCAGTTGCCGGTCAGCGTCGAGCACATCGGTGAGCGTGATCGAACCCGCGCGATATGCTTTCTCCGAAAGATCACGCGCCTTCGTCAATGCGGCGACTTCCTGTTGAATTTCCTGCGCACGGATCTCCGTTTGCGACAGCGTCATCAACGCGTCTTCGACGTCTTCGGTTGCCTTGAGGGCAGCTTCCCGATACTGCGCCAATGCCTCCGCGTAAGCGCCGCGCGCACTCTTGACCTCGGCGTCCACCTTGCCGAAATCGAACAGACGCCACTGCAGCGCACCCGTGCCGATTGGCTGGAACGACTTCGCGCTCAGGAAGTGGCTGGCCGAGATGCTGTCGAATCCGAGTGCGCCAGAGAGCGAAATCTTCGGGTAGTAATCGGCGATTGCCACGCCGATTGCTTCGTTGGAGGCTGCCAGGTGGCGTTCGGCAGCAATGATGTCCGGGCGTCGCCGCAGCACGTCGACGGGCTGATCCGCGCTGCCGATGGCGGGCACGTCCGGAATTACACCCGCGTTCGTGCCGAGTTCTGCCGCATAGGTCCCCGGCTGGTGGCCCATCAGCACATCGAGCCGGTTCAATTGCGCTTCGAGCGACACGCGCAAGCGTGGAACGGTGGCACGTGCCTGACGCAACAGGGCTTCAGCCTGCGCGACCTCGCGTTCGTCCGATGCACCGGCCTGTTTGCGCGCTTTCACGAGTTCCAGCAGACGCGCGTCGGTATCGACCTGATCCTGGGTGACGGCCAGTTGCGCCTGCAGCCCTCTGATTTGCAGATAGGCATCGGCGGCGTCGGCAGCAACCGTCACGCGCGTGCCGAGTTGAGCGGCCTCGGCGGCCTGCTCTTCGTCGGTGGCCGCCGCGTGTGCGCGCCGCAGGCCGCCCGCCAGATCGATTTCCCAGCTTGCCGTTGCACCGGCGACGTACTCCTTCTGGTCACGGCTGTAGTTGGGAAACGCGCTCGCAATCGTGCCAAGAGGACTCTGCGTGCTCTGGTGTACTGCCGTGTACGCCGCATTGGCATCGACGGTCGGGAGCAGGCGGGCGCCTGCCGCCTGGGCCGCGGCGCGCGATTGCGCCACGCGTGCGATCGCAGCCTGGAGGCTCAGGTTTTGATCCAGCGCCCGTTGCACCACCTTGACCAGCTCGGGATCGTTGAAGCCCGTCCACCAGCTATCAAGGTTCGGGGCGGGCAATGTCGTTTGCCGGTCGGCCACGACCTTCGCGTTGTGAAACGGCGCCATCTCGGTGTGAGGCGCGACGTAGTCGGGCCCGACGGCACAGCCCGCAAGCATTGCGCTGACGATCAGACTGCCGATGAGAGCTTTCGAAGTTCTGGATACGAAGCCGTTCATTTCACTTCTCCACTACCGAGTTCCGCAAGGCGGGCGCGCTCTTGATGCCGAGCTTGCGAACGAAGGCGTAAAACGCCGGCGTGAATGCGAGCCCGAAGAGCGTCACACCGAGCATGCCGAAGAACACCGTCGTGCCGAGCAATTGCCGCATTTCAGAGCCGGCGCCGCTGGCGACGGCGAGCGGTGCCACGCCTGCGATAAACGCAAACGACGTCATCAGGATGGGGCGCAACCGCACATGTGCAGCATGAGTTGCAGCGTCTTCCGCATCGACGCCGTCTTCGTCCTGACGCTGTCTGGCGAACTCGACAATGAGAATGGCGTTCTTCGCGGCCAGACCGACGAGCACCACGAACCCGATTTGCGCAAGAATGTCGATCGGCATGCCGCGCATGTTCAGACCGATCGCCGCTGCGAGCAAACACATCGGCACGATCAGCACGATCGCGAGCGGCGTCTTCCAGCTTTCATACTGCGCAGCGAGCACGAGGAACACGAACAGTGCCGACGCAGCAAAGATCACGAGCGGCGACATGGTCTGTTCTTTCTGCTGGTGAGCGAGGTCGGTCCACTCGTACGTGATGCCGTTCGGAAGCACCTGCGCTGCGAGCTGTTCCATGTGCTGGATGGCGTCGCCCGACGAATATCCGGGACCGGCTGCACCCATGATTTCCGCTGCGGGATACATGTTGTAGCGCGGCATGCGATACGGCTGGGTCGTGTTTTTGAACGTCGCTACGCTGCTGATCGGCACCATGTCGCCCGTCGAGTTGCGCACCTTGAGCCGTCCGATGTCTTCGGGTGTCCGGCGGAATGCTTCATCGCCCTGAACGCGTACCTGATACGTACGGCCCATGAAGTTGAAGTCATTCACGTATTGCGAGCCAAGGTAGAGATCCATCGTCGAAAACACATCCGTTGGCGTGAGGCCGATCTTTTCTGCCTTCAAACGGTCGATGTCCGCATAGACGGATGGCGCGCCCGCGTTGTAAAGCGTGAAGACACCACCGAACACCTTGTCCTTGTTGGCAGCAGCCACGAGTGCACGCGAGGCGTCGGCGAGTGCCTGCGGGCCGAGTCCGCCACGGTCTTCCAGCATCAGCTTGAAGCCGCCCGCTGCGCCCAGCCCCTGCACAGGCGGCGGGTTGATCACGACGACCACAGCGTCCTTGACACCCGCGACCCGCTTGCGGAGTTCGACCAGCATCGACGCCGCATTGACGCCGGGGACATGCTTGCCATACAGCGAAGGAAGCCCGTAGAAAAGCGTTCCCACGTTGGGCGCAATCGTGCCCGTCGTGACGTCGAGGCCCGACACGGGCGACGTGTGCGTCACGCCTTTGAGTCCCGGCGTATCGAGCACGATGTCGTTGATCTCGCGAATCACCTTGTCGGTGCGCTCGAGACTTGAGCCGGGAGGAAGGAACGCAATCACAGCCTGATAGCCGATGTCCTGATCCGGAATAAAGCCGGTCGGCATTCTCGACATTTGCAACGCAGTCGCACCAATCAGACCCGCGTAGACGATCAGCATGACGGTGGTCGCACGTACGGCGCGGCCCGTCATTTTTCCGTAGCGGGACGACAGCCATTCGAACGACGCATTGAACCGGCCGAAAATCGCGTGATGGAGGCGACCCAGCGCGGTGGACCCGCCGTGAGACTTTTCCATCTCGTGCGGCTTGAGAAGCACTGCGCACAGAGCCGGGCTCAGCGTAAGCGAAACGAAGCACGAGATGACGGTCGATGCGGCGATCGTAATCGCGAACTGCTTGAAGAACAGACCCGAGATGCCGGACATCAATGCAGTGGGGCCGAACACAGCGCACAACGTGAGCGCGATGGCGATAATGGCCGTCGAAACCTCGTTCATGGTTCGATGTGCGGCTTCTTTCGGCGACATGGCGAGCGCCATGTTCCGTTCGACGTTCTCGACCACGACAATGGCATCGTCCACGACAATCCCGACGGCCAGAACCAGTCCGAACAACGAAAGGTTGTTGATGGACGCGCCGAACAGCGAAAGGATGGCGAACGTGCCGACCAGCGACACCGGAATCGCGACAACCGGAATGATCGTGGCGCGCCAGTTCTGCAGGAACAGATACACGACGCCAACCACCAGCAGAATGGCAATGCCGATCGTTTTCGCGACTTCCTCGATCGACTGGGAAACGAAGGTAGTCGGGTCGTAGATCTTGATGTAGTCGACGCCGGGTGGGAAGCTCTTCTTCAGCTCGGCCATTTTGGCCCACACGTCGTGCTCGACCTGCACCACGTTCGCATCGGGCGTGGCGATGACGAACCACGGCGTGGCGGCATACCTGTCAGCGTAAGCCTTGGAGCCGTAGTCCACCGAGCCAAGCTCGACACGGCCGATATCGCGAATGCGTGTCACACGTCCCTGCGTATCGGACTTGACGACGACGTTGCCAAACTGTTCGGGCGTCGTGAGACGGCCAAGCGCGTCGATATTGATCTGATAGGCACCCGTGCCATTGTTCGACACAGGCGGCTGGTTGAGCACACCTGCCGACACGGCGGCATTCTGCGCGCGAAGCGCTGCCAGTATTTCATTGGCGCTGATGTTATACGAAGCGGCCTTGTCCGGATCGATCCAGATGCGCATCGCGTACTGCCGTTCGCCGAACAACTGAAAGTCCGACACGCCCGGCAGACGCGCGATCTGATCGCGCACCTTGAGCATGTAATTCGACAGGTATTCGGGGCTGCGCGAGCCGTCGGGTGAATAGACGTGAACGCCGAGCAGCAGCGCCTGGATAGTCTTTTTCACCTGGACGCCCTGCAATTGCACTTCAGCAGGCAGGCGAGACAGCGTGTCTTCCACGCGGCTGCGTGTCAGCAAAAGCGCTGTATTCGGATCAGTTCCGACCTTGAAGATCACCGTGATCGTCAACTGACCGTTGCTGGTCGATTGGCTCGAAATGTAATCCATATTCTCGACGCCGTTGACGGACTGCTCGAGCGGCGTTGCGACCGTGCGCGCAATCGTATCGGCCGATGCACCCGGATACGAGGTCGTGATCTGGATGGTGGTGGGAACGATGTTCGGATACTGGGCCACCGGCAGCTTCATCATGGTTGCGAGGCCGACGAGCACAGCGAATATGTTGAGCACCGCTGCAAAGCGCGGGTGCTCGATAAAGAAGTGAGTCAGTTTCATGATTTGGCTCCTTCGTCACCGTGCTCTGCCGAGAACTGGATCGCACCGGTGTGCGGAGAAATCTTCGAACCGGGGCGGACAGACGGAATGCCGTCGATCACGATCCGGTCGGTCGAGGCAAGTCCAGATCGGATCACGCGCAGACCGCCGCGAAGGTCGCCGATCTCGACCTTTCTGGGCGTGGCCACATTGTCGTCTCCGACGACGTACACCATGTGGTCCGTTTGATCCTGGAGTACGGCGGCATCGGGGACGAGCAATGCCGGTTGCGGTGCAGTCGTTGCCAGCCGCAGGCGTGCGAAGCCACCGGGTGTGAGCGACAGGTCGCTATTGGGAATCGTTGCGCGCGCATGAATGGTTCCGCTCGAACGGTCGAGCGTGTTGTCGATAAAGTTGAGCGTGCCGGTGCGCGCATAGTCACTGTCGCCTGTGGGCGAAATGTTCACTGCGTCTGCGAGCGGTCCTTTCTGGTCTCCACGAGAACGCTGGAAGGCGGCATAGTCGTTTTCGCTAATGTCGAAATCCAGGTAGATCGGGTCCAGCGAGACGATGGTCGCTAGCAGCGTCGTGGGGCCGCTGCCGGCGCGGCTGCCGGATACCAGATTGCCCGTCGAGACGAGGTGTGTGCCGATGCGCCCGGTAAACGGTGCCGTGATCTTGCAGCGATCCAGGTCGAACCGGGCATCGCGAACGAGCGCATTGGCGTTGTCGACAGCCGCTTGAGCGGCTCGTTGTTCAGCGACTTTCTGGTCGACGTTCTCGACCGTTCCTGCCTCCGAACGCTGCAATTCGTGCGCGCGGGCAAGCTCCCGGGTGGCGAGTGCCAGCCGGGCATTCGCGGATTCGAGTCCGGCCGTCGCCTGGCTCAGTTTGGTCTGATACGGTTCCGGATCGATCTCGAACAGCACGTCGCCTTTATGCACGATGTCGCCGTCCTTGAAATTGATCTGCACGAGCGTGCCGCCGACCTGCGCGCGCAAGTCGACGCGATTCACGGCCGAGAACTGGCCGAGAAACCCGAGCCGGCCTTCGATATCACGCTGCAACGGTGCGCTGATGGCAACCGACGGAGGCGACGGTGCGGCAACGGGCGCTGCACTCGACCAGTGCATGTGAGCTGCCGTGGCCGCGATGGCGACGATCACAGCGGCTGCGACACCTTTGCCGACCCATCGAATAGAGCCGGAGGGCGCCGGGTTGGCAGGAGTCGTCACTCTCGCCTCGGCCTGATCAACTTCAGTATTCATGGCATTCCTAATTATGGAAACAGGCTTTACAGCAGAGGGTCGTGGCCCAGCTCGCCCGTCAGATGATCGATCTTTGCTCTCTCGTATGGAGAAAACCGCGTAGTCCAGAATCTGGCCGCTATCCCGGGAGACTTCCCCCTGAACGACTGCCGGCTAAGTTTCGTGACGCAACTATAGGCAACACCGTTGCGTCCCACTACTGGCCGAAACCGGGAAGCTGTTCCCCACAATCCGGTTAAGTTGCGTGACGAAACCTGGGCTAGGATACGTTCCATCATGTATAGAAAACGCTTCGATGAAATGGACTGTTCGATCGCTCGCGCCCTCGACGAGGTGGGCGAGTGGTGGACGCTACTGATCGTTCGCGAGTGCACGCAAGGCAGCAGGCGCTTCGACGAATTTCAGAGCGGGCTCGGTATCGCCCGCAATGTCCTCACGGCCCGGCTGGAACGTTTGATCGAACTGGATATCCTTGAACGCTTCCCGGTCGCCGAACGCGCCAACACGTTCGGTTACCGCTTGACCTCGAAGGGGGCGGATTTATACCCGGTGCTGGTCGCGCTCATGCAATGGGGAGACAAGTGGCTGAGGCCAAATGGAAAGCCGCCGATCACCTTGGTGGAGCATGCTAGCGGCAGTCCCGTAGCGGCCGTGGAAGTACGCGCGGCGGGCGGGCAGGCGCTGACGTACCGGGACGTGCGGTTTGCTGCCGGTCCGGGCGCAACGAAGGCGACGCAGGACGTCATCGAGAACCGGAATGATCGGGTACTCGGTGACCAGAGCGACGAGTCGTGAGCCTGAAGGAATCGAGAAGGCGCTAGTGCCGCTTCTGCTTGCCGAACCGGGAGAGCGATTGCCTGAGTTTGGGCGCCGCGAAGTCGATGAAATGCCGCAGTTTGATGGCCATCAGATTTCTGGACACATGAACCAGATGGACGGGCACGGGCTCGATCTCGAACTGTGGCAGGAGTATCTCGAGCTTCCCGTTCCGGAGCGCTTCATCGGCATCGTGCTCGAATACGTAGGTGATGCCTGCATTGTCCACGGCGGCGCTGACGGCAGCGTCGGGTGTCGTGACCTCGAGCCGGGGTTTCACGCCGAGCACATAGATCTTGTTCGTCGTGGGAAGGCGGAAACGCCACGGCGACAGATACGGGCTATTGAAGACGACGCACGAATACTTCACGAGATCGTCGGGTTCGCGCGGCGGCGTATGGTTGGCGAGGAAGGCGGGACTCGCGCAGACGATCGGGCGCAATGAGCCGATGCGCGTGGCGATCATGCTGCTATCCGCGAGTTCTCCGATGCGCAAGGCGAGGTCGGCGTGCGAATCGATGAGGTCGATGTTTCGATCGGAGAGAAGGAGCCGAACGGTGATGTCCGGATACTGCGCGAGGAACTGATTGATGACAGGCAAAACATGCAGGCGACCAAGCTGCACGGGCGCAGTCACGACCAGCTCGCCTTTCGCGGTCGCGAACTCGCCGGTGGCCTCGTGCTCCTGTTCACGCACGAGGTCGAGAATGCGTCGGGCCGCCGCGACGTATGACATACCCGCGTCGGTCAATGTCAGTTTTCGCGTGGTTCGTATCAGCAACCGGGTTCCGAGCAACTCCTCGAGATCGGCTACCTTGCGGGTGAGCGTGCTGACAGGGATCTTCAGTTCGCGTGCTGCCGCCGACAGGCTTCCCCTGTCCACGGCGGTCAGCAGCATTTCCATGGCTTCTAGTCGGTCCAACGCGTTCGCTCACGTGCAATCAGGTCGCAATATTGTATGGGAAGTCCTTCGCGGGCGCCGTATCGACGCGTCCAACTGCGCAGGCCAATTGCCCGGTGACTTCATCGCGTGCCGCCAATACACTGCGATGCTGTCCTACCAGTCCACGCAGTTCGGGGTGGCGACATCATACGATGTGATGCGCGGCGGTCCCAATGCGTCGGCACCGTTGAGTTCGAGTGCGTTTACGGACACGCGAAACCTCGTCGATGCCTACGCGATGGTCGGACCTGTAAAGGTTGCTGGAGGTTGGATGCGGAGAAATACCGCCGCAGCAGTTCACGCGCAGTCCGATATCTTCTTCCTCGGCTTTGAATATTTCATCAGGCCCGACCTGATTGAAGATGTACAAGCGCTTAGGTACATCAACCGAAGTGTGGCCAACGCGAACTTTTTGTCGCCCGCACAACGTATCTATTTTCAAAACGAACGTCGGCTTATATGTCACTTGGCTACATCATGAACAGCGACAAGGGAAATGCGCCGGTCGCGGCATTAGGGACTGTTCGGACAGGAGCCAACCAGTTCGGCGCCATGCTCGGCCTCCAGCAGAGGTTCTAGTTCGAAATCGTACGAGTGACAATTGTGGTGTCCGTCGACACGTGATGAGCGATCCCGCCTCCAGATGCCGCCATACTCGGTCTGGGTGTCGCGATGCTGGCGCTTCCCGACGTACTGCCGGATCTGGCCGGCGGCAAGCCGGTGCGTTTGCTGCCCGAATTGCATTCGGACGCGGGCATGACCTCCCTTTACTATGCTTCGCGGCGGCTTCTACTCGGGAAGATGCGTGTGTTTATCGACTTTGCGATGGAAATATTTCCGGCAGCTCGGTTAAGGCGCAAAGATTCGATGCGACGAGGGACGAGCGTGGTGACGGATCGCCCATCGACGGTGACCGCGTATTCCTTGACAACAAGCGCTAGGAAGCATGAGCCTGCACTAGCACGTCCCAGGGCGCGGGAGACGGAAAGATGTCCTGCAAAAATCCGACAAACGCTCGTACCGCCGGATTGCTGCGGCGGCTCTCGGGCCACACCGCATGTAAATGGAATCGGTCATAGGCGAACTTATGCAGCACCGGTACGAGTTCACGCCTTCTAACGTATGCCGCAGCGATATACGTCGTCGAAATCCCGATTCCGGCACCCGCGGCCAGAGCCGCGGCAATGGCGTCGCTGGCGTCGACAATCAAAGCCGACGCAGGCGTAAATTCAACGAGTTTGCCCCCCACGTTGAACGGCCATGCAGCCTCCTGCCCCGTCGACTGATATCTGAAGTTCACACAATCGTGCTGCAAGAGATCATTCGGATGCTGCGGCAGGCCTCGCTCCTGCAGATATTCCGGCGATGCGAACGCGCAAACCCGATGCGGTGCAAGACGACGCACAATCAATCGCGTGTCGCCGGGGTCGCCGACCCGAATGGCGACATCCACGCCTTCTTCGATCAAATCGACGTAACGATCGCTCAGGCGGACATCGACGGTCACTTTCGGATGCTGTCGGCGGAACATCGTCAATGCGGGGGCGAGGATGTTCACGCCGACGGGCAACGGCGCCGTCACCTTGAGCGTTCCAGCCGGCTCCGCGCGCGCAGCGGCTACGCCTTGTTCGATACCTTCCGCCTCGCGCAATAACCGTTGCGTGCGCTCCAGAAGATCCCGCCCCTCTGGCGTCAGCGTCAGCGAGCGCGTAGTCCGGCTGAACAGCCTGAGTCCGAAATGCTGCTCGAGCCGCTGAATGCTCTTGCTGATGGCCGATGGCGAAACGGACAGCGAACGCGCGGCGGCCGTGTAGCTGCCAAGCGATGCGGCACGCGCAAAAGCAATCAGTCCAGTCAGCCTCTCGATCGCGATTTGTTCCATGATGGCATGGCGGCCTCAAATCTGAACTGCAACACTGACGTTTGTTAAAGTGTCGCGCATGAATAAGAAGACGTATCTGCAGTTG